>JBKJIL010000034.1:0-16694 GCA_046598435.1 Acidimicrobiales bacterium
ATGTCCCAGGCCTCCTGGTAGTTGGCGAAGTGGGACGACACGATCCGCTTCAGCTTCATCCAGAGGTGGCGGTTGTCGTACTCGAGCATGAAGCCGGGCGTGGCCGCGCAGGTGACGACGGTGCCGCCCCGCTTGGCGATGAACACCGACGCCCCGAAGGTCGAGCGACCGGGGTGCTCGAACACGATGCTCGGGTCCTCGCCGATCAGGCCACGGACCTTCTTGCCCAGGCGCCGCCACTCCGACTCGTCCTGCGTGTGCTCGTCGGACCAGAACTTGTAGCCCTCCGCGGCGCGGTCGATCACGGCATCGCAGCCCATGGCCTCGAGGAGCTTCACCCGCTCGGGACTGGACACCACGCCGACCGGGGTGCCGCCGCCGTTGAGCACCAGCTGGATGGCATAGGCGCCGATCCCGCCGGTGGCGCCCCAGACGAACACGGAGTCGCCTTGCTTCATCTGGGCGGCATGCCGCCCCACGAGCATGCGATAGCTGGTGGAGGCGCACAGCCCGTTGACGGCCGCCTCCTCCCAGGTGAGGTGGGCCGGCTTGGGCATGAGCTGGTTCGCCTTCACCACGGCGAGGTCGGCCAGGCCGCCGAAGTTCGTCTCGAAGCCCCAGATGCGCTGGTTGGCGGCCAGCATGGAGTCGTCGTGGGCGGAGGGGTCCTGGTCGTCGAGGTGGTTGCAGTGCACGACGACGCGGTCGCCGGGCTTCCAGTTCCGCACGGCGGAGCCCACTTGCAGCACCACGCCGGATGCGTCAGAGCCGACCACGTGGTGGTCGAGTGCGTGGCGCTTGCCCCACACCGACTCCTTGCCGAGCCGGTCGAGGAACCCGAAGGTGGACATGGGCTCGAAGATCGAGGTCCAGACGGTGTTGAAGTTGATGGAGGACGCCATCACGCCCAGGTACACCTCGTCGGGGGCCAGCTCGGGGGTGGCCACCTCGCCGACGTGCAAGGACTTGCGGGGGTCCTTGTCCGCCGACTCGACCCCCTCCCACATGTCCTGCTCGCTGCGGAGCACGTAGGCGCCCCGGTAGCTCTCGGGGATCGGCATGGCGGCGATGTCCTCACCAGAGGCACCGCCTTCGATGGCGTCGAGGAAGTCCTGCATGGGCCGAAACCTACAGATCCGCGCCCAGCCTGGTACAACCGGGCGAATGCTGAGCGACGGGGACCACATCCGCAACCTGCTCGGGACCTACTCGGAGCGGATCGACCTGGCCGACCACGCGGGCGTCGGCGAGCTCTTCGGCGACGACGGCGTGCTCGCCACGGAAGACGGGATCGAGCTGGCACGCGGCGCCGAGGGCATCGCTGCCTTCTACCGGCGGATGGTGAAGCTGCACGACGGCGAGCCGCGCACGAAGCACATGGTGGGCAACACGGTGCTCACGGCCGAGGGCGACGACGTCATCCGCGCCAGGTCGTCGTTCGTGCTGTTCCAGGCCACCGAGGAGCTCTCGCTCCAGCCGATCATGGCCGGGCGCTACCTCGACCGGTTCGTGCGGACTCCCGATGGGCGTTGGCGCTGGGCCGAGCGCCGCTACCTCGCCGACCTGGTCGGCCACCTGAGCCAGCACCTCGCCCGCTTCTGACCGCGCGGGAGCTTGATTGTTGACCGAGTTGGTCGGGTATCATGGTGCCGTGCAGGTCTTCCGCTTCCCCAACCCGGTCAACGAGATCTCGGCCCGCCTCGTCGCCACCGGCGTGGTGCTGCTGGCCACGGCCACGATCGTCTTCGACGTGCGCTGGATGACCGTCGTGCTCGCCTATGGCTTCGTGGCTCGGGTGCTCTCAGGTCCGACGCTCAGCCCGCTGGGCCAGCTCGTCACCCGGGTCGTCACGCCGGCCCTCGGCCTCGAGCCCAAGCTGGTGGCCGGGCCGCCCAAGCGCTTCGCCCAGGGCGTCGGCGCCGCCTTCACCCTCACCGCGGCCGTGCTCACGTTCGGCTTCGACCGCTTCGACCTCGCGCAGGTGGTGCTGGGCCTGCTGGTGGTGGCGGCCTCGCTGGAGGCCTTCGCCGGGTTCTGCCTCGGCTGCAAGGCGTTCGCCCTCTTGATGCGGGCGGGGGTCATCCCTGCCGAGGTGTGCGAGTCCTGCAACGACATCTGGGCGCCTCGCCCGGACCGCGCCGTCGCCTCGCCCGTCGGCTGACCCGCTCGCGCCTGTTCGCGGGCGGTCAGGCCCGGGTCCAGACCGCGCCTGAGGTGTAGCGGCGCAGGCCCGCGCGGAAGACGAGGACGGCGAGCAGCGCGACGCCTCCGGACATGGCCAGCAAGCCTGACGCTTGGGCTGCGTCGAAGTCGGCGACCAGGCGCGCGGGCACCGTCGACACGAACGCGGCCGGGATGACCGTGTAGAGGAGCACCTTGGCCGTGCCGGCGAAGATGTCGACCGGGTAGGAGCCGAGCAGCACCATGGCGTGGAACCCGAGCTCGCCGCTCTCGCCGCGGCCCGCGAAGAAGGCCAACGACCCGGTGAGCACGAGGAACCCGGTCAGCAAGGTGGCCGAGGCCAGGACGACGACCACGAAGAGCGCCACCCGGCCCGGCGTGGGGTGCCCGGCCACGGCGAAGAGCACGACCCCGAACACGAGGTCCCCGAGGTTGGTGGGCTCCACGCGGCGGGCCAGGACGTGGCCGAGGGTGGAGGTGGGCAGCGCCAGCACCGGGTCGAGGCCGCCTTCGAGCGCGAGGACGCCGATGCGGCGGGCGTTGGCCACGAGCCCCAGCGCGATCCCACCGCTGGCCGTGAGGACGGACTGCAGCACGATGATGCCGTCGAGGTCCCACCCGCCGAGCTGGCCGGTGCGACGGAAGAAGAGGGTCCAGAACACGATCCACACGCCGTCGTTCACGATCATCACCGACATCTGCGCCACCAGCGCCCGCGGGTTGGCCGCCGCGTCGAGGAACGCCGCCCTCGAGGTGGCCAGCAGCGCTCTCATCCTCCGACCACCTGCAGTCGCCGCTCGCCGGTCGCGAAGACCCTGGTGGCCACGAACGCGAGGACAGCGAGCCATCCCACCTGCTCGAGCAAGAGACCGGGCTCCACGTGCCCCGAGGCCAGGCGGGCCGGCGCGTAGGCCATCGACCGGAAGGGCAGGTAGCGGGTGATCGTCTCGAGCCAGCGTGGGAAGACCTCGAGCGGGATGAGCATCCCTCCGAGCACGAACACCAGCTTCTGGTAGAGGTACCACGCCGTCCCCGCGTTGCGCAGCCAGAAGGCGCTCGCCCCGAAGGCGTGCTGGGCCACGACGTTGAGCATCAGCGCGAGCGCGATGCTGGGAACAGCGAGCGCGAGGGCGCCCCAGTGCGGGGGACCGCCGGCGGTGAGCGTGGCGAGGACAGCGCCCACGGGCGCGATGGCGCACAGCCGGGGCAGAGCCCGACCGAGCTGGGCGGCCACGCGGAGCCACAGCGCCGACGCCGGTCGGAGCAGCTCGACGGCGATGGCCCCCGAGGCGATGTCCGAGCCGAGCTCGTCGATCATCCGGGCGTTGAGCGCCAGCGTGGTGGCCTCGGACGTGGCGATGTACCAGGTGAGCGCCACGGCGGAGTACCCGACGACGGCGCCGCCGTTGGCGGCCGCCGCCACCCGCCACACCCCGGCCAGCACGGCGATGACGATGGCGTAGAACAGGACCGAGACGGCCACCCCGCCCGGATCGGCCATCGCTCGCTGCGCGGCCGTCGAGAACGAGACCCAGGCGGCGCGGCCGGGCCCTCCGTGGGTGGCGCCACGCGGGTCAGTCGACATGACGGGGGCGGGCGTAGATCTCGGCGATGACCTGCTCGAGAGGCGGGTCGACGACGGAGATGTCGATGACCGATGGGCCGTCGAGCAGCGCGTTCAGCACCGATCGGACGCTGGTGGCCGTGGTGTCGACGATCAGCTGCAGTGAGGTGTCCGAGTGCTCGAGCACGCTGACCCCCGCCAGCTCGGGGGCGCCCACCGGCTCACCGAGGCCGACGTCGATGCGCTTCGTGGACAGCAGGGCCCGTCGCATCGTGCTCACCGAGTCGTCGTAGATCACCTGGCCGTGGTTGATGACGAGTGCTCGCTCGGCGACGTGCTCGATGTCGGCCACGTCGTGGCTGGTGAGGAAGATCGTCGTGCGCTGCTCCTCGTTGAGGCGCACGAGCAGCTCCCGGAAGCGCTGCTTGGCCAGGAGATCGAGGCCGATGGTGGGCTCGTCGAGGAACAGCACCTCGGGCTGGTGGAGCATGCAGGCCAGGAGCTCGCAGCGCATGCGCTGACCCAGCGACAGGTGGCGCACGGCGACATCGACGAGGTCCTCGGCATCGAGGAGCTCGGCCAGCGCAGCCACCCGGGCGCGCTCGTGGGCACGGTCGAGCCCGTAGATGGCGCCCAGCATCCGATACGACTGGCGCGGCGTCAGCTCCAGCCACAGCAGCGACCGCTGGCCGAAAAGGGTGCCGATGCGAGCGGCCAGCCGCCGACGGTCGTCCCACGGCACGAGCCCCAGCACGGTGGCCTGGCCGTTGGTCGGGTGGAGGATGCCGGTGAGGATCTTGATCGAGGTCGACTTCCCCGCGCCGTTGGGCCCGATGTAGGCCAGCCGCTCGCCCGCCTCGACGGAGAACGAGATGCCCCGGACGGCTTCGACGGAGCGACGGGCGCGCCGACGCCCCGTGGTGAAGGTCTTCGTGAGCCCCCGAACCTCGATCGTCACCGGCACAGGGTGCCTCATCGAGGGGCGCGGCGGGTCGAGGGTTTCGCGGCCTGCCCCGGCCTGGCCCCTCACGTCGCCGAGGCCGGTGGACGCGACGGCGTCGGGTCGGCCGATGCCGGCGCGGTGGCTACACCAGAGGGCGGTCGGTGGGGGCGATGATGGCGGGCAGCGCCGTCTCGCCCATCAGGTAGCGGTCGACCGACGCCGCGCAGCTGCGGCCCTCGGCGATGGCCCACACGATGAGGCTCTGGCCTCGACCCATGTCCCCGGCCACGAAGACCCCGGCGACGGAGCTGGCGAACTCGTCGTCGCGGGCCACGTTCGTGCGGGGGTCGAGCTCCACGCCGAGCTGCTCGAGCAGACCGTCGCGCTGCGGGCCGAGGAAGCCCATGGCCAAGAGCACGAGCTGGGTGGGGACCTCGCGATCGCTGCCCTCGACCTTCTCGAAGCGGCCGTCTCTCAGCTCCACCTCGTGGAGGCGCAGCGCCCGCACGTGCCCGTCGTCGTCGCCCAGGAAGCACTCGGTGTTGACGGCGTAGACGCGCTCGCCGCCCTCCTCGTGAGCGGAGGTCACCTTGTAGCTCATCGGGTAGGTCGGCCACGGGTTGGCATCGGGCCGGCCGTCGACGGGGCGGGGGAGGATCTCGAGCTGGGTGACCGAGCGGGCGCCGTGACGGTGCGATGTGCCGAGGCAGTCGGCCCCGGTGTCGCCGCCCCCGATGATGATGACGTCCTTGCCCGTGGCGCTGATGGGCACGTCCTCGACGGAGAGGTCGCCCTCTTGGGCCTTGTTCGACCAGGGCAGGAACTCCATGGCCTGGTGGATGCCGGCCAGCTCACGGCCGGGCGCGGGTAGGTCGCGCCAGACGGTGGCGCCGCCGGCGAGGACCACGGCGTCGAAGTCGGCCTGCAGCTGCTCCACGGTGACGTCGACGCCGACGTTCACGCTGGTGCGGAACTCGGTGCCCTCGGCCTCCATCTGGCCGAGCCTGCGGTCGAGGTGGCGCTTCTCCATCTTGAACTCGGGGATGCCGTAGCGCAGCAGCCCGCCGATGCGATCGGCCCGCTCGAACACCACGACGTCGTGTCCGGCCCGGGTGAGCTGTTGGGCGGCGGCCAGGCCGGCGGGGCCCGAACCGATGACGGCGACCTTCTTGCCGGTGCGCACGGAGGGCACGACCGGCACGATCCAGCCTTCGTCCCAGGCCCGATCGACGATCTCCACCTCGACCTGCTTGATGGTGACCGGGTCTTGGTTGATGCCGAGCACGCAGGCCCCCTCGCACGGTGCTGGGCACAGGCGGCCGGTGAACTCGGGGAAGTTGTTGGTGGCGTGCAGCCGATCGATGGCGTCGCGCCAGCGACCGCGGTACACGAGGTCGTTCCAGTCGGGGATCAGGTTGCCCAGGGGGCAGCCGTTGTTGCAGAAGGGGATGCCGCAGTCCATGCACCGCGACGCCTGCGTCTGCAGGTGGTCCTCGGGGAAGTCCTGGTACACCTCCTTCCAGTCGAGCAGGCGGACGGGCACGGGGCGCCGCGTGGGCGTCTCCCGGCCGTGCTTCAGGAACCCTTTGACATCACCCATGATCTCGCGTCCTTATCCGTGGGCGGCGGCCATGATGGCCTCGTCGACGTCCAGCCCTGACTCCTCGGCGATGCGCGCCGCTTCCAGCACCCGCTTGTAGTCGCGGGGCATCACCTTCTTGAAGCGCCGCACCTCGCTGTGCCAGCGCTCGAGCAACGTCCCCGCCACCGTCGAGCCGGTCAGCTGGGCGTGGGTTCGCAGCGTGTCACGGAGCCACTCGCCATCGTCCGAATCGAGCGGTTCGAGGTCCACCATCTCGGCGTTGAGCCGCCGGTAGAGGGTGTCGTCGGGGTCGAACACGTAGGCGATGCCGCCGGACATCCCGGCGCCGAAGTTCCGGCCGGTGGGGCCGAGCACGACGGCCCGGCCGCCGGTCATGTACTCGCAGCCGTGGTCGCCCACGCCCTCCACCACCGCCGTGGCACCCGAGTTGCGCACGCAGAAGCGCTCGCCCACGATGCCGCGCACGTAGGCCTCGCCGCCGGTGGCGCCGTAGAGCATCACGTTGCCGGCGATGACGTTCTCCTCGGGGACGAACCCCGGGTGGGCGTCGGCCGGCGGGCGCACGATGAGGGGACCCCCGGAGAGGCCCTTGCCCACGTAGTCGTTGGCGTCGCCCTCGAGCCGCAGCGTGATGCCGCGGGGCACGAAGGCGCCGAAGCTCTGACCGGCCGAGCCGGTGAAGCGGATCTGGATCGTGTCGTCGGGCAGCCCCGCCCCGCGATGGCGCTTGGTGACCTCGTGGCCGAGCATCGTGCCGACCGTGCGGTTGACGTTGCGGATCGGGAGATCGATCTCGACGGGCTCCGAGCGCTCCAGCGCAGGCTCGGCCAGGCGGATCAGCTCGTTGTCGAGAGCATCGGCCAGGCCGTGGTCCTGCACCCCGGTGCAGCGCAGGTCCTGCTCGAAGGGGCTCTCGGGCTGATGGAGGATCGGCGAGAGGTCGAGTCCGCTGGCCTTCCAGTGGTCGACGGCCTGCTTGGTGTCGAGCGCCTCGACGTGGCCGACGGCGTCCGCGAGGGTGCGGAAGCCGAGGGAGGCGAGCAGCTCGCGCACCTCTTCGGCGATGTACTCGAAGAACGTCTCGACGAACTCGGGCTTGCCGTTGAAGCGAGCCCGCAGCTCGGGGTTCTGGGTGGCCACGCCCACCGGGCAGGTGTCGAGGTGGCAGACCCGCATCATGATGCAGCCCGAGACCACGAGCGGCGCGGTGGCGAAGCCGAACTCCTCGGCGCCGAGGAGGGTGGCGATGACGACGTCGCGCCCGGTCTTCATCTGCCCGTCGGCCTGCACGACGATGCGGTCCCGGAGGCCGTTGAGCAGCAGGGTCTGCTGCGTCTCGGCCAGGCCCAGCTCCCACGGGGCCCCGGCGTGCTTGAGCGAGTTGAGGGGGCTGGCGCCGGTGCCGCCGTCGTGGCCCGAGATGAGCACGACGTCGGCCTTGGCCTTCGACACGCCGGCCGCCACGGTGCCCACCCCGACCTCGGCCACCAGCTTCACGTGGACGCGAGCCGACGGGTTGGAGTTCTTGAGATCGTGGATGAGCTGCTTCAGATCCTCGATCGAGTAGATGTCGTGGTGGGGCGGCGGGGAGATGAGCCCGACGCCAGGGGTGGAGTGCCGCGTGCGGGCGATCCACGGGTACACCTTGCCGCCGGGGAGCTGGCCGCCCTCGCCGGGCTTGGCGCCCTGGGCCATCTTGATCTGCAGGTCGTCGGCGTTGGTGAGGTACTCCGACGTCACGCCGAAGCGACCCGATGCCACCTGCTTGATGGCGCTGCGCCGCTCCGGGTCGTGCAGGCGCTCCGGGTCCTCGCCGCCTTCGCCGGTGTTCGACTTCCCGCCGATGCGGTTCATGGCGATGGCGAGCGTCTGGTGCGCCTCCATCGAGATCGAGCCGTAGCTCATGGCGCCGGTGGAGAACCGCTTCACGATCTCGCTCACCGGCTCCACCTCATCGAGAGGCACCGGCAGACGCTGGTCGGTGCGCAGCTCGAAGAGCCCGCGCAGGGTGGCCAGACGGCGGGCCTGGTCGTCGACGCGGCTCGTGTAGTCCTTGAAGATGTCGTAGCGCTTGGTGCGCGTGGCGTGCTGCAGCTTGAACACCGTCTCGGGGTTGAAGAGGTGGTGCTCGCCTTCACGCCGCCACTGGTACTCGCCGCCCACCCAGAGGTCGCGGTGGGCCGCCTCCTCGGGCCGCGGCAGATGGGCGAAGCGGTGGCGGGCGGCCACCTCCTCCGCGATCACGTCGAGATCGACGCCGCTGATCCGGCTGGTGGTGCCGGCGAAGTACTCGTCCACCATGCCCTGGGCCAGGCCGATGGCCTCGAACACCTGCGCCCCCGTGTAGGAGGCGACGGTGGAGATGCCCATCTTGGACATGATCTTCAGCACGCCCTTGGTGCTGGCCTTGACGAAGTTCTTGACGGCCTGGTGCTTCGTGATGCCCGTCAGCACGCCCTGATCGATGAGATCGTCGATCGTCTCGAAGGCGAGGTACGGGTTGATGGCGGCGGCGCCGTAGCCGAGCAGGAGCGCCATGTGGTGCACCTCGCGGGCGTCGCCGCACTCGACGACGAGGCCGACCTGGGTGCGGGTCTTCTCGCGGATGAGGTGGTGGTGCACGGCCGCCGTGAGCAAGAGCGACGGGATCGGCGCCAGCTCGGCCGAGGAGAACCGGTCGGAGAGCACGATGATCTTGGCGCCCTGGGCGATGGCCGCGCTCACCTTGGCGCGCACCTCCTCGAGGGCTCGGCGCAGGCCATCGCCGCCCGCGGCCACGGGGTACAGGCCGTCGATGGCGAACGGCTTGAAGCCGGGCATGTCGTTGTCGTCGTTGATGTAGAGCAGCTTGGCCAGCTGGGCGTTCGTGACGATCGGGTACGGCAGCACCACCTGGCGACAGGAGGCGGGGCCGGGACGCAGCAGGTTCCCCTCCGGGCCGAGCGTGGAGCCCATCGATGTGACGAGCTCCTCCCGGATGGCGTCGAGCGGCGGGTTCGTGACCTGGGCGAACAGCTGCTGGAAGTAGTCGAACAGCAGGCGAGGACGGTCCGAGAGGACGGCGACGGGCGTGTCGGTGCCCATCGAGCCGATCGGCTCGGCGCCGGTGCGCGCCATCGGTCCGATCAGGATCTTCAGCTCCTCGGACGTGTACCCGAACGTCCGCTGGTGCCGCACGACCGACGCGTGCTGTGGCGTGAGGAAGTCGCGCGCCGGGAGGTCGTCGAGGTGCACGAGGCCGGCGTGGAGCCACTCTGCGTAGGGCTGCTGGGTGGCCAGGGCCTCCTTGATCTCGTCGTCGCCGACGATCCGACCCTGCTTGGTGTCCACGAGGAACATGCGGCCCGGCTGGAGGCGACCCTTCTGCACGACCGTGGACACATCGATGGGCAGCACGCCCACCTCAGAGGCCATGACCACGAGGCCGTCCTCGGTGACCCAATAGCGCGACGGGCGCAGGCCGTTGCGGTCGAGCACGGCACCGATGACGCTGCCGTCGGTGAAGGCGATCGACGCCGGCCCGTCCCAGGGCTCCATCACGCTGGCGTGGAAGCGATAGAAGTCGCGCTTCCAGTCGGGCATGGACTCGTGGTGCTCCCAGGCCTCCGGGATCATCATGAGCACGGCGTGGGGGAGCGAGTAGCCCCCGAGGTGGAGCAGCTCGAGAGCCTCGTCGAAGCGGGCGGTGTCCGAGCTGCCGGGCGTGCAGATCGGGAAGGCCCGCTCGAGGCCGTCGATCAGGTCGCTCTCGAGGAGGGCCTCGCGGGCCCGCATCCAGTTCTCGTTGCCCATCACGGTGTTGATCTCGCCGTTGTGGGCGACGAGTCGGTACGGGTGGGCCAGCGGCCACGACGGGAAGGTGTTGGTGGAGAACCGCGAGTGGACCAGCGCCAGCGACGACTCGACGCGCTCGTCGGCGAGGTCGAGGAAGAAGTCACCGACCTGGTGGGAGATGAGCATCCCCTTGTACACGAGGGTGCGCGCCGAGAGGCTCGGGAAGTAGACGGACTCGCCAGCGAGCTCGAGCTCGTGCTCGGCACGCTTGCGCAGGACGAAGCAGCGGCGATCCAGCTCGATGCCCGCCAGCGGCGACGTCTCGTCGGCCGCGGCCACGAACACCTGCTCGAAGCTGGGCTCGACGTCGAGGGCCTGTCGGCCGATCATCGAGTTGTCGATGGGCACCGTTCGCCAACCGAGGACCCGCAGCCCTTCGGCCGCCGCGATCTTCTCGATCCCGGCCTTGGCGGCCGCCAGCGCCTCCGGCGCCCGGGGCAGGAACCCGATGCCGGTGGCGTACTCGCCGGCGGGGGGCAGGTCGCAGCCGGCGACCTCCCGCAGGAAGCGATCGGGCACCTGGATGAGGATCCCGGCGCCGTCGCCCACGTTCGCCTCGGCATTGGTGGCGCCCCGGTGGTCGAGGTTGCACAGCGACTGCAGCCCGAGCTGCACCATCCGGTGGGTCGGGCGGCCGTGCATGTCGACCACGAAGGACACGCCGCAGGCGTCGTGCTCGAAGCGAGGGTCGTAGAGACCTTGCTTGGCCGGTGCGACGGACACGCCGCGGGTGGCACCGAGAGGTGCGGGCTGCTGGGGCATTCGATTGTCCATTCCCGTGGAGCGGTGGATCGGGCGTACAGGTCCAGAGCTCTGCGGTGGGACGTCATTGGCCCGCTGCAGGTCGGACAACGGTAGCGGGGTGACGAACGGAGGGCCAACCGTTACGCTTCGTTGGAGAGGCGACGGAGGCGGGCATGGGCGAACGCAATGCAGGACCTGCGGTTGGTCCGGTGAGCCATGCGGTCGGGTACGCCGTGGCCCGCCAGCTGCTCGAGGAGGCCGAGGCCGAGGTGCAGCGCCGGCACGAGCACGCCGATCACTATGCCCGGGTGCGCGAGAGCGAGGCCGACTTGCTGATCGCCAAGGCCCGGCGCGTCCTGGAGGCCGCCGAGGAGCGGGCGGCCGTCATCGTCGCCGTCGCCCGAGCGCAGCGCGGTGACGTCGTGATCGACCTCACCGACACGGATGAGTTCGCCCAGATCGGCCACTTCTTCGCGGGTGACGCCGCCCGGCTCTCACGCGGCGGCCACCGGGCTCGCCTCGACGGGATGCTGGCGTCGGCCATCACCCACGCCGTCGACGACGCCTTCCCGACCGACGTCACCGCCTGAGCGTCACCGCCGTCTGGCCGCCTTCGCGGACCCCTCACTACGCTGGCAGGACCACACCCGACGTCTTTGGGGGAGTTCTACATGGCTGGTTCCGTGATCCTTGCTGGTGCCCGTACGCCGATCGGCAAGCTGTCCGGCGCGCTGGCGGGCTTCTCCGCCGCCGAGCTCGGTGGCTTCGCCATCAAGGAGGCCCTGGTGCGGGCCGGGCTCACGCCGGAGCAGGTCGACTACGTCTACATGGGCCACGTGCTAGGAGCCGGGGCCGGCCAGATCGTCGCTCGCCAGGCGGCCGTCCACGGTGGTCTGCCGATGACGGTGCCGGCCACAACGGTGAACAGCGTCTGCCTGTCGGGCCTCAACGCCATCCACCTGGCCGACCTGCTCATCCAGTCGGGTGAGGCCGATGTGGTGGTCGCCGGTGGCATGGAGTCCATGACCCAGGCGCCCTACCTGCTCCCCGGTGCCCGGGCCGGCTACCGCATCGGCGACCAGAAGGTCGTCGACTCGATGATGTACGACGGGCTGTTCTGCGCCTTCGACCAGTGCGCCATGGGCGCCGGGACGGAGAAGTACGCGGCGTCGGCCGGCCTGGCCCGCGAGCTGCAGGACGACATCGCGGCCAAGTCGCACGAGCGGGCCGCGCGGGCGGCCAAGGACGGGCTGTTCGACAACGAGATCGTCAAGGTGGAGATCCCGCAGCGCAAGGGCGACCCCGTCGTCTTCGACACCGACGAGGGCGTCCGCGGCGAGACCACCCTCGAGTCGCTGGCCGCGCTGCGCCCGGCGTTCGACAAGGCTGGCAACATCACGGCCGGCAACGCGTCCCAGATCTCCGACGGCGGCGCCGCGGTCATCGTGGCCTCGAAGGCCGCTGCTGAGCGCTTGGGCGTGCAGCCCCTCGGCGAGATCGTCGGCTACGGCCAGGTGGCGGGCCCCGATGCGTCGCTGCTCACCCAGCCCGCCCGGGCCATCAAGCGGGCCGCCGAGCGGGCCGGCAAGCAGGTCAGCGACATCTCGCTGTTCGAGCTCAACGAGGCCTTCGCCGCTGTCGGCCTGGCGTCGATGAGCGACCTCGGCATCACCGACGAGATCACCAACGTGAACGGTGGCGCCATCGCACTCGGCCACCCCCTCGGCATGTCGGGCACCCGCATCGCGTTCACGCTGCTCAACGAGCTCCACCGCCGTGGCGGCGGCCTCGGCGCGGCCGCTCTGTGCGGCGGCGGCGGTCAGGGCGACGCCCTCCTCATCCAGACCCTGTAGCCCCCGTTCAGGGGTGGGGTGGAGGGCGACCGTTTGACAAGGTGCCGGGTCGCAGGGCAAAGGTTGCGCCGATGCCCAAGTACCTCGTCATCGTCGAGTCCCCCGCGAAGGCCCGCACCATCGGGGGCTTCCTGGGCCCTGACTTCATCGTCGACTCGTCGATGGGGCACATCCGCGACCTGCCCGCCAAGGGCCTCAACGTGGACACCGAGCACGACTTCGCCGTCGAGTACGAGGTGCACGCCAGCAAGAAGGACACCATCAGTCGCCTGAAGAAGGCGCTGAAGGGGGTGGACGAGCTCCTGCTCGCCACTGATGAGGACCGTGAGGGCGAGGCCATCTCGTGGCACCTCCTCGAAGTGCTGAAGCCGACGGTGCCCGTGAAGCGCATGGTCTTCCACGAGATCACCCAGGCCGCCATCGAGCACGCCATCGAGGCGTCGCGAGACGTCGACTACGGGCTCGTCGACGCCCAGGAGAGTCGCCGGATCGTCGACCGCCTCTACGGCTACCCCGTGTCCGAGGTGGTCTGGCGCAAGATCCGCACCGGCCTGTCTGCCGGTCGCGTGCAGTCGCCGTCGGTGCGCCTCGTCGTCGAGCGTGAGCGCGAGCGCATGGCCTTCGTGGCGGCGTCGTACTGGGACCTGGCCGCCGCCTTCCCGACCACGCCCGGGTTCACCGCGTCCCTGGCCTCGATCGACGGCAGCCGCGTGGCGGGCAGTCGCGACTTCGACAGCACCGGGCAGGTGCGACGCGAGGACGTGGCCGTGCTGGACGAGGCCGCCGCGCTCGGGTTGCGGGCCCGTCTCGATGGCCAGCCCTTCGCCGTCACGACGGTGGAGACGAAGCCCTACACGTCTCGCCCCAAGCCGCCGTTCATCACCTCGACGCTGCAGCAGGTGGGTGGCTCTCGACTGCGGATGAGCGCCCGCCAGGTGATGAGCATCGCCCAGGGCCTCTACGAAGAGGGCTACATCACCTACATGCGAACCGACAGCACCACGCTGTCATCGACCGCCATCACGGCGGCCCGCCAGGTGATCGAGCGTCAGTTCGGTCGGGAGTACCTCACCGACGGCCCCCGCACCTACGCCAAGAAGTCGAAGAACGCCCAGGAGGCCCACGAGGCCATTCGCCCGGCCGGCGACAGCTGGCGCAGCCCCGACCAGCTGCGCAGCGAGCTGCGGGGCGACCAGCTGCGGCTCTACGAGCTGATCTGGCAGCGCACCCTCGCCAGCCAGATGCCCGACGCGCGCGGCAACACCGTCACCGCTCGGATCGGCGCCACCACCACTGATGGGGTGGCCACGGAGTGGACGGCGTCAGGTCGCACGATCACCTTCCCTGGATGGCAGGCCGTGTACGGCTACGGCGGCGACGACGATGCCGAGGACGCCGGCGAGGACACCGCCAAGCTGCCGGCCTTGACCGAGGGGGAGTCGCTGCCGGCCCCGGCCGTGGATGCGTCGGGCCACACCACCCAGCCCCCGCCCCGCTACACCGAAGCCAGCCTCGTGAAGACGCTGGAGGAGAAGGGCATCGGGCGGCCGTCCACCTACGCCTCGATCATGCAAACCATCCAGGACCGCGGCTACGTGTGGAAGCGGGGCCAGGCGCTGATCCCCACCACCGACGCCTTTGCTGTGGTCAGCCTCCTCGAGCAGCACTTCAGCCACCTCGTCGACTACGAGTTCACGGCCCGCATGGAAGACGACCTCGACGAGATCGCCGGCGGTCGCCAGGCCCGGGTGCCGTGGCTGCACAAGTTCTGGTTCGGCAACGGCGATCCGGGTCTCCTCGCCATGAAGGCCAAGGCGCTCGAGGAGGCCAACGCCGAGGCCATCAACACCATCCCGATCGGCGTGGACGAGCACGGCGAGCCCATCGTGGTGCGCAACGGCCGCTACGGGCCCTACGTGCGGCGCGGTGAGGACACCGCCTCCGTGCCCGAGGACCTGCCCCTCGACGAGCTCACCATCGACAGGGCCGTGGAGCTGCTGTCGGCGCCCAAGGGGGGCGAGCCGATCGGCGCCGATCCGTCGACGGGTCTGCCGGTGTACGCGAAGAGCGGCCGCTTCGGCCCCTACGTCCAGCTCGGCGATGCCGACACCCTCCCCCCCGACACCAAGCCCAGGATGTCCTCGCTGTTCCAGGCGATGTCGCTGTCCACGATCACCCTGGACGACGCGCTGCAGCTGCTGCGGCTGCCGCGGGTGGTGGGCGAGCACCCCGAGGGTGGCGAGATCGTGGCCAGCAACGGCAAGTTCGGTCCCTACCTCAAGTGGAAGGACGAGACGCGCAGCCTCGACGCCGAGGAGAAGCTCCTCACCGTCGAGCTCGACGAGGCGGTGTCGGTGCTCGCCCAGCCGAAGACCTACGGCCGCCGCAAGGCCGCGCCAGCGCCGCCGCTCAAGGAGCTGGGCAACGACCCGGTGTCGGAGAAGCCGGTCGTCGTGAAGGACGGCCGCTTCGGGCCCTACGTGACCGACGGCGAGACCAACGCGTCGCTCCGCAAGGGCGACACGATCGAGGGCATCACCATCGAGCGGGCCGCCGAGCTCTTGCAGATCCGCCGCGAGGCCGGACCGGCCAAGAAGGCTCGCAAGGGCGCCCCCAAGAAGGCGGCGGCGAAGAAGACCGCCAAGAAGGCGACCAAGAAGACCGCCACGAAGGCGACCAAGACGACCAAGGCGGCGGCCGCCAAGGCGGCGGTCGTGAAGTCCGCCGGCCCTCGCATGGCCGTCGCCGAGCCACTGGCGCAAGAGCAGCTCGACGCGTGATCGCAGGAGCGACGGCGGTCGCCCCCTAAGTTGGACCTGATGGCGGAACCGCGCCAGGTGTCGAATCCTGCGCCCTCCGGCGTGGGATCCGATGCCCCCACCGAACGAGCGCCCGCGCTGGGTCTGGGCGACAAGCCCGGGTTCCACGTGCGCATGTTCGGCTCGCCCCAGTTCTTCCACCTGTGGTTGACCCAGGTCGTCTCGGCCACCGGCGACTGGCTCGGCTTCCTCGCCATCGCCGCGCTCGCCGCCCGCATCGGCGGCGGGTCGCCCGAGGCCGCCATCGGCGTGGTCATGGCGGCCCGGATCGTGCCGGGCCTCTTCCTCGGCGCGGCGTCGGGCGTCGTCGCGGATCGCTTCGACCGCAAGCGGGTGATGGTCACCTGCGACATCGGGCGGGCGGCCGTGCTCGTGTCGCTGCCCTTCGTCGACACCGTGCTCGGGCTGGTGGTGGCGTCGCTGGTGCTCGAGTGCTTCACCCTGCTGTGGGCGCCCGCCAAAGAGGCCTCGGTCCCGAACCTGGTGCCGCCCGATCACCTCACCACGGCCAACTCGCTGTCGCTCGTCGCCGCCTACGGGACGATGCCCATAGCCGCCGGCCTGTTCTCGCTCCTGGCCAGCCTCTCGTCTGCTCTGGGCCACATCGACGCACTCGACGTGCTGCGCACCAACAAGGAGGGCATCGCCTTCTACGTCGACGCCGGCACGTTCCTCTTCTCGGCGTTCATGGTGTCGCGCCTCACCCTGGCTCCCCGAGAGCGACCCAAGCGCGAGGAGGGCCGACGTCTCGACTTCGGGCAGGCCTTCCACGAGCTGAAGGAAGGGTGGCAGTTCGTCTTCGTCAACCCCGTGGTGCGAGCCGTCAACGTGGGCCTGGCCACCGGGCTCATCGGCGGCGGCATGCTGGTGCCGCTCGGACCGGTGTTCGCCGACCGGATCCTCGGGGCCGGCACCCAGGGGTTCGGCGTGCTGATCTTCGCCCTCGGGTGTGGCGTGGCGCTCGGCGTCGTGCTGCTGTCGGTGTTCCAACGCCGCCTGCCCAAGGCGGGCGTGTTCACCGGTGCCCTGTTCCTCGCCGGCGCGTCGCTCATCGCGGCGGCGTCGATGTTCGACGTGCGGGCGGCGGCCTTCTTCGTCGCCATCCTCGGGATGTGCGCCGGCGCGGTCTACGTCCTCGGGTTCACGCTCCTGC
>JBKJIL010000058.1:0-3085 GCA_046598435.1 Acidimicrobiales bacterium
CGGCGAGGAGCGCATGCAGAAGGCCATCGTGCGCATCGAGCAGGAGCTCCAGGAGCGCCTCGCCACCTTCGAGAAGGAGGGCAAGCTCCTCGAGGCGCAGCGCCTGCGCATGCGCACGCAGTACGACCTCGAGATGATGCAGGAGGTGGGGTACTGCAACGGCATCGAGAACTACTCGGCGCCCATCGACGGCCGTGGCCCCGGCGAGGCCCCCAACACGCTGATCGACTTCTTCCCCGACGACTTCCTCCTCGTGATCGACGAGAGCCACGTGGCCGTACCCCAGCTCCACGGCCAGTACGAAGGCGACCGCAGCCGCAAGCTGCAGCTCATCGAGCACGGCTTCCGCCTCCCCAGCGCGGCCGACAACCGCCCGCTGCGCTTCGAGGAGGTGATGGAGCGGCTCAACCAGGTGGTGTTCGTGTCGGCCACGCCGGGGCCCTTCGAGCTGCAGGTGAGCCAGCAGGTGGCCAGCCAGATCGTGCGCCCCACCGGCCTCGTCGACCCCGAGGTGGTGGTGCGGCCCACCAAGGGCCAGATCGACGACCTCATCGGGGAGATCAACGGCCGCATCGCGGACGACGGCCGGGTGCTCGTGACGACCCTCACCAAGAAGATGGCCGAGGACCTCAGCAACTACCTGCTCGAGCAGGGCCTGCGGGTGCGGTACCTGCACTCCAACATCGACACCATCCAGCGCATCGAGATCCTGCGCGACCTCCGCCTCGGCGAGTACGACGTGCTGGTGGGCATCAACCTCCTCCGGGAGGGCCTCGACCTGCCCGAGGTGAGCCTGGTGGCCATCCTCGACGCCGACAAGGAGGGCTTCCTGCGCTCCGAGACGAGCCTCATCCAGACGATGGGCCGGGCTGCTCGCAACGTCGACGGCCAGGTGATCATGTACGCCGATCGCATCACCGACTCGATGCAGCGGGCCATCTCCGAGACGCAGCGGCGCCGCAAGCTGCAGCTGGAGCACAACGAGGAGCACGGCATCCGCCCGGAGACGATCCGCAAGGCCGTCACCGACATCCTGGCCATGCTCCGCCCCGCCGAGACGGCCCCCGTCCCCGGGAGTGATCAGCGCAACCGCAGCCGCGACAAGCTCACCCGGGAGCTGGCCAACCTGCCCGGTGACGAGCTGCGCCGACTCATCCTGGCCCTCGAGGAGGACATGCACGAAGCCTCCGCCGAGCTGCGGTTCGAGTACGCCGCCCGCCTGCGCGACGAGATCAAGGACCTGAAGCGCGAGCTGCGCGACGTGGGCTGACACACTGGCCCGGTGAAGGTCGACGAGGGGTCCGCCCCGGCTGGGGGGTCGGCTGATTCGGCGCGACTGCGTGCTGCTGCCCTGCGGGTCGGCGGCCTGCTGCTGGTTCTCCTGTGCGTGGTCTCGCTCGGCAGCTCGTCGGCTTGGTCGGGGTCCGATGCGGGCGGCAAGGCGGCCACCGCACGCGTGGCCGCCGCACGGGGCACCTGCGATCCCGACGTCGGCTACTGGGCCGAGGACCTCGACCCGACCGGTGCCCACCACCAGCTCCTCAAGACCGCACCCGTGGGGGACCGCTGGGTCCAGGCCACCAGCCTTCCCTTCACGTGTGCCGAAGCAGTGCTCTGGCGTCTCGGGGGACCAGCGCTGGCGCTGGCCCTGCCCATCGCCGGGGTCCTCCTGGCAGCCGTGAGCGCGGCTTCGATGGCGGAGCACCTCGGGGGCCGTGGCGGGGCGGCCTTCTGGCTCGTCGGACTCGGCCCGATCGGCTTCTACGGCGCCGACCTGTGGGAGCACGCGCCCGCGGCCGGGATCGGCCTCGCCGCGCTGGCGTTGACGATCCGCTCACCGAGACGCTGGACGGCGCTGGGGATCGGGCTCCTCTTCGGCTTGGCCGGCGTGCTCCGCGCCGAGCTGGTGCTGGTGGCTGTTGCGTGCGGCGTCGGCGTGCTCGTCACTCCCTCGGTGCGGCAGCGCTGGCTGCGTGACCTGCTGCTCCCGGTTCTCGCCGTCGTCGGCGCCGCCGCCGTCGTGGCCGCCAACCTCCTGATCGAGCGCTCGTACCTGCCCGGAGGGGGTGGTGCAGGGGCGGGTCGCGCCGGGCGGGCCACCAGCCTCGCCTCGGGTGCCGCCCAGACGCCCTCTCAGCGATGGCAGGACGTGCTCGCCACCGGGACGGGGCTGCTGCCCAGCTATTCGGCGGAGGCGCTGATGACGGGTGGCCTGTTCTTCGTGCTGCTCGTCCTCGTCGCCGCCCAGGCGACCGGTCGGGTCCGCCTCTCGAGGTTGCTCCAGAACGTCCTGCTGGCGGCACTGGCGGCATTGGCGGTGCTGCGGCTCCTGACCGAGCCGGCCTTCGTCCCCGGCATGTTCGCGGCGGCGCCGCTGGGGGTGCTCGGGCTGCTGTGGCGACCGACGGGCGCTGGCCGGTTGCTCAAGGTCACGGCCCTGTGCTCCCTGCCCGCCATCTGGCTCCTCTCGTGGCGGGGGGATCTCGTCGCGCAATGGGGCGGTCGGTACCTGCTCGTGAGCGGGGCTCTGCTCGTCGTGCTCGGAGTGGTGGCTGCCGAGCGCATCGGCTGGCGGACTCCCGGGGTCTCGGTGCTGGTGGGCCTCACCATGGTCGCCTCGCTGGGTGGTCTGGCCTTTCACGCCTATCGCACCTCCGAGGTGGCCGCAGGCATCGCAGCCATCGAGCGAGCCGCAGCCCCCGACGCCGTGGTGCTGTCCACCGTCACCCACCTCGGGCGGGAGGCGGGCGCCACCTACGGTCGCCGCCGCTGGCTCACCTACAGCGAGGCCGACCTCCCCACCGGGGCCAGGCTGGCCCGACGAGGGGGTGCCGAGCAGGTCGTCGTGGTCTGGTTCGCCGCCGACGCCGAGGACATCACCGATCGTCTGGCCGGCTCCCTGCCCCTCATCGACGCGGTGGAGCGACCGCTGCTCGGCGACACCCTCTACATCCGCACCTACTCGCTGCGTGGCTGAGGTCTTGCCGACGCGTCCTGCCCGAGCCCGACCGTTCTGGCAGCACGCGGTCGCGCTCTTGGCCCTCCTGCTCGTGCTGGTCCCGGTGATCGGCACCGAGTCGGCGTT
>JBKJIL010000271.1:0-11814 GCA_046598435.1 Acidimicrobiales bacterium
GTGGCCGGCATGCGCGACGACGAGCCGATGTGCATGCAGATCACGGTCTGCGTGTCCTGGCAGGCGGCGATGAACGGGTCCCACTCGCCGGAGTGGATGGACGGCAGGCCGAGGTGCGGCGGGATCTCGCTGAAGCAGACGGCGCGGGCGCCGCGCTCGGCGTTGCGCACGACCTCCTTGGCGGCCAGTGTGGCGTCCCACAGGGGGATGATCGGCAGCGGGAGGAGCTGGCCGTCGGAGTCGCCGCACCACTCCTCGACCATCCAGTCGTTGTAGGCGTAGATGCAGGCCTCGCCGAGCTCGCGATCCTTGGCCTCGGTGAAGGTCTGCCCGCAGAAGCGGGGG
Source organism: Acidimicrobiales bacterium (assembly GCA_046598435.1). GTDB lineage: Bacteria > Actinomycetota > Acidimicrobiia > Acidimicrobiales > VFJN01 > VFJN01. The sequence goes on from JBKJIL010000271.1 coordinate 346, forward strand.
AACGACGGGAAGCACAGCGATGCCTCCACGTGGTTCATCACCATGTCGTCGACGCGGGCCTTGGGGTCGTAGCAGCCCGGGCGCATCTCGTCGTAGGTGATGGGCGACATCGTCATGTCGTCGCGGGCGAAGCCCACCGCGGCCACGTGGCGCTTGTGGATGTAGACGAGGTCCTCGTAGATCCAGCAGTCGGCTTCGGGGCCCTCGGGGTCGAAGGTCTGCTCGTACTGGCCGCCGCCGATGTGCTTCATGTGGCCGATGCCGCGCCGCTCCACCTTCGGGCCCCGGTCGCGGAAGCGCTCTGGCAGCCAGGTGTCCCACACGTGGGGCGGCTCCACGACGTGATCGTCCACGCTCACGATCGTGGGCAGCTCCCACCCGGTGGGGCGGTCGGCGGCGATCGGGTCGGTGACGGTCATGGGCTCCATCCAGGATCTGACGGTGTGTCAGATCCTAGACGGGTCGACCTGAGTCGGACAACGCGACGACCGCCGTCTTGACCAATGCCTGAATGCCATTCATACTATGAACATGGTTCAAGTTGATCGGTCGGCGACGGCCCCGGCGGAGGGTCGCCGCCAGCGCAACCGCCTGGCCCGCCATCGCGACTACCTGCATACGGCCCTCGACATCGCCACGTCCGAGGGCCTGGCGGCGCTGACGATGCAGCGCCTCGCCCTCGAGGTCGACGCCGCGGTGGGCACCGTCTACACGTACTTCCCCTCCAAGGGCGCGTTGGTGGCGGAGGTGCAGCGGGAAGCCGTCGACCGCCTGACAGCCAGCTACCTGCTGCTGCGCCCGGTGATCGAGGACCGGGTGGCCGACCTCGATCCGTCGGTGGCGGCGCTGGCCCACCTGGCCGGGTTCGCCCGGTTCTGCATCGAGAGCGTCGAGACCCTCCCGCAGGAGCAGCGCCTCTTGCAGCAGCTCATGTACGACGCCGACCACCTCGTGCCCACCGACGAAGGCGCCCGGGTCATCCCCACGATCATGCGCCTGCTCGATCTGGCCCGAGAGCGCTTCGAGGCGGCCGCCCTCGCGGGTGCCCTGCGCCCGAGCGACGACATGGATCGCACGGTGGTGCTGGCCGCCGCCCTCAACGGCGTGCTGCAGGTCGGCAAGCTGGCCCGCTGGGATGCCGAGCTCCTCGACGGGCCCCGCCTGGCCCGACAGCTCGTGGACGGGCTGCTCGTCGGCTGGGGCGCCGATCTCACCCGCCTCGCCGACGCCCACGCCGTGATCGACGGCATCGCCCGCCGTCAGCCCCTCGCCCGACCCTTCCCCGATGGAGACGCCCAGCCATGACCGCACCGCTCTACGCGCTGGCGGGCGCCATGCTCGTCGCCCTCGGCTTCGCGCAGTGGAGCCTCGCCGAGTACCTCATGCACCGCTTCGCCATGCACGAGGCCCGCGGGCGGGGCTTGGCCTCGCGCGAGCACCTGCGCCACCACGCCGAGCGCGACTCGGTGCTCGAGTCGTGGTACTTCGCGTGGACGGGCGTGGTGGCGGTGGGCATCGGCATGAGCCTGGCCGCGGCCCGGGTGCTCGGCCCGGTGGGCGCGTGCCTGGGCATCGGGTGGGTGGCGGCCTATGGCGTGTACGACTGGATCCACTGGCGGGCCCATCGCCGGCCGGTGGCCAACCCCTACGAGCGCTTCGTGCGCCGGCACCACTTCCACCACCACTTCGGTCACCCGATGGCCAACCACGGCGTCACCACACCGTTCTGGGACATGGTGTTCGGCACCTACGAACGGGTGGAGGGTCCCGTGCGGGTTCCTCGGCGCCTGGCCATGGTGTGGCTGGTCGACGACGCTGGTCGTGTGCGTCCTGAGCACGCGGCCGACTACGTGCTGGCCGGCACGCTGCCCTGGAGCCCCGACCAGGCCCAGATCGACCACGAGCGGGCCTTCGCCAACCTGGCGCCCGTCCAGTAGCCGCCCGCCAGCTCATCTGACGGTGCGTCAGATGAGCCCGATAGTGTCGGCCGGATGCCGCTCGATCTCGCCGCGCTGCTCGACCCCGCGCACACGGCCGTCGTCACCTCCGAGGTGCAGAACGGCGTGGTGGGGGAGCGATCCGCCCTGCCCGCGCTGGGCGAGGCCGCCCGTGCCGAGATGCTCCCCAACCTGGCCCGCCTGCTGCCGGTCGCTCGTGCCGCTGGGGTCCAGGTGGTGCACTGCACGGCCTACCGACGAGCCGACGGGAAGGGTGCCAACACGAACGCGCGGCTCTTCGTCGGTGTGCAGAGGTCGCCGGTGCAGCTGCTCCCCGGCACCGACGAGGTGGCGGTGGTGCCGGAGCTCGGCCCGGAGGCCGCCGATCTCGTGCTCACCCGCACGCACGGCCTGAGCCCCATGGCCGGCACCGACCTCGATCCGGTGCTGCGCAACCTCGGCGTGGGCACCATCGTGGTCACCGGCGTGTCGGTGAACGTCGCCATCGCCAACCTGGTGATGGACGCCGTCAACCACGGCTACGACGTCGTCGTGCCCCGGGATGCCGTCTGTGGCATCCCGCGGGAGTACGCCGATGCCGTGATCGACAACTCGCTGGCGCTGCTCGCCACCATCGTCACCACCGACGACCTGCTCGCACGCTGGGGCCGCTGAGATGACGGGCACGGACACCGGGATCCGGGGCGACCTGGAGTGGGGGACCACCGCCGGGCTGGTGCGCTCGGCGGCCGAGCGATTCGGTGATGCGGAGGCCATCGTCGACGGCGACGTGCGCCTCTCCTTCGCGCGTCTGGCCGCGGCGGTCGACGAGGCCGGCCGTGCCTTCTTGGCCGCGGGGATCGAGCGGGGCGACCGCATCGCCATCTGGTCGCCCAACCTGTGGGAGTGGGTGGTCGCCCTCCTCGGCCTGCAGGCCGCCGGCGGTGTCGTCGTGCCCATCAACACGCGCTACAAGGGGGCGGAGGCGGCCTACATCCTCCAGACGAGCCGGGCCCGCCTGCTCGTCACGGTCAACGGCTTCCTGGGCAACGACTACGTCGCCCTGCTCGCCGGCCACGACCTGCCGCACCTCGAGCAGACGATCGTGCTCCGCGGCGACGCACCCACCGGCACCGTCACCTGGGCCGACTTCCTGGCTGGGGCGGCGACGGTGGAGCCGGCCGCCCTCGATGCCCGGGTGGCGTCGCTGGGTGCCGACGACACGTCGGACATCCTCTTCACCTCGGGCACCACCGGGAACCCCAAGGGGGTGGTGGCCACCCACGGGCAGACCCTTCGGGGCTTCGCCGACTGGGCCGCCATCGTCGGCCTCCGCCACGACGACCGCTACCTCGTCGTGAACCCCTTCTTCCACTCCTTCGGGTACAAAGCCGGGATCATCGCGGCGCTCACCGTCGGCGCCACCATCGTGCCGCAGGCGGTGTTCGACATCCCGCTGGCCATGGCCAACGTGGCCGAGCACGCCATCACGGCGCTGCCCGGCCCGCCGGCGATCTACCAGACCTTCCTCAACCACCCCGAGCTCGATCGGGACGCCATGCAGTCGCTGCGCCTGGCCGTCACCGGCGCCGCGCCGGTGCCCGTCGAGCTCATCCAGCGGATGTCCGACGAGCTCGGGTTCGAGACGGTCGTCACCGCCTACGGGCTCACCGAGACGTGCGGCATCGTCACGGTGTGCTGGCCCACCGATCCGCCCGAGCTGATCTCGGGGAGCTCCGGCCGCGCCATCCCCGGGGTGGAGGTGCGGATCGTGGACGACGACGGGCTCGAGCTGACGCCCGGCAGCGCCGGGGAGATCGTCGTGCGGGGCTACAACGTGATGCGCGAGTACTTCGAGGATCCGGTGCAGACGGCGGCGACCATCGACGCGGAGGGCTGGCTGCACACCGGCGACATCGGGACGATGGACGACGCCGGCTACGTGACCATCACCGACCGCAAGAAGGACATGTTCATCACCGGCGGGTTCAATGCCTACCCCGCCGAGATCGAGCGGCTGCTCCTCACCCATCCCGCGGTGGCGCAGGCGGGCGTGATCGGCGTGCCCGACGAGCGCATGGGCGAGGTGGGGATGGCGTTCGTGGTCCCGGTCGCCGGCATGGTGGTCGACCCTGACGACCTGGTGGCGTGGGCGCGGGAGCACATGGCCAACTTCAAGGCTCCCCGCCACGTGCGGGTCGTCGAGTCGCTGCCGATGAACGCCAGCAACAAGGTGCTCAAGAACGAGCTGCGCAGCAGGGCGCACCCCGCTGATCCAGACCCCTCCCTGGAGTGACCGGTACGCTGCGCCGAATGGTCGAGCCCACCGCGCTGTCGGTCCCGGACGACGTCGACGAGGACTCGCTGCGGGCCGCCGATGGTCGGGTGCCCGGCCGCCGGGGCCGGGCGACGCGCCAGCGCCTGCTCGAGTGCACCGGCGAGATGCTCACCACCACGTCCTACCGCGACGTCAAGGTGATCGACATCGCCCGTGACGCGGGCACCTCGCCGGCCACCTTCTACCAGTACTTCGCCGACGTGGAAGCGGCCATCCTCGTGCTGGCCGAGGAGATGGCCGCCCAGGGCGCGCACCTGGCCGGGATCATCGATGACGGCTCGTGGGCCGGCGACGATGCCGCCGCCACCGCGCTGACGTTGGTCGATGCCTTCCTCGGCTTCTGGGACGAGCACCGTGCCGTGCTGCGCGTCATGGACCTCGCCACCGACGAGGGCGATGGCCGCTTCCAGAAGATCCGCGTCGGCCTCCTCAACGGGATCACCAGGGCCCTGGCCGATGTCACGCGGGCGGCACAGCGCGAAGGTCGTCTGCCAGGCGGGATCGATCCCATGGCCACGGCCGGCATCCTCGTGTCGATGCTGGCCCACGTCGCCGCCCACCAGTACGGCTTCGAGTTCTGGGGCATCCGCACCAAGGACCTGCGCAGCTCTATGGCGCGTCAGGTGTCGTGGGGCGTCACCGGCATCCTGCCCCCCGACTGATCACCCGTGGATGGCCGCTCGCGGGCCGGTCCTGTCACCAGGACATGAGGACGGCGGCGGGGAGGGCGAGGAGCAGCCCCACGCGCTGCATCAGGGCGAAGCGCTCCCGGAGCACGATCCAGGCCAGCACCACGGTGCTGACCGGGTAGAGCGACGACAGCGCCGACACCACGCTGAGGAGCCCTTCACGGATGGCCAGCAGGTAGAGCACGTTGGCGCCGACGTCGCAGGCGCCGGCCCCGAGCGTGAACCGACGGATGACGCCGGGCGGCATCGCGACCGAGATGCGCCCGGTCAGGGCCAGCCCCCCGACGACGCCCACCGAGGCGACGCGGGCGGCCACGATCGGCCACAGGCCTGAGCCGTCGCCCGTGTGCGAGAGGGCGACGAAGAAGAGCCCGAAGCCGAGGCCGGCGCCGAGGGCCTTGGCGACGCCGCGGAGGTCGGACGGTCGCAGGCTTCCGCCGCCTTCGGCCGACACGAGCACGATGGCCACCAGGGCCCCGACCATGCCGACCAAGGCCGCTGTGGGAGGCCGCTCGCCGTCGACGAACCCGGCACCGATCGGCACGGCGGCCGCCAGCAGCGCGGTCACCGGCGCCACCGCGCTCATCGGGCCGATGGCCAGCGCCTGGTAGAGGAGGCCCACGCCGAGGGCGCCCCCGAGCCCACCCAGGGCGCCGAGCGCGAGGTCGCCCGTCGTCGCGTGGCCCCTCACAACGAGGGCGGCGGCGAGCACGAGCCCGAGCCCGGCGACGTGCGACCACAGCAGCACGGCCGTGGCCGACGTCCGCCTGGCCGCCAGGCCGCCGAGGAAGTCGCCCACCCCGTAGGTCGTCGCGGAGCAGAGGGCCAGGAGCACCGCCATGGGGGCAGCAGACTACGCTAGAACACGTTCTAGTTTTGCAGGGAGGGGGAACGTGGCCGAGCAGGTGGTGTTCGGGATGCAGCTGCCGGTGCAGTCCCAGAGCTCGCTGTACGCCCGCCCGTGGGAAGCCGCCGCCGGGCCGGCCGAGCTCGTGCAGGTGGCCCATGCCTGTGAGGCGGCCGGGTTCGACTACGTGGCCGTGTGCGATCACGTGGCCATCCCGCGTGCCAGTGCCGAGGCGATGAGCACCTCGTGGTGGGACACCATCGCGACGCTGTCGTACCTGGCCGCCGTCACCGAGCGGGTGCGCCTGCTGAGCCACGTCTACGTGCTGCCGTATCGCCACCCTCTCGTCGTCGCCAAGGCCTGGGCCACGCTCGACGCCCTCTCGGGTGGTCGGGCCGTCCTCGGCGTCGGTGCCGGGCACGTGGGCGCCGAGTTCGCCGCGCTCGACGTGCCCTTCGCGGCGAGGGGTCGCCTGCTCGACGAAGCCATCGACGCGGTGCGGGCCGCGCTGAGCGACGAGTTCGCCAGCCACCAGGGCGAGCGCTGGTGCTTCGACGGCGTGGGCCAGCGACCCCGACCGATCCAGTCGCCGCTGCCCATCTGGGTGGGCGGGTCGTCTCGGCCTGCCATGCGGCGAGCAGCCGAGCGGGGCGATGGCTGGCTACCGCAGGGCCCGCCCGAGGGTGGCATGGCGGCGGGCATCGACTACATCCGCGCGATGCGGGCGGCGTCCGCCCGAGCCGACGAGCCGATCGTGCTGGGCGCCCTGTCGGGTCCGCTCTGGGTGGGGGAGGCCTCTTGGAACACGGGCCGCTGCGTGCACGGCTCCGCCGACAAGGTCGCCACCTACCTGCGCACGGTCCGCGAGCTCGGCGTCGACCAGATCCAGGTGAGCTTTCCCAGTCGATCGGCCCATGAGCTGTGCGACCAGATCGCCGCCTTCGCCGCCGACGTCGCGCCCCACGTCAACGAGTGACCCGCCCGTGATCACCGCCCGGAGGACCTGATGCTGCTCGACAAGAAGGTGGCCATCGTGTCCGGCGTCGGCCCGGGCATGGGACGTGACATCGCGCTGCTCTTCGCGGAGCAGGGTGCCGACGTCGTGCTCGGTGCCCGCACGGTTGCCAGCTGCGAGGCGGTGGCCCAGGAGGTGCGGGGGCTCGGTCGGCGTGCCGAGGTGGTGCAGCTCGACATCACCGACGTCGAGTCGTGCCGGGCTGCTGCTGCCGCCGCCGTGGCCGCCTTCGGCGGCATCGACATCCTCGTCAACAACGCCTTCCAGGACGGCAACCACAAGACCTTCGAGCGCTCCACGCTCGAGGAGTGGAAGGCCACCATGGACGTGAACCTGTGGGGCACCCTCCAGATGACCGAGGCGGTGGTGCCGGCCATGATCGAGCGCGGTGGGGGCCGCATCGTGATGGTCAACTCGATGTCGACGCATCGCATCGAAGCGAAGTACGGCGCCTACGCCACCTCCAAGGGTGCCCTCGAGACGGCCAGCAAGGCGCTGGCCGTCGAGCTCGGGGTGCACGGGATCCGGGTCAACAGCGTGTTCCCCGGCTACATCTGGGGCGACAAGGTCGAGTGGTACTTCGAGCACCTGGCCACGAAGGAGGGCATCACGCCCGAGGACTACTACCGCCGAGTCGCCGACGAGACGGCCCTCAAGTACCTGCCCCACTCCAGCGAGATCGCCGGCTCGGTGCTGTTCTTCGCCAGCGACCTCTCGAAGCCGGTCACGGGCCAAGGGCTCGACGTGAACGCGGGCCACTGGATCCCATGATCAAGCTCACCGTGCTCGTGACGCGCCATCCCGCCCTGTCGGTGGACGACTTCCACGCCGAGTGGCGGGCCCATGGCCGCATGATCGCGGCCGAGCCGGTGTTCGCCCGGTACATCCGTCGCTACGAGCAGCACCATCGCGTGCCGGCCGACTACCGCAACGGCGCCACCTACGACGGCATGGCCGTGCAGTGGTTCGACTCGTACCGTGACTTCCTCGACCTCATCGCCACCCCGGAGTACGCCGCCAAGATGCAGCCCGACGAGACGCGCATCCTCGACCTCGACGGCCTCGTCGTGATCTTCACCGAGGAAGCCGAGGTGTTCATCTCGTGAGCGCGGAGGATCTCAGCGGCCGAGTCGCACTGGTCACGGGGGGAGCGTCGGGGATCGGTGCGGCCACCACGGCGCTGCTGCGGTCCGGCGGTGCGACGGTGGTGGCGGCCGACCTGGTGGCGGGCGACGGCGTGGAGGCGCTCGACGTCACTGACGAGGCGGCCGTCGACGCGCTGGTGGCGTCGATCGTCGCTCGCCACGGTCGGCTCGACCTCGCCGCCAACGTGGCCGGCACGCCTGGGGTGCACGCCAACGTGGTCGACTCGTCCACCGAGGTGTGGCGCTCCACCATGGCCGTGAACCTCGACGGGGTGTACTTCTGCGTGCGGGCCGAGCTGCGAGCCATGCGGGCCGCGGGGGGCGGCTCGATCGTGAACGTGGCGTCGTCCGCCGGGCGCATGGGCGTGCCCGGGCTGGCGGCCTACTCGGCGTCGAAGCACGGGGTGATCGGGCTCACCAAGTCGGCCGCCCTCGAGGTGGCCCGAGAGGGCATCCGCGTGAACGTCGTGCTGCCGGGCAGCGTGCGCACCCCGATGCTGCGCAGCTTCGTGGGTGGCGACCAGTCGGTCCTCGACAAGATGGGCCAGCGGGCGCCGATGGGCCGCCTCGGCGAGCCCGAGGAGATCGCGGAGGCCATCGTGTGGCTGCTCTCCGACGCGGCCCGGTTCGTCACCGGCAACGCGCTGGCGCCCGACGGCGGCGTGGCCGCCATCTGAGCGACATGACCGACGATCTGCGCACCGGTGTCGATGGCGTGACGCGCTGCTGGTGGAGCGGAGACGACCCGACGTACTGCGCCTACCACGACCACGAGTGGGGTCGACCGCTGCGCGACGAGCGAGCGCTGTTCGAGCTGCTCTGCCTGGAGGGCTTCCAGGCCGGCCTGTCGTGGATCACGATCCTGCGCAAGCGGCCCGCCTTCCGCGCCGCCTTCGCAGGGTTCGACATCGACGCCGTGGCTGCCTTCGACGACGCTGACGTCGATCGACTGCTGGCCGATGCCGGGATCGTCCGCCACCGCGGCAAGATCACCGCCAGCATCGCCAACGCCGGCGCCGTCGTCGCACTGCACGAGCAGGGGACCTCGCTGTCGGAGCTCGTCTGGTCGCACGCGCCCGCGCCCCGATCGACGGCACTGCGGTCCATCGCCGAGATCCCGGCCAAGACACCCGAGTCGATCGCGCTGGCAACGGCGCTCCAGCGGGCCGGCATGCGCTTCGTCGGGCCCACGACGGTCTACGCCTTCATGCAGTCGGCGGGCATCGTCGACGACCATCTTGCCGGCTGTCACCGCGCCCGCTAACCTACAACCATATGGTTGCAGGTCGGCGAGGGCTCGGGACGATGTCCGACGACGAGGTGGACCGGCTGTTCCATGCGCTGGCCGACGCCACTCGTCGGGACATCGTGCGCGTCGCGCTCGACGGCGAGCAATCCGTCTCGGGGCTCGCGCGCCGCTACCCGATGAGCGTGTCGGCGGTCCAGAAGCACGTGGCTGTCCTCGAGGCGGCCGGGCTCGTCACCAAGCACCGCCAGGGCCGGGAGCAGCTCGTCCGCGGGGAGCTCGACATGATCCGCTACGCCCACATCCTGCTCGACCAGTTCGAAGCGATCTGGCGAGACCGCCTCGCCCGCTTCGTCGATGTCCTGTCCGAAGAAGCAGAAGGAGCCATCGAATGACCGTCACCGATGTCCGCAAGGATCCCAGCACCTGTTCGATGGAGGTGGTCTCCGAGCTCGACGCGCCGCTCGACGCGGTGTGGCAGATGTGGGCCGACCCACGCCGCCTCGAGCGCTGGTGGGGTCCGCCCACCTACCCGGCCACGTTCGTCGACCACGACCTCACCGCCGGCGGCCGCGTCACCTACTTCATGACCGGCCCCGAGGGCGACACTCACCATGGCTGGTGGAAGGTGATCGCGGTGGCCCCGCCCGACCGACTCGAGGTCGAGGACGGCTTCGCGGACGAGCAGGGAGTGCCCAACCTCGAGATGCCGGTCACCAAGATGATGGTCACGTTGGAGGCCGTCGCCGAGGCCCGCACCCGTATGACCATGGTCTCGACGTTCCCGTCCGTCGACGCCATGGAGCAGATGATCGCCATGGGCATGGAGGAGGGGATCAAGGAGGCGCTCGGCCAGATCGACGCGCTGCTGGGTCTGGCGGCCGACGCCGGCTAGCGCCTCGACTCAGAGTCGAGCGGCGAGCGCCGCAGCGGCTCTGAGCGCGTCGGCCAAGCCCACGGTGCCCGCGGCGTCGCCGATCAGGTGGACATCGATGTCCGCGCACGTGGGTGCTGTGGGCCCGGGCCGGGGCGCGACCACCACGGTGGTGGCGCCACTGGTCTCGGGCCCGCCCATCGCCACGCCGGCCGCCGTGGCATCGGCGACGAGACGGAAGCGGCCGGGCAGACCGAGCTCGGGGGCCAGCACGGGATCATCGGGGACGAGGGTCACCGCGAGGCCGCGACGCGCGGCGACGTCAGCGACGGAGAGCGCCGGCTTGCCACGGCCCCGGATGACGACCGGTGGGGCGAGGTCCTCGGCGCCGGCCAGCCACGGGCCGAGGTCGTCGACGCTCCGCGCGCCATCGTGCTCAGCGATGCCCGCCGACCAGTCGGCGCCCGTCGCCCACACGAGCACGTCGGCGTCGGACCCGGCCACCGTCGTCGCGTCGGCGGTGGTGCCGAGGCGGACCACCACGCCCGCATCGACTGCCGCGCCGATCAGCCAGTCGCGCAGGCCGATGAGGTCGGGGTCGGTCTGCTCGGCGACGCACAGCATGCCGCCGAGCCGGTCGCCGCGCTCCCACAGCTCGACGCGGTGCCCGTGCTCGGCGAGGCGTCGCGCACACTCCAGTCCCGCCGGTCCACCCCCCGCCACGATGACGTGCCTCGGGCTCGTGATCGCGAGCGTTGCGTCTGCTTCGTGACCCGCGTCGGGGTTGACGCTGCACATCACCGCATCGTTGGTGAAGATGGCCCCGATGCAGCGGTACTGGTAGGCGCAGGGCCGCACCTGGTCGCGCCGTCCCTCGCCGAGCTTGCGGGGGAGGTCGGGATCGGCGATGAGCGGACGGCCCATCGCGATCACGTCGGCCTGGCCCTCCGCCAGCGCGCGCTCCGCGGCCTCGGGCGTGAGGCGACCCATGGCGATGACCGTGGTGGCGAGCTCCCGCCGGACCCGGGCGGCGTGCTCGAGCAGGGCGCCGGGCCGGTGCGGTGTGTGGCCGTCGACGATGCCGGTGGCCACCATCGGCTCGCCATAGGCGGTGACGTGGATGGCATCGAGCCCCGCGTCGAGGCCGAGGCCCATGGCGACGAGCGCGTCGTCGATCCGCTGGCCAGGATCGCGGTGGGCCTCGAAGGCCCCGACCCGGGCCCACAGCGGGAAGGATGGGCCCACTGCGGCGCGCACGGCGCGGACCACGGCCACGAACAGCTCGGCTCGCGCGTCAACCGAGCCGCCCCACCGGTCGGCACGGAAGTTGGTGGCGGGGGAGAGGAAGGCGTGGATGAGATAGCCGTGCCCGGCGTGG
>JBKJIL010000300.1:0-9881 GCA_046598435.1 Acidimicrobiales bacterium
CCGACGGGTCTGTCACCGGTTCGCCCGCCGGGTCCTCCGGGGACGGTTCGGGTGGCACGTTCAGCCAGTCGACCCCGGGTGGGGGAGGGGCTACCGATGCCGGGATCACCAACCAGCGGCTCGGTCGGCCCGCCCTGCCGAACACCGGTTGGGACAGTCGCCTGGCACTGCTCGGCATGACGGTCCTTGGCGTCGGGGTGTGCTTCATGCGTGCCGCGAACCTCCGGCGCCCGGTCACCCATCGCTGATCCACGTTCGGGGGCCGGCGGCGGGTCGGTAGGTTGCCAGACCATGTGCGGCCGATTCGTCTCCGCCACGCCACCGGATCAGGTGGCCGCATACTTCGGCACCGAGGGCCCGGAGGTGGTGCTGGAACCGTCGTACAACGTGGCTCCCACCGACGACGTCTACGCCGTCCTCTCCGACGGCTCGACCCGGCACCTCGATGGGTTCCGCTGGGGACTGGTGCCCCTCTGGGCCAAGGACATCAAGATCGGCTCCAAGATGATCAACGCTCGGGCCGAGACGCTGGCCGAGAGAAACGCCTACAAGTCGGCCTTCAAGCGGCGTCGCTGCCTGATCCCGGTCGACGGCTTCTACGAGTGGCGCAAGGACCCGAACGCTCCGGCACGGGCCAAGAAGCAGCCCTACTTCATCCACTCGCCCGACGGCACCCCGTACGCCTTCGCTGGCCTCTGGGAGGTGTGGAAGGGGCCGAACAAGGACCAGGAGCCGCTGCGGTCCTGCACGATCATCACGACGGCACCGAACGCACCCATGGCCGCCATCCATGACCGCATGCCGGTGATCCTGCCCGCTGAGGCCTGGGACACGTGGCTCGATCGCGAGGTCGACGACCTCGACCTGCTCGGCAAGCTCCTCGTGCCGGCGGCCCCCGAGGTGATCGCCATGCGCCCGGTGTCCACCGAGGTCAACAACGTGCGCAACAAGGGCGCCCAGCTGATCGAGGAAGCCGAACCGGTGGCCGACGCCGCGCCCGAGCCGCTCCTCTGAGGCCGCCGACGTCAGACCGACGGGGGCATCTGGCTCATGACGCGACCTCCGAACGTCCCATGTCGCGCAGGGCGGCGCGGATGCGCTCTGCCGCGTCGTCGAGGGCGGCGGGATCGGGGGACGGGTCGGCCTGGGCGAAGCTGAGGTCGGCTTCGGTGTCGATCGGGATGAGGTGCAGGTGCGTGTGCGGCACCTCGAGGCCGGCGATGACCAGCCCGATGCGGGCAGGCGAGAACGCCGCCATCTGGGCCTGCCCGATCACCTGGGCCACCGCCACGCAGCGCTCCGCCAGCGCAACGTCGAGATCGAGCCAGTGGTCCACTTCCGCACGGGGCACCACGAGGGTGTGACCCGGCGTGATCGGGTTGATGGTGAGGAAGGCGACAACGTTGGTGTCGCGCCACACGAAGCGGCCGGGGATGTCGCCGTCGATGATCTTGGTGAAGAGCGTGGTCATGCCAGCCACCCGCCGCTCACGGGCAGGATCTCGCCGAAGGAGTAGGAGGCATCGCACACGAGGTAGCGCACCAGCTCGGCCACCTCGTCGGCCCGGCCGAGCCTTCCGGCTGGGATGCGACCGAGGAGGAACGGCTTGACGTCGTTCATGGGATCGAGCAGCGGGGTGTCGATGAACCCGGGAGCGACTGCGTTGTCGCGGATGCCGAGCGGCGCCACCTCCGCGCCGACGGACTTGGTGAGCCCCGCGATGGCGTGCTTGGCGGCGGCGTACTCGGGTGTCGCCACTGACCCGCTGTAGCTGTACACGCTGCACAGGTTCACGATGGCCCCTGAGCCGGCTGGTTCCATGTGGCGCAGGGCGGCTCGCATGCCGTTGAAGGTGCCGTAGACGTGGGTCTTGAGCATTCGGTCGAACTGCTCGTCGGTGAGCGTGGAGAAGCAGCGCACAGGCTCGGGCACCTCGCCGCTCATGGCGGCGAGCTGGGCCTGCATGAGGCGCTCGAGCACCTCGGGGCGGTCGGTGACGATGCCGGCGTTGTTGACGAGCACGTCGAGCCGACCGTGGCGCTCCACCACCGAGTCGACGGCGGCGTCGAAGGCGGTGCTGTCGGCGACGTCGAAGCCGACCGCCTCGCCGTCGATCTCCTTGGCGACGACGGCGGCCGCGTCGGCGTGGAGGTCGTTGACGACCACGTGGGCGCCCTCGGCGGCGAGCCGGCGTGCGATGGCGGCCCCGAGCCCGGAGGCGGCTCCCGTGACGAACGCGACGTGATCCTGCAGTGCGGCGCTGGCTGGCATGGCGGCATCGTAGGGTTGCGGCGTGGAACGAGTCGCCGATGCCCAGGGTGAGGACCGCCTCCTCACGATCCCGAACATCATCACGGTGGTGCGCCTCAGCCTGCTCCCGGTGTTCGTCTGGCTGCTCTTCGCCAAGGACGACCGGGCTGCGGCCGCTTGGCTCTTGGCCGCGCTCGGCAGCACCGACTTCTTCGACGGCTACATCGCGCGCCGCTACAACCAGGTCAGCAACCTCGGGAAGATCCTCGACCCGGTGGCCGACCGACTCCTGTTCATCGTGGGCGTCGGCAGCATCGTCATCGACGGCTCCGTGCCCCTGTGGTTCGCGATCGTCGCCCTCGTCCGCGAAGCCCTCGTCGCCGGGGCCACCTTGTCGTTGGCGGCCCTCGGCGTGCGTCGGATCGACGTGACGTGGTTCGGGAAGGCGTACACCTTGTTGCTCATGATGGCCTTCCCCCTGTTCCTCGCCTCGCACAGCACGCTCAGCTGGCACGAGGGTGGCGGCACGGCGGCGTGGGTCGTGGGGATCCCGGGCCTGGTGCTGTCGTGGTACTCGGCGGCGCTGTACGTGCCGCTGGCCCGTACCGCCCTGCGTGAGCGCAAGGTCGCGGGCGAGGTGCCGGCATGAAGGCTGTGATCATGGCGGGCGGCGAGGGCACTCGCCTGCGCCCCCTCACCTCCAACGCCCCGAAGCCGATGCTCCCGCTCGTGAACCTGCCGATGATGGAGCACATCGTCCGGCTGCTCCGACAGCACGACTTCGACGAGATCGTGGTGACGGTGGCCTTCATGGCCAACCACATCCGCACCTACTTCGGCGACGGCTCCGACTTCGGCGTGCGCATGGTCTACGCCACCGAAGAGACGCCGCTGGGCACGGCCGGCTCGGTGCGCAACGCCATGGACGAGCTCGACGAGCGCTTCCTCGTGATCTCGGGCGACGTGCTCACCGACCTCGACCTGTCGGCCATCGTCGCCCGCCACGACGAGCGCAAGGCGCTCGCCACCATCGGGCTCGTGCGGGTCGACAACCCCCTCGAGTTCGGCATCGTCATCACCCGCGACGACGACTCGATCGAGCGCTTCCTGGAGAAGCCCTCGTGGGGTCAGGTGTTCAGCGACACCATCAACTCCGGCATCTTCGTGCTGGAGCCGGAGATCTTCGACTACATCGAGGGCGGTCGCTCGGTCGACTTCTCCTCGGAGGTGTTCCCGGCCCTCCTCGAGGCCAAGGCCCCCATCTTCGGCTGCGTCGGCGAGGGCTACTGGGAGGACGTAGGCACGCTCGAGGCCTACCTCGGTGCCCACAAGGACATCCTCGACGGTCGGGTGCACCTCGACGTCCCCGGCTTCGAGGTGGGCGACGGCGTCCACATCGGCGAGGGGGCCGAGGTCCACCCCGACGCCACCGTGGTGGGCCCGGCGGTGATCGGCGAGAACTGCCGCATCGAGGCCGGTGTGCGCCTCGGCCCGTACACCGTGCTCGGCACCAACGTCCGCGTGCGGGCCAACACCGACCTCGAGCGGGTGGTCATCCACGACAACTCCTACCTCGGCGAGGGCGTGCGCCTGCGGGGCACCACCGTGGGCCGCTCCTGCGACCTGCGCAGCGGGGTGCGCGGGGAAGAGGGCGTCGTCCTGGGCGACGAGTGCTTCGTGGGCGAGCACGCGGTGCTGGCATCGGGCGTGAAGGTGTACCCCTTCAAGACGGTGGAGGCAGGGGCGGTCATCAACTCCTCGATCGTGTGGGAGTCGCGGGGGTCGCGGTCGCTGTTCGGGCGGGTCGGCGTGGCCGGCCTCGCCAACGTCGACATCACGCCCGAGCTGGCCACCCGGGTGGCGATGGCCTACGCCACGAGCCTCAAGAAGAACTCGACCGTGATCACCTCCCGGGATTCCAGCCGGTCGGCGCGGATGCTCAAGCGGGCGATGATGGCCGGCCTCAACGCCTCGGGCGTTAACGTCCTCGACCTCGAGGTCGCCTCGGTGCCGGTCACCCGGTTCCTGGCCCGGCGCCCGGAGACCGCCGGTGGCATCACCATCCGGCTGGTCGAAGGCGATCCACAGAGCTGTGTGATCCGCTTCTTCGACACCAACGGGGCCGATCTCACCGAGGACGCGCAGCGCAAGATCGAGCGCCTGTTCCTCCGGGAGGACTTCCGGCGGGTGTTCCCCGCCGAGATCGGCGACATCGGCTTCCCGCCGCGCGCGCTGGAGCACTACACGGCCGCGCTCGAGTCCACCGTCGACATCGCGTCGATCCGAGCTGCGCACTTCAAGGTCGTCGTCGACTACGCCTACGGCTCGACGGCCTTCGTGATGCCGAACGTGCTCGCCAAGCTGGGCGCCGACGTGCTGGGCGTGAACCCGTACGCCTCCACGGTGGGCGCCCTCGACTTCGACACGGCCCGCCACGCCGAGCAGGTCGCCGCCCTGGTGCGGGCCTCGGGCGCGCACCTGGGCGCCGTGCTCGATCCCGACGGCGAGCACCTCACCCTCATCGACGACGCCGGTCACGTGCTCACCCACGAGCAGTCCCTCCTGGCCCTGCTCACCCTCGTCAGCGGTCACCTGCTGGGCGACACCGTGGCGCTGCCGGTGACGGTCACCAGCCATGCCGAGGTGATCGCGGCCGAGCACAACGTCCGGGTGCGGCGCACCAAGCTGGCCACCTCGGCCCTGATGGATGCCGCCTCCGAGCCTGGTGTGGGCTTCTCGGGCAGCACCGACGGCGGGTTCATCCTGCCGGGCTTCCTCCACGCCTTCGACGCCGCCGCCAACCTCGTCAAGGTGCTGGAGCTCCTGGCCCGCACAGGGGAGCGCCTGTCGACCGTGGTCGGCCGCCTGCCACGCAGCCACATCGCCCACGAGACGGTCGTGACGCCGTGGGAGCAGAAGGGGATGGTCATGCGGTCGCTCGTCGAGATGAGCAAGGACCGTGACGTGCAGCTCATCGACGGCGTGAAGGTCCGTCACGAGGGTGGCTGGGCGTTGGCGCTCCCGGACCCGGAGGAGCCCATCACCCACGTGTGGGCCGAGTCGACCACCGACGCCGCCGCCAAGGCGCTCGTCAAGGAGTACACGCTGCGGATCCGCCAGCTCATGCGGTGATCGAGCGAACCCTCAACCAGGCGTCGAGGGTTCGATCGTTCCGATAGCCTCCGGCTCATGCAGATCCCTGACGACCTCCGCTACTCCCCGGACCACGAGTGGGTTCGCATCGAGGACGGGAACGCCCGGGTCGGCATCACGGACTACGCCCAGGACGCCCTGGGCGACGTGGTGTTCGTCGACCTGCCCGAGATCGGCGCCGCGGTGAAGGCGGGGCAGTCGATCAGCGAGGTCGAGTCCACCAAGTCCGTGTCGGACATCTACGCACCGATCGCGGGCACCGTGGCGGAGGTGAACACGGATCTGGCCGAGGCGCCGGAGCGCCTGAACGAGGACCCGTACGGGGAGGGATGGATCTTCGTGCTGGCCGTCGAGGACCCAGGTCAGCTCAACGGTCTGTTGGACGCGGCGGCCTACCGATCCCTCGTCGAGGGCTGAGCATGGCCACCGTCTCCTGCTCGCGGTGCGGGCACCAGAACTCGCTCAACGCCAACTTCTGCTCCTCGTGCGGTGCTGATCTGGAGCAGGGTCCCGAGCACAACACCACGATCACCGTCACCGTGCCGCTCGACAACGGGGCGCCCGACGTGCACGTCGAGCTCGACGAGCTCCCGCCCGGCGTAGGGATGCTGGTCGTCACGCGGGGCCCGAACTCCGGGTCGCGGTTCGCGCTCGACGAGCCGTTGGTGACGGCCGGTCGCCATCCCGAGAGCATGATCTTCCTGGACGACATCACGGTGTCGCGCCGCCATGCCGAGGTGCGCAAGGAGGGCGACGGCTACACGGTCGCCGATGTCGGCTCGCTCAACGGCACCTACCTCAACCGCCAACGGGTGGAGCAGGCCGAGCTGCGCGACGGCGACGAGCTGCAGATCGGCACCTTCAAGCTCCTCTTCCTCGCCAACCGCCGTTGACCACGATGAGCGACCGAGCGCACCTGTCCATCGGTGAGGTCCTGAGCCTGCTCCAGGAGGACTTCCCGGACGTCACGATCTCCAAGATCCGGTTCTTGGAGAGCCAGGGCCTCCTCGACCCCGAGCGCACGCCGTCGGGCTATCGCAAGTTCTACGAGCCCGACATCGAGCGGCTGCGATGGATCCTGCGTCACCAGCGCGATCACTTCCTGCCGTTGAAGGTGATCAAGGATCGCCTCGAGGCGAGCCTGGCGGCCGGGCTCATGGTGCCGCCCGACGAGCCGAGCGCGGCGGCCCCCAGCCGTCCCAAGGTGCCCTCGCTGTTCGAGCAGGTCACGCCGTCGCTCGCCGCCGTCCCCACCGCCGATCCCACCGATGATGCTCCGGCTGCGCTTCCCGCGCCCGTGGCCGCGGAGTCGCGGCCCCCGGTGGCGGGCGTCTCGGGCTCCGCCGCCACCATCGCCGCCACCACCACCGCGACGCACCGCGAGGCCGCGACGCCGGCGACACCGGCGACGCCGGAACCCGTCGCCACGAGGTCATCGGTCGCCTCGCTCATCGAAGCACCGGAGATCCTCCAGTCGCGCGCGGACGCATCCCCGGCTCGATCGCACCGCCCGACGCCGACCTTGCCACCGCTGCCCGCCGCCCGCGCGTCCGGCAGCCCCCTCGATGCTGGGCCGGCAGGGGTGAGCTACACGCTCGAGGAGCTGTCCGAGACCACCGGGCTCACCCTGCGGGAGCTCGGGGAGCTCACCCGCTTCGGGCTCCTCATCGGCTACCAGGTGGGCGGCGACACGTTCTACGACGCGGACGCCCTCGTCGTCGCTCGCACGGCGGCTGGGTTCATGCGCTTCGGGATCGAGGCGCGCCACCTCCGGATGTACAAGGTGGCGGCGGAGCGAGAGGCCGGGTTCATGGAGCAGGTCGTGATGCCGCTGCTGAAGCAGCGCAACCCGACAGCCCGTCAGCAGGCCGCTGAGAACCTCGGCGAGATGGCCAGGCTGGGCGAGCAGCTCCGCACGGCACTGCTGCGGGCGGCCCTGCGGGGCCACACCGAGCCCGGCCGCTGACGTCTCGTCGTCCGCGGCGAAGGGCCGGGGCGTGCCGCGACGCGATCGCCAGGTTCGTTGGGTAGCGTGACCTCGATGGCCATCGAGATGGAGCTCGTCGGGATCGAGCTGGAGCGACCCCCGAACATCCCGTGCCTCGTCCTGCGCGAGACCGCGGGCGAGGGGCGGGTGCTCCCGATCTTCATCGGCGGTCCGGAGGCCACCGCCATCGCGTTCGCTCTCGAAGAGGTCGAGACGCCGCGACCGATGACCCATGACCTGATGAAGAACCTGCTCGACGCCGTCGGCGCCCACGTGGAGCGGGTGGTGGTCACCGAGCTGCGCGACGCCACCTTCTACGCCGAGATCGTGTTCACCGTCGCAGGGCAGGTGCAGTCGGTGTCGGCTCGCCCCTCCGATGCGGTCGCGCTCGCCGTGCGCTTCGGCGCCCCGGTGTTCGCCGAAGAGGGCGTTCTCGAGGTGGCCGGCCGCAGCGCGGGAGAGGGCGTACCTGAAGAGGTGGTCGAGCAGTTCAAGGAGTTCATCGACCAGGTGAACCCCGAGGACTTCGCGTCGTAGCCCCGTAGTGCCCACATCTGACCGGGATCCGTGGCAGCGGGTTCGCAACAGCGGGCTCGTCCTCGGGCTGGTCACCGCCGCCAGCACGCTCGCCTACGTGGTGCTCGGGCTGAGCCCACTCGACGCCCTCTACCAGACGGTCACCACCATCTCGACGGTGGGGTTCCGGGAGTACGGCGACACCGACACGGCGTGGAAGCTCACCACCGTGGTGGTGATCCTGCTGGGGGCGGGCACGGCCCTCTACACCCTGGGTCTCTTCCTCGAGACGCTCGTGGAGGGTCGCCTCACCGACCGCCTGGAGCGTCGACGAACCACACGTAGGATCGCCGCCATGCAAGGCCACGTCATCGTCTGCGGCTGGGGTCGGGTGGGTCGCACCATCGCCGCCCACCTCCAGGGGGCGGACGCGGAGGTCGTGGTGGTGGACAACGATCCCGGTCGCGTGGCGATGGTGGACGGCGTCGCCGTGGAGGGCGACGCCACCGACGACGACGTGCTGCGGGCCGCGGGCATCGACCGGGCCGCCACGCTCATCGCCGCCCTGAGCACCGACGCCGACAACCTCTACATCACCTTGTCCGCTCGGGCGCTGCGCCCCGACCTGTTCATCGTGGCTCGCGCCCGCATGGAGGCCGCCGAACCGAAGCTGGCCCAGGCCGGCGCCAACCGAGTGGTGAACCCGCAGAAGATCGGCGGCGCCCGCATGGCGGCGCTGGCCGTGCAACCGGCCGTGGCCGACTTCCTCGACGTGGTGATGCACGACGGCAGCCTCGAGTTCCGCCTCGGTGAGGTGCCGCTGGAGGGGGATTCGCCCCTCGTCGGCCTGACGTTGCGTGACACCCAGATCCGGGAGGACACGGGTGCGCTGGTGCTCGCCGTGCGCGACGCGTCGGGCGACTTCCTGACCAACCCGTCGCCCGAGGTGGTCCTGTGCGCCGACCAGCTCCTGATCGCCATCGGCACAGCGGCCCAGCTGCAGGCCCTGGCCGATCAGGCGCGCCCGCCAGAGGCGCGGTCTCCACTGGCCCGTTGACGGCGCGCGCGCTTCGTCGTACCCTCGGAAGCCTCACGACATCGATGTAACTCCACCGGTGTCACCCCTCGAGTCCACCACCTCGAGATGCTGCACAGGAGCGCGCGCGATGACTGATGGGTTCAGTGGCCGAGAAGCAGCCGACATCGTCGGCATCACCTACCGCCAGCTCGACTACTGGGCCCGCACCGACCTGATCCGTCCGTCGTTGATGGACGCCAAGGGCAGCGGCAGCCGCCGGTGCTACTCGTACCACGACCTCATCGAGCTGAAGATGATCAAGTCCCTGCTCGACGCGGGGCAGAAGCTCGAACGGGTGCGGGCCGCCTTCGACTACCTGCGCGACCTGGGCGACGATCTCACCTCGGTGCAGCTGGTGATCGCGGGCGACAGCGTGGTCCTCGTGCGACCCGGTGAGGCGCTCATCGACGTCGTCAACAAGTACCAGGGCCAGGGCGTGCTCAACCTGCTGGCCCTCGGGGGTGTCGTGGAGCAGGTCGATGCCGCCATCGTGGAGCTCCGCCCGGCTGGTGGGCCGACGTCCGCCAGCACGCCTGCGGGCACCGGCACCGATCCCGTCCGCGCCGCCCGGTAGGTTCGGCGGGTGACCCCGCGCACCTCACCCCTCGACGCTGCCCACCGCGCCCTCGGCGCCAAGATGGTGCCCTTCGGGGGCTGGGACATGCCCTTGTCGTACGGCGAGGGCACCCTCGCGGAGCACAAGGCGTGCCGGGAGGCGGCCGTGGCCTTCGACGTGAGCCACCTCGGCACCGTGCGGGTGGCGGGTCCCGATGCCGTGCGCAGCCTCCAGGCCGCGCTCACCAACGACCTGGCCAAGGTGGCCCCGGGTCGGGCGCAGTACACCCACCTGCTCGACGAGACCGACGCCTCGGTGCTCGACGACATCATCGTGTGGTG
>JBKJIL010000062.1:0-4654 GCA_046598435.1 Acidimicrobiales bacterium
CCACGGCACGCTGATCCTCGAAGGCGACCCGGTGGACGCTTCAACGACGCCGGCGTCGCCCGTCGCGATCGGGTCCGACGGCGGCGACGAGGCCGCCGAGACCGCGGCCCGGCAGGCGGAACTGGCCGATCTCGCCCGACGCGTGATCGTGGGAGCGGTGCTGACCATCCCGGTGTTCGTTGCTGTGATGGCGATGGACCTGCTCCACGCCACTTGGGTCCCCGAGGCGTTGATGGAACCGTGGGTGCAGCTGGCGTTGATCGCCCCGGTGATGGGGTGGGTGGGCTGGCCGATCCACCGCACCGGCTGGCTGGGTCTCGTGCACCGCTCTGCGGACATGAACAGCCTCATCACCCTCGGCACGCTCGCGGCGTTCGGCTACAGCCTCCTGGCCACCGTCGCGCCGAGCCTGCTCCCGGCGGACGTGCGAGACGTCTACTTCGAAGCGGTCGGGGTGATCCTCACGCTGATCATGCTCGGCCGGCTCCTCGAGGCCCGCGCCAAGGCAGGGACGGGGGAGGCCATCAAGCGCCTCATCGGGCTTCAGCCACGTGTGGCCCATGTCATCCGCGACGACATCGAGGTCGACGTCGCGGTGGAGGACGTGATTGCCGGGGATGTCCTGGCTGTGCGGCCTGGGGAGAAGCTCCCCGTCGACGGAGAGGTGCTCTCCGGACACTCCAGCGTGGATGAGTCGATGGTGACCGGCGAGGCGATGCCAGTCTCCAAGGAGCCCGGCGACACGGTGATCGGCGCCACGATCAACCAGACCGGCGCGCTGCAGTTCCGGGCCACCAAGGTCGGCCACGACACCGTTCTGGCGCAGATCATCACGATGGTCCAGAACGCCCAAGCGTCCAAGGCGCCGATCCAGCGGCTGGCCGATTCGGTGTCCAGAGTGTTCGTCCCCGTGGTGATCTTCATCTCGATTGCCACGTTCGTCGTCTGGTTCGACGTCGGTCCCGAGCCCGCGCTCACACGCGGGCTCGTGGCGGCGGTGGCGGTGCTGATCATCGCTTGCCCGTGCGCGCTCGGGCTGGCGACACCCCTGTCGATCATGGTGGCCACCGGCAAGGGCGCCGAGCGCGGTGTGCTGGTCCGCTCCGCGGGTGCCCTCGAGACGGCCCACCGCCTCAACACGGTCGTTCTCGACAAGACCGGCACCATCACCCGCGGCAAGCCGGCCCTCACCGACGTCGTCACCCTCGCCGGCATCGACGAGAGCGAGCTCCTCGGGTGGGTGGCTGCCGCCGAAGCGTCCTCGGAACACCCCCTCGGGCAAGCGATCGTCACCGGTGCCGCCGAACGCGGGATCGACCTCGCCGGTGTCGACACGTTCGACAGCATCACCGGCAAGGGCGTCCTCGCCACCGTCACCGGCCACCGGATCCTGGCCGGCAATCGACGACTGCTCGACGATGCCGGCGTCGACCCGAGCCCCCTCGACGACCTCATCGAACGGCTCTCCGGGGAAGGCAAGACCCCGATGATGATCGCGGTCGACGGCCAGGCCGCCGGCGTGGTCGCCGTGGCTGACACCCTCAAGCCCGAGTCCGCCGCCGCGGTCGCTGCCCTTCAGCGCGCCGGGCTCGAGGTGATCATGATGACCGGCGACAACCGCCGCACCGCCGACGCCATCGCCCGCCGCGTCGGGATCACCACCGTGCTCGCCGAGGTCCTCCCCGGCGACAAGGCCGCCGAGATCGAGCGCCTCCAAGCCGCCGGCCGCGTCGTCGGGATGGTCGGAGACGGCATCAACGACGCCCCCGCGCTCGCCCAAGCCGACGTGGGCATCGCCATCGGCACCGGCACCGACGTCGCCATCGAGGCCGCCGATGTCACCCTGATGAGTGGCGGCCTCGACGGGCTCGTCACCGCCATCGCCCTGTCCCGGGCCACCATGCGCAACATCCGCCAGAACCTCGGGTTCGCGTTCGCCTACAACGCCGCCGGCATCCCCCTGGCCGCCGGGATCCTCTACCCCTTCACCGGCTGGCTGCTCTCCCCGATCATCGCCGCCACCGCCATGGCCGCCAGCTCCCTGTCCGTAGTCGGCAACGCCAGCCGCCTCCGCCACTTCATCGCCCCCACCCCCGGGCACGCCGAGGAGCTGGCCCCGGCCGAACCCGCCCATGTGACGGTCGGGACCTGACATGGCGGGCCGGGTTCCCCTCGCCCGCCGGAACCTGCTCGCCGAACCCCGCCGGCTCGCCGCCAGCGCCCTCGCGGTCGGCCTGGCACTGATGCTGATCCTGCTCCTCGACGGGCTGTGGGCCGGCGTGCTGTACCAAGTCACCCGCTACGAAGACGAGGTCGGCGCCCAGCTCTACGTCGTCGCCCCTGGGGCCCGCAGCCTCTTCGCCGATGGCAGCAACATCCCACTGACCACGGTCGACACGGTGCGCGCGTTTCCCGGCGTCGACTGGGCCGCGCCGGTGCGGGGCCAGTTCGCCATCCTCGAGCTCCACGGCCGCAAGGTCGCCACCACGTTGGTCGGAGCTGTCCCTGGCGAGCACGGCGGGCCGTGGTCCATGGCGGCGGGGCACGCGCCTGAGGCCGATGGCGAGGCCGTGGTGGACGAGGTGCTCGCGGATCGGCACGGCTTGCGCGTCGGCGACCGCCTCGACATCCTCGACGGGGAGTTCCGGATCGTCGGGCTCTCCCGGGGGACCGCTTCGTTCATGACCGGGTTCGTGTTCGTCACCCACGACGCGGTCGACGCCATGCTCCAGGCCCCCGCGACGACGACGGCCGTCCTTGTCGGCACCGCTCAGCCCGCACGGGTGCGAGCTCGTCTCGAGGCCGACGGCCTCACGGTCCTCGATCGCAGCGAGCTCCGCCAAGCTGGCGTCACACTGGCCACCCGCGTCTACGGCACGCCCCTGCGGCTCATGGTCCTCGTGGCCTTCATCGCCGGGACGCTCGTCATCGCGTTTGCGGCCTACACCTCTGTGGCGGAGCGCACCCGGGAGTACGGGATCGTCAAGGCCATGGGCGCCACCCGCCGCTACGTCACCGGCCTTGCCGCCGCCCAGACCGCGATGATCACCGGCGCCGGGATCGCCGCCGGGTTCGTGCTCTTCGCGCTCGGACGGGCCGCCATCACCACCGCGCGACCCCAGTTCACGATCCTGCTCACCCCCGGGGCGGCGCTGCGGGCGGTGGCCGCCGCCATTGTCATGGGGGCACTGGCCGCCCTCATCCCGGTCCATCGCCTCGCCGGGCTCGACCCGGCCGTCGCGTACCGAGGGTCGTGATGGCCCGAAGCGTGCCCCTCGCCCGGCGGAACCTGTTCCAGGACCGCCGGCGCGCCGCCCTGGCCATCGGGGGCGTAGGCGTGTCGCTGGTGCTCGTCCTCACCCTGCAGGGGATCTTCGCCGGCGCCATGGGCCAGGTCACCCGCTACCTCGACCGGCTCCCCGCTGATGTCATCGTGTCCCAGGGTGGCGTCACCACCATGCACATGAGCACCTCCGCTCTCCCGCTCGGCACCGTCGACGCGGTGGCTGCTGCCCCGGTGGTCGCGTGGGCCGAAGCGATCCGGTTCGCCACTGGAGTGATCACGGGGCCCGACGGGACCCGTCAGCTCACCTACGTCATCGGCTACGACACCGCCACGAACCGGTCCGGGCCCCAGCGGCTCACCGCCGGCCAGGCACCCGGCCCTGGCGAAGGGGTGCTCGACCAGCTCGGTGCCGACCAGCTCGGTGTGACGGTGGGCGACCGGGTCACCGTGGCCGGTGAACCGGTGCGGATCTCCGGGCTCTCCGAGGGGGGCACCAGCATCACCAACACCACGCTGTTCGTCCGCGTCGAGGACATGGCCGCGGTCCAACCCGACTCCGTCAGCTACGTGTTCGTCGGTGCCGCGCCAGGCGTCAGCGATCGCTCCCTCCGGGATCAGCTGGCCTCTGCGCTGCCGGGCACCACTGTCCAGACTCGCAGCGAGTTCTCCCGGTCGGAGGCCCGGATCGTTTCGGACATGAGTGCCGATGTGATGCGGATCATGAACGTCGTTGGTCTTGGGATCGCCCTCACCGTGATCGGGCTCGCGCTCTTCACCCTCACGCTCGCCAAGATCCGCGACTTCGGCGTCGTCAAGGCCATCGGGGCTCGTCCCCTCCGGCTTCTGCGGATCATCGCTACCCAAGCCGCCTGGACCGTCGCGGCATCGCTCGCCGTGGCTGTCGCCCTGACCGCCCTCGCTGGCGCCGCCGTGGCCCGCGTCCAGCCGAGCGTCGAGATCGTGCTGGTCCCCGGTCAGGTTGCCCGCACCGGCGTGGCCGCCCTCGCGGTCGGCGCCCTCGGGGCCGCGGTACCGCTCCGGCGACTGCTCGCCATCGACCCCGCCTCTGCGTTCCGGAGAGCCGCATGACCGCCGGCTTGAGCGTCCGCCAGCTCACCATGACCTTCGGGACCGGGGACCTCGCGGTCCACGCCGTGAAGAACGTCGACCTCGACATCGCCCCTGGTGAGGTCGTCCTCGTGATGGGTCCGTCTGGCAGCGGCAAGACCACCCTGCTGCTCATGCTCGGCGCCATGCTGCGACCCACCAGCGGCTCCATCGAGGTCGACGGCCTCGACATCGCCACCGCCCTCGAACGGACCCTCCCACAGCTGCGAGCAGAGCACTTCGGGTTCATCTTCCAGGACT
>JBKJIL010000120.1:0-11371 GCA_046598435.1 Acidimicrobiales bacterium
ATCATGCTGAACAGCCCCCGCTCGAGCTACACCACGGCCACCACCCTCTTCACCGACGGCGGCTTCGCCGGCGGCCTCTTCACGGGCAGCATCGACTTCAGCCTGCTGATGCCCGACGCCTGACCCGGTTGGCGGTGGCGCCGGGCCGGAGTCGGGTCTCGTGTCACGGAATCGGGGACATCGTCCCGGATTCCGTGGCAGGTCTCGGTTGCTGGCTCAGTGCAGGGCGCGTCGCCCGACCAGGGCAAGGGCCACCAGCAGCGCGAGGGGCACCAGGGCCGGGGTGCTGCCCCCGGTGGCGGGCAGACGGCCGGCGGGAGCTGCCGCGCTGCCGTCGATCGCCACCGGTCGGGCCGGCGCTGCGCCGGCCTGGCTGCGCAGCAGCGGCATGGTGAGCTCGACTGATGCCACCTCGACCACCGCAGAGACGTTGCTCGTCTGGAAGTAGGGCGCATCGTTGGCCGTGACCTCGAGCTTGATCTGGTGTCCGGCGGGGAACCGGTAGCCCTGGGGTGACAGCTGGAACCGAGCCTGGCCGGGGCCCGGCGCGGCCACACTGCGGTAGGTGCCGCGCGTGACCAGCCCTTGCGCGCTGCCGTCGGTGGCGACGTCCCAGAGCCGGACGTGCAGCTGCGTGTCGGGCCCGGTCGTCGAGAACTCGATGTTCACCACGGGGCCGCCCATGAGCACGACGTCGCTGGTCACCGGGAACAACGACGTGGCCACGGTCGGGTCGGTCTCCGCAGGGCGCATGATGCGACAGCCTCGGTAGGCCCCCGGAAGGGGCAGGGTGGCGGTCGTGATCGGGTCGGACGCCCTCCCGGCGGGGCCGGGGACGCCGCTCGCGGTGCGTCCCGGCTCGTCGTTGCGGAAGGTCACCTGATCTGGATGGAGTCCGGCCCAGGTGGGGGCGGAGGTGTAGGTCATCGGGGCGTCGTGGTCGAGGCACCGAGTGACCGTGGCCCCCACGTCGAACACCGGCGCAGTGGGGGTGCGGTCCGGGCGCAGGTAGTGATCGAGGAAGTCGTTCATCTGGGCATGAGCGAGATCCCACTCGTCTTGCCGCTGACCCGTGTAGTCGTGCCCCAGATCCCCGAGGAACACCTTCATCGGGTAGCCGGGGTCGACCGTGCGGACCATGTTGAGCACCTGCAGCGCCTCCAGCGCCGTGAAGAGCGGGTCGGTGAAGCCCTGCACCCAGAAGATCGGCACCCGACCTTGCGGCGGGGTGGTGATGGGCGACTTCACGAGCTGATCACGGATGCCGCGCGCCACGAGGGGATCCTCTTGCGGGAACGGGTTGCCGGCCAGGAGCCGAGCGGAGCTGGCGGTGATGTCGGCATCCGGATCGAGCCCGGGCGGGCTGAAGAACCCGGCCGCCGCCCCCGCCGCGTAGAGGCCGGCGACGGTGCCCGCGATCGGCACGCCGAAGGGCTCGGCATGCGGGCCGTCGGCGGGCGCCTGCGTCCAGCCGTCGGAGCCCCGGCCGTTGGGCGCGAGCACCTGCAGCAGGTCGGCGTAGGTGTACATGGGGACCGCGGCGGCCCACGTGAGTCGGAGGCTGCCATCAGGTGTGGTCCAGGGTGCCAACGCGCGGTCGGGCTTCCCCGCACAGGGGTCGAGGCCGAGGGCTGCCGGAACAGCGGCCCCGCCGCACATCACGTTGTCCGCCAGCAGCGCCCCCGACGCGGCCGGGCCCCCGCCGTTCGACCCTCCGGTGATGGCGAGGCGCGCCGGGTCGGCCAGGCCGCTCTGCACGAGGGCACCCGCCAGCCACTGGGCGTCGCGCGTCTCCCACCGCTTGTCGTTGAGGTGGATCCAGTACTCGAACGGAGCGCACTGAGGGGCCGGCGAGACCCGAGTGGCTCCGGGGGTGTCGGGCCCGCACGAGTCGTGCCAGCCACGAGCCGTGTAGTTGACGACCACGTAGCCGCGGGACACGAACGCCACGTTGTTCCAACGGCTGTTCTGCTCGGGCCGGTCGCGGGATACGGAGCGGTCTCCCTTGTCGGTCTCCTCCCAGACGGTCTTGTCGTCGGTCCATCCATGGGCCATCACCACGGTGGGCATGGGATCGACGACCCCACACGGAACCGTCACGTCAACGGAGAACGGCAGGCCGTCGAACCCCGGCACCGTGCCCCGCCAGCGCGTGTAGGGGACCGGTGGGCTGTCCTGGGTCACGTGGTCGGAGGCCTGCAGCGTCGCGCCCGGGATGCCCGCGTAGGGCATGGCTGAGCGGGCGCAGCCCACGGCGGCCTGTGCCGTGCCAGCCGGAACCGTGGGGGCCACCGCCACCACGAGGACGACGAGGCTGAAAAGGAGTCGCAAGCGCACGCGGCAATGTCCCATACCGCCCGACCTGTCACCGAATCGGGGCCATTGTCCCCGATTCGGTGACACGCCCCGGGGCCGTGTCAGAGGATGGCGCCGGAATCCTTCATGGCGGCGATCTGGTCCCAGTCGTAGCCCAGGTCCATGAGCAGCAGCTCCGTGTGCTCGCCGTGCTCAGGGGCGCGCTCCACGGTGACCGCCACCTCGTCGAACTGGGCGGGGCTGGCGACCAGCTGCACCGAGTCGCCGTTGCCGGCCGTCATGGCCGGCAGGTAGCCGTTGGCGATCACCTGCGGGTCGTCGTAGAGCTCGTCGAGGGTCTGGAACGGGCTCCAGACGCCGTCGAAGTCCTCGAGCGCCTCCTGCCAGTACGACAGCGGCTGCGAGCCGAACGCCTCGTCGAGCCTGGCGATGCACTCGGGTCCGTTCTGGGCGCGCGCCGCCGAGTCGCAGAAGCGCTCGTCGGTGGCCATCTCCGGCACGCCGAGGCGCTTGACGAAGTCCTCCCAGTGCTTGTCGCTCTGCAGGAGGATCAAGGCGATGAAGCGACCGTCCTGGGTGCGGTAGGTGCCGACCCCCGGGTTTGGGTTGCGGGTGCGATCCCCCTGGGGGATCTTCGAGAAGCCGAACAGCTTCGACGCGATCACCATGGGTGAGAGCTGCCACATGGCGGTGGCGAGGAGGGAGACGTCCACCACGCTCGGCTCGCCGGTGCGCTCGCGCTTCACGAGCGCTGCCGCGATGGCGCCCGCTGTGGCGAGGCCACCCATCACGTCGCCGAAGGCCGCCGATGGCTGGCCGATGGGCCAGCCGTCCTCGCGCTCGGGCATCGTCATGCCCATGCCGCCGCGCGCCCAGAACGAGGCGCCGTCGTAGCCGCCCTTCTCGGCGTCGGGGCCCTTCGGGCCGGCGCCTGAGCCGCGGGCGATGATGATGTTGGGGTTGCGGGCCCGGATGTCGTCGGTGTCGATCTTGAGCTTCCGGCGGATCGGGGGCAGGTAGTTGGTGAGGAAGACGTCGGCCGTCTCCACCAGCTTCAGCAGTGCCTCACGACCGTCGGGGTGCGACAGGTCGAGGCCGATCGAGCGCTTGCCTCGGTGGGGCTGCTCGACCATGAAGTTCACGCCGCCGGCGCCGCCGGGGAGAAGACCCGACGTGATCAGCCCGCGTTGGGGGTCGCCCGTCATGGGCTCCACCTTGATGACCTCGGCGCCCCAGTCGACGAGCACGGAGCCGCCGGAGGGGATGAACATCCAGCTGGCTACCTCGATGATGCGGATGCCGTCGAGCGGTCCGGGCATGTTCGTGTGCCTTTCGATCGTGTGGTCGGTCAGGTCAGCGCTGGGGCCAACCGACCGTCTTGGTCTCGGTGAAGATCTCCAGGCCCTCGATGCCGCACTGGCGGCCGATGCCTGACTGCTTGTAGCCGCCGAAGGGAGCGTCGGCGCCGTACCAGATGCCGCCGTTGATCCCTAGGGTTCCGGTGCGCACGCGTCGAGCGATGGCCTTGGCGCGGTCGAGGTCGCCGGAGGTGATGCTCCCGGAGAGGCCGTACGGGCTCTCGTTGGCGATGCGCACGGCGTCGTCGTCGTCGTCGTAGCCGATCACCACGAGCACCGGCCCGAAGATCTCCTCCTGAGCGATGGTCATCGTGTTGTCGACGTCGGCGAAGAGCGTGGGCTCCACGAAGAAGCCCTTCGGGAGATGCGCGGGAACACCCCCGCCGGTGACGAGGCGAGCGCCATCCTTCTTACCCTGCTCGATGTAGCCCAGCACTCGCTGTTGCTGGCGCTTGGAGACCAGCGGGCCCATCAGGTTGGCGAAGTCGGTGGGGTCGCCGTAGGCCACCTGCTCGAAGGCCACCTTGGCCAGCTCGACGCACTCGTCGTAGCGCGAGCGCGGCACGAGGAGACGAGTGGGCATGGCGCAGCCCTGTCCCGCGTGGAAGCACATCCCGGCCGAGCCGGGGATGGCGGCCGAGAGGTCGGCGTCGTCGAGGACGAGGTTGATCGACTTGCCGCCGAGCTCGAGGAAGACGGGCTTCAAGGTCTCTGACGCAGCAGCCATGATCCGACGACCCGTGGTCGTGGAGCCGGTGAAGGCGACCATGTCGACATCGGGCGAGGTGCTGATCACCTCACCCGTGAGATGGTCGGAGGACAGCACGATGTTGACGACACCCGGAGGGATGTCTGTCCTCTCGGCGATGAGCCGGGCGAGCCGGGTGGCGTTCCACGGTGTGTCGGGCGCCGGCTTGAGCACGCAGGTGTTGCCCATCGCGAGCACCGGGCCGAGCTTGTTGAGGATGATCTCGATGGGGAAGTTCCAGGGGACGATGACCCCCACCACCCCGACGGGCTCCTTCCACACCTCGCGGGCAGTCTCCATGCCCATGCCGAACGCGTCCTTGGGGCCGAGGTCGCGGCTCCAGGGGAAGTGCTCGATCTGCTCGGCGGGCCAGGTGAGCGCCTCGCGCAGCGGCGCGTCGAGCTGGGGTCCGTACGTGCTCAGCACCGGGCAGCCGACCTCGGCCACGAGCTCGGCGCGCAGCTCTTCCTGCTCAGACTCGATGGCCCCCTGAAGTTGCAGGAGGCACGCCTTGCGGAAGGCGTGGTCGGTCGCCCAGGAGGTCGTGTCGAACGCGACCCGTGCGCCGTGGATGGCTTCGTGCATGTCGACGGCGGTGCCATCGGACACCTGGCCGAGCACCTCTTCGGTGGCCGGGTTGATGTTGTCGAAGGTCTTGCCGCCCTGACCCTCGACCAGCTTGCCGTTGATGAGCATGCGGTGTTCGCCCACGGATCCCCCTGTTGTCGGTGCCAGCGGAGGCTGCAGCCGGAGCCGGGCCATCGCCGTGCGGCTCTCGTTCTAGCGCACTTCTAACGGTGGTGTCACTGCACCGCAGGCACAAAGAGGGTACTAATCTCCCCCTCACGTCCAGGAAGGGAAGTCGACCGTGATCGATCTGGAGGCCCACGGGCTCATTCCGCCCGCCACTGCTCCGCGTCCGACCGGCGGTCCGACCAGCATCGCTCGCCTCCTCGATCCGCTGCTCGCCGACGACCCCGACCGGCTGGCCCTGGTCGGACGGGCCGGCCGCTACACGGTGGCCGAGCTCGACGCCGCGTCCACCCGCGCCGCCCACGCGCTGCGGGCGCTGGGCGTCGGTGCCGGTGATCGGGTGGCGGCCTCGCTCCCGAACGACGCCGCGATCGTCGTCGCCTTCCTCGGAGCGATGAAGGCAGGCGCCATCTGGATCGGCATGAACCGCCCCCTGGCCGGTCCGGAGAAGGCGTACATGCTGGCCGACGCCCAGGTGGCGCTGTTCTTGGGCGACCCTGACATGGTCGATCAGGTCGCTGCGCATCGTGCCGACCTCCCAGACCTGTCCCGGCTGGTGGTCGTGGCGCCCGGCACCGACGACGACGAGTGGGCGGCGCTGCTGGCGGACGCGTCGACGGCTCCCGTCGACGCGGACGTCGACCCGTTGGCGCCGGCAGCCATCGCCTACACGAGCGGCACCACGGGCTTCCCGAAGGGGGCCGTCCACACGCAGCACAACCTGCTGCTCCCCGGCACGATGAGCGCTCGTCGGGGCCTGAGCAACCCGAGCGGGGTGCTCGGCGTGCCGTTGCCCCTCACGATCCTCAACCTCCTTGTGCTCGGACCGCTGGCCGCCTACCAGACCGGGATGCGCCTCGTCGCGATGGACCGGATCGACGGCGTGGGCATGGCGGAGTGGATCGCGGCGGAGAAGATCACGACCTTCGCGGCCGTGCCGGCGATGGTCCACGACCTGCTCACCAACACTGCGGTCAGCGATGACATGCTGGCCTCGATCGAGGCGATCGGTGTGGGCGGCGCGGACATGCCCGATGCCTTCCGGCGGCTCTACGAGGAGCGCTTCGGGCGCCGGGTCGTCACCGGCTACGGGCTCACGGAGGCACCCACCAGCGTCACCGGAGAAGACCCCGCAACCCCGGCTGTCGCGGGTACGTGCGGCAAGGCGCTGCCCCAGGTGGAGATCCACATCCTCGACGATGAGGAACACGAGCTGCCCCGCGGCGAGGTAGGCGAGGTGTGCGTCGGCCCGGCGACCACGGGCGAGCACGCCGACCTGTACCGACCGATGCTCGGCTACTGGAACCGGGCCGAGGAGTCAGCCATGGCGTTGCGCGGTGGCCTGCTGCACACCGGCGACATCGGCGTGCTCGACGTCGACGGCAACCTGTTCATCAAGGACCGCAAGCACGACCTGATCATCCGCGGGGGCGCCAACGTCTACCCCGCCGAGGTGGAGCGGGTGCTCCACGACGACCCCCGCGTGGCCGCCTGTGCTGTGATCGGCCATCCCGACGAACGGCTGGGCGAAGGGGTGGTGGCCTTCGTCGAGCGGATGCCGGGCGCCGCCGTCACCGAGGACGAGCTCATCGCACACTGCCGGGCCAACCTGGCCCGCTACAAGGTGCCCGACTCCGTCACCTTCGTCGAGCACTTCGATCGCACGCCCATGGGCAAGATTCGCAAGACCGCCCTGCGGTCCGCCTCCTCCGGCGCCCGCTAGCCCCGCTCGCCGGAGGGGCGCGGATCTGACGACGAGGCGCGGGCGAGTCGGGCGGCCACGACCCCGGCCGCCGCGAGGGCCCCCGTCGCCAGGATCCGTTCACGACCGGACTCCCCCGTGGCCGGGAGGCGGGTCTGGCCAGCCGGCTTCGCCGGCTGCGCCGCGAGGACCTCTGGACCGGGCGCCGCGTCCTCTGATGCGAAGGTGAACGGCGGGATCGACTGGTCTGCTGTGAAGCACGCGTAGGCGCCGGTGTCACCCGCGTTGAGCGAGATCAGGTAGCTGAGCCCGAAGGGCATGGAGATGGCCGCCGTCATGAGGGCGTTGCGGGCGTGGGCCGCGTCGTTGTCGACGGCCGCTGCCATGAGCGCCTGGCCGGGTGCTTGGAGCGCCTGCACGAAGTAGATGCTCAGGGCGAGGATCAAGTTGTAGCTCGGGTCGTCCCACGGTCGGAGGTTGAGGGTGGGGACGCCAGTCCACATCGCCGTTCCGGTGTTGAAGGACGCTTGGGCGAGAACCTCCAGGTCGCCGCGGTTCACGATGTTCCCGTGGCGGTCGAAGACACCCTGCTTGACCCGGTCGTACTCGGCCGGGTGCGCCGACCGGGCAGCCTCGAAGAGGTCACGGCTCATCCGCAGGGCGGGCACGTCACCGAGCAGATAGGGAACCGGGGTGAAGGGCTCCGAGGTGGGGGGCAACGGCTGGATCGTCTCCGCCGTGGCCGGGTCTGCCCAGACGGGGTAGGTGGCATCGAACACGCCGTTGCTGCTGAAGAGGAACGAGTTCCACGGAGGGCTGAAGGGGCTGGGCCCCGTTGGGTTGGCCGGCGGCGGCAGGGCTCGGTTGTCGGGCACCAGGATCGCGTTGGTGTAGCCGACGTTGTATGCGTAGCCACCGATGATCCCGTTGAGGGTGGGAAGGCCGTTCGAGAGGAAGTACACGAGGTCCCCACCTCGGAGCAGGTTCTCAGCGGCCTCGACCGCGGCGGCGTCGTCGCCCCCACGGCCAGCGGCGATGGCGTTCCCGAGGGCGACGGCCATGGCGTCGAACTCGGCATCGCCGGGTGTCGGGTCGGGCTGCTGGCACTTCGAGGTGGTCGATTGGCCGAGGAACTCGTCGAGCTTCTTCCCGAACCAGATGCCGCCGTAGTAGCCGACCATGTGGATGAGGGCGAGGTCCTTCTCGATCCGCTCGTCGCCGGTGCCCAGCGACCGGCCCTCCATCGCCTTCTGCTGGAGGGGTATGGCCACGTAGCGAAACCAGAAGTCGGCCCGGTCGTAGTCGTTCAGGGGCCGACCGAGCTTGCTGGCGTAGTCGTCC
The DNA here is from genome assembly GCA_046598435.1 of Acidimicrobiales bacterium. Lineage (GTDB taxonomy): Bacteria > Actinomycetota > Acidimicrobiia > Acidimicrobiales > VFJN01 > VFJN01. The sequence goes on from JBKJIL010000120.1 coordinate 8,219, forward strand.
CAGTAGCGGACAGCGAGGGTGTTGAGCCACGCCTCGTCGAGCTGCGCCACCTCCTGGAGGCGCGGGGGAAAGGGCACCGGATGCCGTGTGAGGTCCACGCCGGTGATGGCCGGCTGGACGGCGGGGGCCGCCTTCGGCCGGGCCGGCATCAGCGACGCCGCCGCGGCGGGACGACTCTCGAGGGCTGTCGCTGCGGCCATGGCGATGGCACCCACCCCAAACGCGCGCCGTGTGATCTCCCCAGCCATCGGTGCCCCCTGCGCTCGGCCGCCCCCAGGCGGACATTAAGGGCACTCTATGTGGCGGCGGGTCGGTTGGCTAGGGGGTGCGCCGCGTTCGGGCCCACGCGTTGATCGGCCACGGCTCTTGGTCCTCGCCCCAGGCGTGCTCGCCGTTGAGCGACCACTCGACGAGGCTCGTCCACACGACGCCGTGCACCCCAGGGATGGGCAGGGCCAGGCGGCTGATCGACGTACCTTCTGCCTCCATGGTTCGACCGTGGTGATCCGACGCCTCGACGACCACCCTGGTCAGGAAGCCGTGGCGGGGATCTCGCTCCACGACTCGGCGTCCCGAGGAGATCTTCGAGCGGGTGCCGTCGAGGACGAGGTAGCCGTCCACCTGATGCTCGTTGCCGACGGCGAGGAACGCGAGCGAGGGCGACGCGGCGGCGTTCGTGTACCCGTAGCCGCCCCCGTCGCGCCATCGCTCCGACCTCGGCGCCCAGGTGCGGTCGCGGATGGCGAGGCAGTCGATCGCCATCCGCTCGCCGTGGAGGGTGAGGTCTCCGGTGACCCTGCCGAGCTGATCGAAGTGCACCGGGCGAGGTGCGCCGTCATCGGGAGCCACCCTCACCCAAGGCTCCATGACCGCATCGAACTCGAGGTGCAAGGAGATGGCGTCAGCGTCGTCGTAGCGAAGCCGGTACCGCCGCAGCGGGTCGAGTGCCTCGACGCGCATCCCACTCGGGAAGTCGAGGACGCCGGGTGGAGCTTGGCCTGGCAGCCGAAGGTTGTTGAAGCCGGCGAAGTACGGCGCTTCCCAGTGGAGGAACGTCGTGTCGTCCCACACCCAGCACCCGCCCCCGGACACGCCGACGTTGGGACGCACCCAGCTGTAGAGCCAACCGCCGAGCGAGCGTTCTGGAACGTAGAACCAGAACCAGCAGGTCTCGTGGAACCAGCGCGAGGTGTCGGGAACGTGGAAGCCGTCATCCGCCGCTGTGAGCAGTCGCTGCTCCCCTTCGGTCACCGCCACTTCCACTCGGGAGAGCGCTTGTCGAAGAACGCTTGGCGAGCCTCGGCGGAGTCCTCGAGCTGCATGAGGCGGTTCGTGTAGTCCTGCTCGGTGCGGTATGCCTCCTTGAGGGGCAGGTCCTCGACGCGGTTCATCGAGTCCTTGGCCATGCGCAGCGCGATGGGGCTCTTGGCGGCGAGCGTCGCCGCGAGCTCGACGGCAGTCTTCAAGAGCTCGTCGCGGGCCACGACAGCGCGCACCGCGCCGAGGCGATGGAGCTCGGCGGCGGGCACGAGCTCTCCCGTGAAGAACATCTCGCGCGCCTTGTAGGTGCCGACCAGGCGCGAGAGGTGCGCGCTCGCACCCAGCAACCCGACGTTGATCTCCGTCGTGCCGAACGTGGCGCCCTCGGCGGCGAGGATGATGTCGCAGCAGGCCGCGAAGGCGAGGCCGGCGCCGATCGCCGGGCCGTTCACGGCCGCGATAACAGGCACTGCACAATCTGTGATCGCCCACATCGCATCGCGCGCCACCTTGCCGGGATCGACGAGACGAGAGGGGGGGATCTGATCTGGCGCCGCCGCGTCGATCGACTTGAGGTCGACGCCGGCCATGAAGGCGCGGTCGCCAGCGGCGGTGAAGATCGCGACGCGTACGTCGCGGCGATCGGCGAACGAGGTGAAGACCTCGGCGATCTCGACCAGGGAGGCGTTGTCGATCGCGTTGACCGGCGGTCGGTCGAGGGTCACCGTAGCGATGCCATCAGCGGTCTCGACGCGCAGGCTCCCCATCGGCGGCAGCGTACTTATCGGCCTGTGAAGCGCGGGGGGCGCTTCTCCGCGAACGCTCGCATGCCTTCCTTGAAGTCTTCGCTGCGGATCGTGAGCTCGATGCCCGACGCCTCGGCCGCCAGCGCGTCGTGGAGGTCGCGGGTGAGGTTGTCGTGGAGGAGCTGCTTCATCGTCGCCAGCGCAAAGGTGGCGCCTGTCGCGATCTCGCCCGCCAGATCCCGAGCGCGGACCTCGACGAGCTCATCATCGACCACCTCGGAGACGAGACCCCACGCGACCGCGGTTTGGGCATCGACGGGGTCGCCTCGATAGAGCAGCTGCTTCGTTCGGGTGAGCCCGATGAAGCGGGGGAGGAGCCACGAGCCCCCGCTGTCGACGTTGAAGCCGCGCTGAGCGAAGGGCTCGGCGAAGGTGGCGCTGGCCGCGGCGACCGTGAGGTCACAGCAGAGCGCGAGGTGCAGGCCCATCCCGGACGTGCGGCCGGTGAGCTCCGCCACCACCGGGATGGGGCAGCCGAACACCGTCTCGATGAGCCGGTGGGGCCCGCGACCGAGCGACCGGACCATGTGGCCCACAGTCGGCTTGACGTCGGATCGGGGGCGGTTGCCCGCCGACGTGATGTCGGCCCCGGTGCAGAAGTGCTTGCCCTCACTCCGCAGCAGAATCGCTCGCACGTCCCCCGGGTCAGCCGTGAGGTCGTCGAACGCCTCGATGAGGAGCCCGGCGGTAGCGCTGTCGATCGCGTTGCCGCGCTCGGGCCGGTTGATCGTGAGGGTGAGCACGCCTCCGGTCAGGTCGCGGAGCAGTGGTGACGACTCGCCCATATTCAGGATACTGTACTCGCGATATCGCATCGGGGGAGGACTGAGCCGTGACGGACATCAGCGAGGAGTTCGAGAAGGCGATCGCCTACGAGCTCACGGACGACGACATGGAGCGGGCCAAGCTCCTCATCGGTGTCGACACGGCGTCCAAGGCCCGGGAGCACATCTCGGTCGCCACCCCCGATGCGATCCGCAACTGGGCCCTCGGCATGGGCGACGACAACCCCCTCCACGTCGACGAGGAGTACGGACCCACCACCCGCTGGGGCTCACAGGTGGCGTCGCCCACCTTCCTCGGCCAC
>JBKJIL010000233.1:0-15771 GCA_046598435.1 Acidimicrobiales bacterium
AGCTCCCGCACCCGGCCGACCACCTTCTCGGCGCGGATCACCCCAGGTGCGGACAGCGACGGATCGAGCAGCCGCACGACATCGAGCTGGCGCAGGCTCCGCACCCAGGCGACGTACTCCTCGAGGTGCCCGGCCGCCTGCAGTCCCCCGACCAGCGCCCCCATCGAGGACCCGGCGATGGTGACGATCTCGAAGCCCCGCTCCTCGATCACCTCGATGGCGCCGATGTGGGCGTAGCCCCGCGCACCCCCGCTCCCCAGCACGAGCGCGACGCGGGGGGCAGCGGTCATCCACGTCCATCGTAGGGAGGTGCGGGGCTCAGGTGCGACCGCCGGCAGCCACGTCGCTCAGCCGCTGGGCCAGGTACACGGGCAGGATCATCGCGAGCACCACGAAGGTCGCCGTCACGTTGACCAGCGGCAGACTGGTGTCACGGAACATGTTCTGGAAGATCCACAGCGGGAGCGTCTGGAAGCCGCCGGCCGCAGTGAACGTGGTGACGATGATCTCGTCGAAGCTGAGAGCGAAGGCCAGGAGCCCCCCGGCCAGCACCGAGCTGGCCAGGAGCGGGAGCCGCACGTAGCGGAAGGTCTGGAGCTGATCGGCGCCCAGGTCGGCCGACGCCTCGTCGAGGCTCGGGGAGAGCTGGCGCATCCGAGCCGACATGTTGTTGAACACGATGACGATGCAGAACGTGGCGTGGGCGGTGACGAGCGTGGCTCGGGACAGGTCGACGCCCAGCCGGGCGAAGCCGGCGTTGAACGCGATCCCGGTGACGATGCCGGGGAGCGCCAGCGGCAGGACCAGCATGAGGTTCACCACGCTGCGGCCGAAGAAGCTGAAGCGCGTGAGCGCGCTTGCGGCCAACGAGCCCAGCACCAGCGCCACCAGGGTCGCCCACCCGGCGATGGTGAGCGAGTTCCACAGCGCGTCCCGGGGACCCTCGGCATGGGACGCGGCGGACCAGTGGTCGAGCGTGAACCCGCTCGGCGGCCAGGTGAACCCGCGCGACCTGGCCACGCTGAGCCGCATCACGTAGAGCAGCGGGAAGTACAGCACGGCCACCACCAAGCCGGTGAACAGGCGCATCGCCGTCCGGGCGCCCCGCGACAGGTGCATCAGAGCTCGTCCAGCGCACCGGTGGCCCGTGCCACCAGCAGGTAGGCGGCCATGATCCCCACCGGGACGGTGGCGTAGGCCGCCGCCAGCGGCAGGTTGACCCCGAAGTTGCTGTAGATGTTGTTGCCGATGAACTGGGTGGTGCCCCCGAAGATCCGGTTCACGTAGAAGTCCCCCAGGGTGAGCGAGAACGTGAACACGGACCCCGCGATGATGGACGGGACGAGCAGGGGAAGAACCACCGAGCGCACCGTGCGGCCGGCTCGGCCCCCGAGATCGGTGGACGCCTCGAGCAGCGAGTCGGGGAGCCGTTCCAGACCGGCGTAGATCGGGATGATCATGTACGGCAGCCAGAGGTACGACAGCGTGATGATCGTGCCCCACAGCCCGTAGCCAGGGGTGACCCCGAACACCTCGCGCACGAGGCCGCTCTCGGGGTTGAGCATGGCGCGCCACGCGTAGCCCTTGACGAGGTAGCCGGCCCACAGGGGCATGGTGACGGCGATGACCAGCCGGCGCCGCCACTGCCGCGTGGCGACCTTGGCCATGAAGAACGCCACTGGGAGCGCGATCAGGAGATCGATCGCCGTGACAGCGAGGGCAGCCCCCACCGTGCGCACGGCCACGTCGCGGTAGACCGGCGTGTCGAGCACCGTGCGGTAGTTGTCGAGGGCGGGGTCGGTCACCATCGTGGTGAGCAGCCCCTGCGTCTCGTTGTGGAAGAGCGACGTGACGAGCAGCGCCACCAGCGCGCCGATGTAGCCGACGACGAGCCACAGCAGCGGCCCCGCCAGCAGGCCACCGAGGCGAACGCCCCGGTGCCTGCTGACGAAGCGAGCCGCTGATCGGCGCGGCGAGGTGCTCAGCCCTTGATCTCCGTCCAGGCCGCGACCCACTCGGAGTAGTCCTTGCACTCCACATCGGTACGACCGTCAAGGCATGCCTTGGTGGGCGTGGTCCAGTAGTGGAGCTGGTCGTAGTAGGCCGAGTCGTCGGCGTGGTAGGTCGTGCAGTGCTCGGCGATCGAGGCACAAGCCTTCAGGTTGGCGGGCGCCTCGCCGAAGGTGGAGGCCACCTCGGCCTGCACGTCGGGTGACGTGATGTAGTTCAGCCACTCGTAGGCGCAGTTCGGGTGCTCGGTGTCGGCGTGCACCATCCAGTTGTCGGACCACGCCGTCGACCCCTCCTTGGGGAGGACCGAGGCGACCGGCGTGGGCGGCTCGTCGGCGAGGAGCGTGTTGGCGATGATCTGCCAGCTCGTGCCGAGCACGGTGCTCCCGGCTCGGAAGTTGTCCTCGTAGGCGACGTAGTCGCTCCAGTACTCCGCCAGCAGACCGTTCTGCTGCTTGAGCAGGTCCACGGCCGCCGCGAACTGGTCCTCGTCGAGGGCGTAGGGGTTCTCGATCCCCAGATCGGGCTTGGTGGCCATCAGGTAGACCGCCGCGTCAGCGATGTAGATGGGCGAGTCGTAGGCGGCGATCTTCCCCGCGTAGGGCGATGCCGGATCGAACACCGCGCTCCAGCTGTCTGGAGCCGGCGACACCACGTCGGTGTTGTACTGGAGCACGTTGGCCCCCCAGCCGTGCGGTACCCCGTACACCGTGCCGTCGGTGGAGTTCCAGGCCTGCTCCTTCAGGAAGGGGGCCAGATCTCCGTAGTTGGTGAGCAGGTCGGTGTTGATCGGTGCCGCATCGCCCGAGGCCACGCTGCGCATCGACGAGTCGCCCGAGGCCGACACCACGTCGTAGTCGCCGGTGCCGAAGAGGGTGAACGCCTCGTCGGAGGTCCCGAAGTACTTCACGCTGGCCTCGCAGCCGGTGTCGGTCTCGAACTTGGAGACCCAGTCGTAGTTCGGGTCCTGCGTGCCGTCCTCGGCGTAGTAGGGCCAGGCCAGGATCGAGACGGCTCCCTCGCCCTCACCGATCTCGTTCTGGGCCGGCGGGGCCGTGGTGTCGGTGGTGCTCGTGTCGTCGTCGCTCCCGCAGGCCCCAACCACGATGGCCAAGACCATGGCGGCAGCCCCCAATCGGTGTCTTCTCAGCATTGTTCCCCCCTGTTGGTTGGTTGGTGTCATGGCGTGCTCAGCTGTGGGCAGCGCCCACCGGTTGTCGGTCTGCGCGGCGCCAGGCCAGCTCGACGGCAGCGCCCACGGCGAGCGACGGCGCAGCGTCGGAGTTCGGCACCTCCACGACGAGACCCACCTCGTCGTCGGTGCGCACGCGAACGCGCGTCACTGCGCCCAGGTACTGCACGTCCTCGATCACGCCGCTGGCCCCGACCTCGTCCTCGGCCGGTCGGCCGAGGCGGATGCGCTCGGGGCGCACGGTCACCAGCTGACCATCGGCCTGCAGCAGGTTGGCGGTGCCGACGAACCCGGCCACGAACTCGTTGGCCGGCTGCTCGTAGATCTGGCGCGGGGTGCCGACCTGCTCGATGCGCCCGTCGTGGAACACGGCCAGCCGGTCGCTCATCGAGAGCGCCTCGCCCTGGTCGTGGGTCACGAAGATGAACGTGATGCCGGCCTGGCTCTGGATCTGCTTCAGCTCCACCTGCATCTCCTCTCGGAGCTTGCGGTCGAGCGCGCCGAGGGGCTCGTCGAGCAGGAGGACGCTGGGCTTGTTCACGAGGGCTCGGGCCAGAGCGACCCGCTGGCGCTGCCCGCCCGAGAGCTGGCTCGGCTTGCGACCCGCGAAGCCCTCGAGGCGCACGCTGGCGAGGGCCTCCTCCACCCGGCGGGCCCGCTCCGCCTTGGGCACCCGCTTCACCTTCAGGCCGTACTCCACGTTGGCGGCCACGCTCATGTGGGGGAACAGGGCGTAGTCCTGGAACACCGTGTTCACGTCACGGTCGAAGGGCGGGGCGTGGCTGACGTCGCGCCCGGCCAGCTCGATCGTGCCGGCCGTGGGGAGCTCGAAGCCGGCGATCAGCCGCAAGGTCGTGGTCTTGCCCGAGCCGGACGGCCCGAGCATGGCGAAGAACTCACCGGAAGCGATGGCGAGGTCGATGTGGGCGACCGCGACGACGTCGGCGAAGTGCTTGCTCACCCCGTTGAGGCGCACCGCAGTGCGCTCACCGTCGTCCGTCACGTCACCACCCCCGTGTCGGCGTCAGGCTAAGTCAACCCGATGGACGCCGCGCGGGATCGTCGCTCGGCCGCATCGCTCCCCGGGGGGCCTCTGGCCCACGATCTCTGCCCACACAGGAGGAACCAGAGGTTCCGGCAGCGAACAACTCCGACCACAGCAACCTGACGCCAGTGTCAGATGCGTTCCTGGGGAGACCTCATGCGCCGTTCTCGCTCGCTCATGGCCGCCGTCGCGGCCGGACTCGTCGTCGTCGGGGGCGGAGGTGGCGCGGCGTGGGCCATGAGCGACGGCGTGTACCGCCCGAAGGACCAGCGCTGCGACGAGTCGGCCAACGACACGGCGAAGGGCGCGTCGGCGCAGGAAGGCTGCCAGAACGCCACCCTCTACCTGAAGAACGGCGACTGGGAGATCGTGCGGGTGGGCACGCTCCAGACGCCCGAGGGCACCTTCGTGCACGAGTTCGTCGCCGACGGAGACTTCGATGTCTCCAAGATCGACCCGACCCGTGGCGCGCAGGTCTACTTCGGGGCCGACGACAACCTCGACGGCGGTGAGCACGACGGCGCATCGGGCATGGGCAACGGCCCGAGCGACGGCGGGGGCATTCGGTTCGCCATCACCCCGTCCGACCTGCAGCGCTGGGTCGACGCGGCGTCGGCCGGTGATTCGCAGTACCTGCAGACGCACCCGATCCCGGTGGTGTCCTTCGCCACGGGCGCTTGTGCCGACGGCATCTGCTTCTCTGTCACCACGCAGCGACGGGTGGCGTACCGGGGCGGCAACAAGACGACCCACCGGGACGCTGCCGACTACCAGGGTGTGCGGTGGGACCCGGAGAGCTGCGGCGGCCCGTCAGCCACGGCCAAGGACTGCGACGACCCCAACACCAAGAACAAGAAGGAAGACATCCACTACTGGGACGACCAGGTCGGCACGGTGTACACCGAGCCCGGCGTGCAGGTGTACGAGGACCCTGATCCCGAAGGCTCACCGATCGGGCCGTACCCCTTGCCGGGCGCCTACGCCGGCACGTGTGGGGTGATGGCCGGCGGGGCTGCCCTGTCGGCCCCCGACTCGCCCGTCACCAACGACGCCGGCCAGATCGACGCCCGCTCGGGCTGCGAGTAGCGCGTGCGCCGATCGCTCGCCACTGCCGTCGCCGTCGGGCTGATCGCCGTCGGCGCCGCCACGACCCCCAGCGCTCGGGCCGAGGACGGACGCTGCGACTGGCCCATGTACGGCCGGGATCTCGGTCGCAGCTTCGCTACCGACGCCGACTGCACCACCTTGTCGGGCCTCACCGCGCCGTCGATCACCCCCCGCTGGGGGTTTCCCACCCCCGACTCGCTGACCGCCGCCCCCACCGTCGTGGACGGCGTCGCCTACGCCGGCGACTGGACCGGGGCCTTCTACGCCATCCCCGTCGACCAAGGGGCACCGGTCGCCACGCCCCGATGGACGTTCCACATCGACGACACCAACGCCGTCGCCTTCGGCCGCATCGTCTCCACCGCATCGGTGGCCACGATCAAGGGCACCCGTGTCGTCGTGTTCGGCGGCGGGTCGACCCTCTACGTGCTCGACGCCGACGACGGCCGCCCGCTGGCCCGCCTGTGCCTCGATCCCCGCGACGACCCCGCCCTGCGCTGTCGGTCCACGCCCGAGGGCACGCAGGTGGAGATCGAGTCGTCGCCGGCGGTCATCCCTCGGGCCGACGGCGCCCAGATCGTGGTGGGCCTCGACGTGCACAACGGCGCCGATGTCGGGCGCACCGGCATCGTGTCGAGCACGCTCCGACGCCTCGGCGGTCGCTGGTCGCTGACCCCCGACTGGAAGTTCGACCCCGAGGGCGGCACCGGCGACGGCGCGACCTACACCGGACCTGACCTGCTGACCCGGCACGCCGGAACCGGCTACGGGTGCGCCAGCGTCTGGGGCTCCGCCACCGTCGATGTGACGAACGGGCTCGTCTTCTTCGGGACCGGCTCGTGCAGCGCTCCCGGCATCGAGGTGGGCGAGGATGCGTTCGCCGTCGACCTCCGCACCGGAGCACGGGTCTGGCGCTACGACACCCCACGGGTCAGCGAGGGCTGGGACGACGACTTCGGCGCCTCCCCGAACCTCCTGCCCCACGGCCGCGTCGGCTTCGGCAGCAAGGACGGCAGCTACTACGCCCTCGACCGCCGCACCGGCCGGCCGGCATGGATCACCCAGGTCGGGCAGTCCGGTCACGTGACCGGCGGGTTCGCCGTGGGCGGCATCATCGGCACTCCCGCCATCGGGCTGGTGAGCGGCCGTCCGGCTGTGTTCACCACGACGGCCCTGTCGACGCCGATCTACCAACCCGTCGACGAGGGCGACCCCTCTGGATGGGTGGACACGTCGCTGGTCGACGACCCGGCTCGCATGCTGTCGCTGACGGCCATCGACGCCGAGACGGGCGCCATCCTGTGGCGCTCACCGCTGGCCCGCCAGAGCTATGGCGCGCCGACCTACGCCAACGGCGTGGTGCTCGTGCCGTCCACCTTCTCGGCCCAGCTGCTCGCCGTCCAGGCCGACACGGGCGTCGTGCTCTCGGTGATGCCCGTGGCGGGGGCGTCGTCGTCCTCGCCCACCGTCGTCGGCGACACGATCTACCTGGGGGCGGGCACCCGCACGAGCGACCTCGAGTTCAAGGCCTTCGGGGCCAGTGCCGCCGACGCCCTGATCGGCACGTCGCCGCTGTCCCCGGCCAGCGGGCTGTTCGCCTACCGCATCCTCGCGCCCGACCTGGTGGCGACGCCGCCCCTGCCGCAGGGGCCCGCGGCCCCCTTCGGCCCGCCCCCGCTGCCCTAGCGCGGCTGGCGGCTGGCCGAGCGAGCAGGTCGCCCGCTGCCCGTCGGTCGCTCAGCGGGCGCGGCCGAACCCGAAGAGGTGCTGGCCCACCTTGCGGAGCTGGATCTCCTCGGCGCCTTCGGTGATGCGGTAGCGACGGTGGTGCCGGTAGATGTGCTCGAAGGGCATGTGGCGGCTGTAGCCCATGCCCCCGCAGGTCTGCATGGCGCGATCGGCGGCATCGCACGCGAGGCGGTTGGCCCGGTAGTTGCACATGGCAACCAGGTGGGTGAGCTCCATGTGGTGCTGGCGGTCCATCTGCCAGGCCGTCGAGCGGATGAGCTGGCGCAGCATGGCCGCCTCCGTGTGCAGCTCGACCAAGGGGAACTGGATCCCCTGGTTCGTCGAGAGCCGCTTGCCCCACGTCGTGCGCTCGTTGGCGTAGGCCACCGCCTCGTCGATGCAGAACTGCGCCGCGCCCAACGAGGACGCCGACTGCCGGATCCGGTTCTCGTGGACGAAGTGCTGGGCCAGCTCGAGGCCGTGGTCCACTCGCCCGAACACGGCGTCGGCGGGCACCCGCACGTCGGTGAGGGTGACCTCGGCGTGGTCGGTGGGCATGTTGAAGGTCCACCAGTAGAAGTCGATGCTGAAGCCGGGCGCCTCGATCGGGACGAGGAAGGCGGTGATCCCCACAGGCGAGCCGGGGTCGCCGGACGTGCGAGCGAAGATGATGTCGTGGGTGGCGTGGTGCACCCCGGAGTTGAAGCGCTTCTGGCCGTTCAGCACCCATTCGTCGCCGTCGGCCACCGCCGTCGTCTCGAGGAACGTTGCGTCCGATCCGTGGTTGGGCTCGGTGAGCCCGAAGGCCAGCCGCCGGGTGCCGTCGAGGAACCCCGGCATCCACGTCGCCTTCTGCTCCTCGGTGCCGAAGTCGCGCATCATCAGCACCGTCGGGAAGTTGCCGACGATGGAGCTCTCGTTCTGCAGGTCGTTGTGCAGCCCGAGGCCCTTGGCGGCGAGGTGCTCGCGGATGATGGCCATCTCGAGGTTGCTGGCGCCGTGGCCGCCGAACTCCTCGGGAAGCGCCCAGCGCAACCAGCCGGCGGCATCAGCCCGGCGGCGCATCTCAGCCAGCAGGTCCTCCCAGTCCTGGCGCGGGGTGCCGCCGGCCTCGAAGTCGGTGCGGGCGTACTCGCGCCGGTGGTCGAAGAAGCGGACGTTGTCGTCCTGCTCCTCGAGGGGTCGGATCTCGGCCTCGATGAAGGCGTCGAGGGCGCTCAGCGTCTCGCTGATGGCTGCGGGGATGTCGAAGTCCATGGGTGCCTTTGTGCCGAAGGGGTTGCACGTTACGCGGCAGCCCCGGGGGCCGCGGGCGAAGCGTGTGGCTAGTAGTGGCCGCGGGTGAACTGGCCCACCAGCGGGCGCCAGCACTTGCAGTCGCTGTGCCAGCTCTGAGGGCGGTAGTGGTCGGCCCCGTCGAGCTTGCCCGGGCCGTAGGAGCCGGGGCCACCGGAGAACGGCACCGCGAAGGTGCCCAACCGTGGGACGGCACCGGCCAGCCCGCCCCGCGTCAGGTTGGGGCCGGCGAGGGTGGCGGCCCGCTCGAAGCGCTGCACCACGCCGCACGCCAGCATCGTGCCCACGTAGAGCGCCTGGGGGTCGTTGGCCCGATCGAGCTTCATGCCGGCGCGCTGCTCGAAGATCTCCCGGCAGCCGGCGTCCACGGCCGGCTCGGCCACGCCGGCTCGGCTGTCGTAGGTGCGCATGGCGGTCACGGTGATGGCCCCGTGGAACGAGGCCGGCATGTTGGCGGTGACGTAGTCGGTCGACCACCCCCACGGATCGGCGGCCGCGTAGCCGGGCCGGTAGGCCTGGACCTCGGCCTGCTGGGCGAAGCTGGTGCCCGAGAGGAAGTCGGCGCCCAGGATCACGAGCTGCACGCCGTTCTGCTTCATCTGCTGCACGGCGATGGGGATCTGCGACTGCGAGGAGGCAGGATCGCCGGAGAGCCAGTAGACGAAGGGATCGAAGCCGAGGCTCTGCAGGGTGTGGACGATCCCCTCCTCCTGCTCGCGCCGAAGACCGATCCACTCGGTGCCCAGCACGCCGATCTTCTTGCCCCGCAGGGCGCCCAGCTGGTTGAGCGACCACACCATGTTCCGGAAGTTGCGGGTCTGGGAGTCGAAGCTCGACGAGTACAGCCCGTTGGCCTGGCCGTAGAGCTCCTCGGGGTGCCCGGAGCCCTGCAGGAACGGCACACCCTTCTCACGGGTGAGGCACAAGGCGCCGGGGGGCCCGAAGCCGGTGGTGTTGAAGACGGCGAACACCTTCTCGTCCTCGGCCAGCTTCAGGCAGGCGGCACGGGCGCCCTCGCCCTGATCGAGCAGGTCGTAGTTGGCGACGACGATCTCGAGCTTGCGCCCGAGGATCCCGCCCCGGGCGTTGATGTCGTCGAGGAAGGTCTGGAACTCCTGGGTCTGGATCTTGCTCTGGGCCTGCGGGTCGCCCACGTCCTGCGAGGTGGGCGTCAACAGCCCCAGCTTGATGCTGGTGGGGGTCACGCCCACGTCGGACGCGGTGAGCGCCCCGGGCGCTCCCGGCCCGGTACCTCCGCCGCCGCCGCCGCCAGGTACGACGGAGCCCCCGGCTCCCGCGGCCCCGGCCCCGTCCGAGCTGGCGCCTCCGGGAAGGGTGGTACCGGTGCCGTCGGTGGCCGTCTCCAGATCCTCAGAGCCGTCGGCGTCGGCGCCGGACCCGTCGCCGGCGAAGGACGACGTGTCGAGGTCGCCCACCCCTGAGCTGAGCTCGGTGCTGCCGGCCCGCTCGCCCACCACCATCGGCAGGGTCAGCCCCCCGACGAGGATGGCCACCACCGCGCCGATCAGCACAGCGTAGGTGCGGCGCTTGGTGGTGAAGGGAAGCTGGAGGTCGGCCATCGGTGGCTCCTGGATCAGCGGACGATCGGACGATCGTCGATGGGAAGGGTGAGGATCACCCAGCGGGCAGGCGGCGTGGCGAGCGCTCGGTTGGCGACGAGCAGCGAACCGGATCGCAGCGCCAGCCCGGACGGTGACGCGAACCCGGGCTGCGGGGCCTCGAGGCGCTCGGGCCCGGTGGGCTGACCCACGACCACCACTGCGTTCACGCCAGTGAGGGCGACGTAGAGCAGCCCGGTGGCCCCGGTGACGATCCCCGAGGGCTCGTCACCGGCCTGCAGGTCGAGGACGACCTCCGGGGTGCCGGGGGTGCCGGCCTCGCTCACGGGGATCCGAAGGACGGCCGGGTTCCCCACCGGCACCGACGACGCGCGAGCCGAGACGGTGACGACGAGGGCGCCGTCGCGCCCACGGGTCATCCCGACCGGCCCCTCACCGGGGAGACGGTCCGTGATCCCGAGGAACGTGTGAGCCGCACCTCGAGCGTCGATCGACCAGATCAGGCCCTGCCCGCGGTCGGCCACCCAGACGCCACCGTCAGCCTCGACGAGCAAGGCGCGCAGCTCCGGCGGGCTGTCCACCACCCCGGGCTCGCAGGCGTCGACGGCCAGCACCACGCACGGTCCGACGTCGGGGATCTCGGCGACCGTGGCGACGCGGCCGTCGGTGGGATCGAGGCGCAGCACCATCGAGCGGGACGCGTCGAGCACCCAAGCCGTGCCGTCGGGCCCGACCGCGACGGCCGTGAGCCCGACCTGACGCGCGGCCGGCTGGCCCGTCACGGCCCAGGTGTGCACGACCTTGCCGCGAGGATCGAATGCGACGATGGCCGACGGCGCGTCGTCGCCCCGTCCGCCGGCGCTGTCGGTGACGACGTACACCGTGCCGTCGGGCCCGACGGCCACCGACGGCGGTGCGCCGGGGGCGGGCACGTTGGCGAAGACCCCTCCGACCTCGGGTGTCGTGTCCGGCTCGTGGGGAGCCGCCGACGGCGGCGCGTCGGGGCTGAAGGAGCCACCGTTGGCGAGGGACCCGGGGCCCGAGGAGAGCGGCGGCGGCGAGGAGAACGGCAGGAGGCCCGGCGACACGGCGCCGAGCGCCTCGCTGGGCGCCGAGATCTCGTCGTCCCCCGGGGTGGCGTCCGGTCCGTTCGGCCCGTCCGGCCCGGGGGGACGGGCGGCCGGCGCGACCGCGGGCACGACGCGCCCCGCCGCGCGCAGCACCGGGGGCAGCCCGGTGACCGAGAGCAGCAGGGCGAGGACCAGTCCGGACAGGACGGTGTAGGTCTGGGCGACCGAGAGGCCCGAGCGCCGGGCGAGGGCGCCGATGACGGGCTCGACCACGCGACGTCGAGACGAGGGAGCGGCGATCATGCGCGGGCTCCCACGCCGGCCTCCGCACCTGATCGGGCGATGGCACGCTCGTCTGTGCCGAGGTACGCAGCCACCACTGCGGGGTCGTTGCGGACGTCCTCCGGGAGCCCCCGTGCGATCTCCACGCCGGCCGAGAAGCAGTGGACCCGGTCGCTGATCGACATGATCATCGGCATGTCGTGCTCGATGATCAGCACGGCCGCACCCAGCTCCTGCTGGACCTGGCGGATCAGCGGGGCGAAGGCCTCCGACTCGCGCTGGGCCACCCCGGCGGTGGGCTCGTCGAGCAGCAGCAAGCGAGCGCCTTGGGCCGTGAGGCAGGCCAGCTCCACGATCCGACGGGTGCCGGTCGACAGGTCGGCGATGAACGCGTCGGCGTAGCGCGAGAGCCCGTAGAGGGAGAGACAGGCCGCCGCCGAGGTGGCCTTGCGCCGCTCGGCATCGCGGGCGGGGGCGAACCCCAGCATCACCGGTACGAGGTCGCTCGGGTCGTCGCTCTCGAGGGACAGCTGGATGGCCTCGCGCACGGTCAGGCCGGGGAAGAGTCGGGCGTCCTGGAACACCCGGCCCATCCCGAGCCGAGCGCGCTTGTGGGGGGTGAGGTCGGTGACGTCACGCCCGAGGAGCTCCACACGACCCTCGTCGGGTTTGCGGTACCCCGAGATGACGTCCATGAGGGTGGACTTGCCGGCACCGTTCGAGCCGATGAGGCCGACGATCTCGCCGGGCATCACCTGGAGCGACACCCCGCCGAGGGCGGTGAGGCCGCCGTAGCGCACCACGACGTCGTCGACCTGCAGGACGGGACGATCGGGCGCCACGTCGGGGGCCGAGTGGACGCGGGTGATGGTGAGCACGGGGGCCGGTGCGGCCGCCGCGCTCAGGCTGCGGGCCACCGCTGGCACCCGCACGAGCAGCCGATCGGCCCAGCGGTCGGCGAGGCGGTCGCGGAACCGGAACACCAGCTCGCTGAGCCCACCGGGGAGGTAGAGCAGCAGCACGAGCAGGCCGACGCCCGAGGTGGCCAGGCGAACGGGGGGCGTGGCCCCCAGCATGGCGGGAAGGCCGATCACGTACACGGCGCCGAGCAGCGCGCCGGTGATCGAGCCGAGGCCGCCGATGATCGTCATGGCGACGACGGCCAGCGAGTCGGCCGGCTCGAAGGTCTCCGGGCCGAACTGCACGGTGAGCCCGGCCAGCAGCGCGCCCGCGAAGGCGGCCATCCCGCCCGGCACGGCGAAGGCGAGGAGCTTGGTGGCGGCCGGCGCGATGCCGAAGGACGAGGCGGCCCGCTCGTTGTCGCGCACCGCGATGATCGAGCGACCCACGCCGCTTGACCGGAGGCGGGCGGTGAGCACCACGCACACCACCAGCCCGACGAGGCAGAGGTAGTAGTACTGGCGCTGGTCGTCGAAGTCGAGGCCCAGGGTGCGGCCGGGCTGCACGAACACGACGGAGCCGTCGCCCAGGAACCACGACTGGGTGAACAGCCACTGGCGGGCCGCCACCGCGAAGGCCAGGGTCGTGACGGCGAGGAAGAGGCCTCGCAGCCGCAGCGCCGGGAACCCCACGAGCAGCGCCACCAGCACGCCGGCCACCACGGCGTACCCCATGGCGGCGCCGAAGGGCATCCCCCGGTCGTGGAAGAAGACGGTCATCATCGCCCCGAACCCCACGAACCCGAACTGGCCGAGCGACAGCTGGCCCGCCCACCCGGTGAGCATGGTGACCGAGAGCCCGATGATGGCGAACACCAGCACCCGGCCGAGCAGGAAGGTCTGGGAGGCGCTGGGGAACACCACCGGCAGCGCGGCCGCCACGAGCACGCCGACCCCACCGACGATCCACGGTGCCCGGCGCATCCACCCGATCGCGGCCAGGTCGGCCCGCAGGGGCCGGATGCGCGTGCCGAGGGCATCGAGGCCGCGCTCGTCCTTCTCCCCGCCGCTGCGGACGACGAGCAGGACGAGCACCACCAGGAAGAGGACGAGCTCGGCCCAGGCCGGCCGGGCCACGTTGGCGAAGAGGACTGCCTCGACGACGCCCACGCCGATGCCGCCGGCCAGGGCCAGGGGCAGCGAGACGAGCCGTCCCACCAGGGCCGCGGCCAGCGCTCGCAGCAGCAGGCCGGGGCCGAGGGCCTCGGTGGCGAGCATGCCCACGTTGGCGTTGCGCAACGGGTTGACGAGCACGGCGGTGACGGTGGAGAGGACCCCGGCCAGCACCCACACCATGGTGGACACCTTGCGGGCGCTCATCCCGGCCAGCTCGGCAGCGTCGCCGTTGTCGGCGCTGGCCCGGATGGCCAGACCCCACGGCGTGCGCTGCAGGAAGATGGCCAGGCCCACGATCACGGCCGGCACGAACGCGATGACCATGAAGTGGGGGCTGCTCAGCACCAGCCCGCCGATCGTGAAGGACCGGTCGAGGGGCGATGGGTAGGGCCCGGAGTTCTCCAGTCGCACCTTGGGCAGCAGGAGCTGGGCGACCAGGAGGAGCTGGGCCACGCCGATGGTGGCCACGAGCAGCGAGAGCTGCGGCGCGTTCGTCAGGCGTCGGATCACACCGAGCTCGATCACCGCACCGAGGGCGCCGCCGCCCACGGCCACCACGGCGAGGGCGGGCCAGAAGCTCCAGCCACCGTCGAGCACGAGCTTGGCCAACACGGCCGCCCCGAGGGCGCCGATCTCGCCGTGGGCGAAGTTGATGACCTTGGTGGCCCGGTAGACGAGCACCAAGCCGGCCGCCAGCATGGCGTAGGCCAACCCGGTCAGCGAGCCGATGAGCAGGACCTCCACGGAGATCCGCCAGCCGAGGATGTCCATCAGCCCCCCTCTCCACCCAGGAAGACGGCGCGGGCCAGGTCGCCGCGCTCGGCCAGCTCGCGGGCCGGGCCGTCGAAGCGGATCCGTCCCTTCTCCATGAACACGGCCCGGTCGGCGATGGCGAGGGCCACGTTGAGGGATTGCTCCACCACCACCATCGTCAGGCCCTGCGCCTTGAGGCCCTCGACGATCTCGATCAGCTCCTGGACCACGACGGGCGCCAGACCGAGCGAGAGCTCGTCGATGCAGAGGATGTCGGGGTCGAGGAGCAGCGCCTTGGCGAAGGCCAGCATCTGCTGCTCACCGCCCGAGAGGGTGCCGGCGGGCTGGTCGAGGCGTTGGCGCAGCACCGGGAAGATGTCCAGGGTCTCGTCGATCCGCTGCGCCAGCCGGGCCCGATCCCACACGTAGGTGTAGGCGCCGGCCATGAGGTTCTCGACGACGGTCAGGGTCGGGAAGATGGCCTTGCCGCCCGGGAGCTGCACGATGCCGGCCCGCACACGAGCGCCGGCGTCGGCGAAGGTGATGTCCTCGCCGCGGTGCTCGAGGGTGCCCCGGTCGACGGGCGACAAGCCCGAGACGGCCCGCAGCAGGGTGGACTTCCCGGCCCCGTTCGTGCCGAGGAGCGCCAGCACCTCGCCCGGCGCCACCTCGAGGCTCACGTCGAACAGGACCTGCACGTGGCCGTAGGAGAAGTCGACATGGCGCAGGGCCAGCACCGGTGCATCGGCCGCCGCGGGTCGGGTCCGTCGCACCGACGCCTCGGCCTCGTTGCGCCGGGCCCGTGCGATGTCATCGGCCAGGCCGCGCACCGCCGCTGACGCACGGGCGGTCGCCACCAGCAGGGCGGACCCCGCGGCCAGCACGACCGAACGACGCACGCTGCCGTTCTGGAGGACGGCGGCCACCACGAGGCCGGTCACTCCACCGAGGACGAGGCGGCCCGCGGCCCGTGTGAGCGCGTCGCGCCGCAGGTCGGCGGTGACGGCCGCCCGCACGAGCACCGCGCCGGCGACCAGCGCCGCCGCCCCCAGCCCGGCGGTCAGCGGCGCCAGCAGCAACCACGCCCGCGAACCCGGAGCGACGGCACCCAGTGTCACGAGGCCCGCCGCAACGGCGAGCACGGCCGGCAGCTGACGGGTCGTGTGGGTGGGTCGGCGCAGCAGCGCCTGGGACAACCGACCGACGGCCACAGTGGCGCCCAGCGCCGCGCCGGCGGCGACGAGGCCGGCGAGCACAGCGGCGCCGTCATCGCCCAGGCCACCGTCGAGGTGCACCAGCGTGCGCACCCGGATGGTCCCGGCGACGAGCGCCAACCCGACGCCGAAGGCCGCTGCCCCCAGGTGTCGGACCGTGGCGATCCGCAGGACCTGGGCGCGCGCGGCACGGTCGGCTCCGTGTGCGACGGCGGGATCGCTGGCCACGGGAGGCGGTCCGGGACGTCCGGCCGCCCACGCCGCGCTCGTCATCGCGGCGACCAGGACCAGCGCCACCGCCGACCAGCCGGCGGTGGCGATGCCGGCCAGTGCCGCACACGTGGCCACACCGGCGAGCCCGGCTCGGGCGGCGGCGTCGAGCGTGATGGCGTGGGCGCTCGCGGCGAGGAGGGCATCGA
>JBKJIL010000240.1:0-9982 GCA_046598435.1 Acidimicrobiales bacterium
CGCTCCCGCAACGACCAGGTCGCCACCGACCTGCGGCTCTACACGAAGCGCTCACTGCTCGACGTCGCCCGGCGGGTGCTCGCCCTGCAGGAGGTGCTGCTGCAGGGCGCCGTCGACGCGGGCGACACCTACCTGCCCGGGTACACGCACCTGCAGCGGGCCCAGCCCGTCTCCTTGGCTCATCACTTCCTTGCTCACGGCTGGGCGCTTGCCCGTGACGTTGACCGCCTGCTCGACGCGCGGCGCCGCGCCGATGTGTCGCCCCTCGGCGCGGGTGCGCTGGCCGGCTCGTCGATCCCACTCGATCCTGACGGCGTGGCGGCCGACCTCGGCTTCGCCGCCCGCTTCGAGAACAGCCTCGACGCTGTGTCCGATCGCGACTTCGTGGCCGAGGGCCTCTTCGCCCTCACGCTGCTCGGCATCCATCTGTCGCGCATCGGCGAGGAGATCGTGCTCTGGACGAGCGAGGAGTTCGGCTTCGCCCGTCTCGCCGACGCCTACGCCACCGGCAGCTCGATGCTCCCGCAGAAGAAGAACCCCGACATCGCCGAGCTGGCCCGCGGCAAGGCCGGGCGCCTCATCGGCAACCTCACCGGCCTGTTGGCCACCCTCAAGGGCCTGCCCCTCGCCTACAACCGCGATCTGCAGGAGGACAAGGAGCCGCTCTTCGACGCCGTCGATCAGGTGTCGCTGGCGCTGTCCGCCATCGCGGGCCTGTTCAGCACGATGACGGTCGACGCCGCCCGCATGCGGGCAGCCGCCGACTCGCCGTACGCGGCGGCCACCGACCTCGCTGAGCACCTCGTGATGGGGGGCACCCCCTTCCGCGCCGCCCACGCCATCGTGGGCGAGATCGTGCGTGAGTCGATCGAGCAGGGCATGCCGATGGCCGACCTCGTCGCTGCCCACCCGGCGCTGGGCCCAGATGCGGTGGCACTGCTGGCGCCGGGCGTGTCGGTCACCCGCCGCACCACCCCCGGCGGCGCCGGCCCAGCCGCAGTCGCCGTGCAGATGGAGCGCTTCCGAGTGCAGCTGGCCAGTGATCGCGAGCGTCTCGACGTCTGAGGTGCTCGGCGGCGTCCGGCCGCGGACCACGTCTGCCACGGGGGCACGTCCCCACCGCGACGAGCTGACCGCCGACTGGGAGCGAGCGGAGCGAGCGGAGCCGCTGGTTAGCATTGACCCGCTGCCGTACTTCGCCAAGGTCGCCGTCGATGCGGAGCTTGGCACCGTGGTTTGGCCGAACGGCGCCGACCTAGCTCCCGATGTTCTCCACGAGGAAGCACTCAGTCTCGCCTGACCGTTGCCCGCCAGCCGGCGTTCTGGCCGCTCGTGTGCGGTCAGGAGCGGCCATGGAGCGGGCATGCAAGGTGGTGAAACTCTGCTCCGTCAGTTCAAGGTGCTCGCCGTCGCTCGCCTCGAAGTCCGCCAGTGGAGACGGTGCATCCGTGCCGAGACGCCGCTCTACGTACCGTATACTGCAGCGTATGACGACGCCGGTTCCGACCCGCTTCTCCGATGAAGAGCTGGCGCTGATCGACGAGCTCGTTGATGAGGGCGTCGGGGAGAGCCGATCCGCGGTGATCCGCCAGGGTGTTCACCAACTCGCCGACGCAGTGCGCCGAGCCAACGTCGGCGCCGTCATCGCGAAGTCATACCGAGACCTGCCGCAGACGAGCGAGGACGACGATTCCGCCATGGCGAGTGCGATTGCGATCACCGAGGCTGAGCCTTGGTAGCCCAAGGCGAGCTGTGGCTGATGGAGACACCGAACAAGAAGCGGCGGCCTGTCCTGGTCGTCTCCCGCGACGAGGTGATCCCCGTACTCAACAACGTCGTGGTCGCACCGGTGACGAGCACCATCCGAAGCATCCCGACGTGCGTCCCGGTCGGCCCAGACGAAGGCATCAACCACGACAGCGTCGCGACGTTCGACAGCCTCGCTGCAGTGCCCAAGTCGGTGCTGACCACGAGGCTGGGTTCGCTGGGCGTCGATGGGCGACTCCAGATCTGCAACGCGCTCGAAGCAATGGCCAACTGCTGATCGACCGAGCCGAAGTCAACCCCGAGAGCACAGCAAGAGGGCGCCGTCGACGGTCCGTGACGTCGCAAGATCATCCGTGCAACCGCGTCCCCGCGGGTTCGGCTGGCCGCCCACACCCAGGGCCATCCGGAAGCGCGCGCAGCATCCGCCGCTGCCGGTGCGCTCGGGCGCATGGCCCTCGACCCGATCTCCGGCGACATCATCCACACCACGTTGTCGATCGGGAAGCGGCCCGCCCCGCCTGTTCACGGTTCTGGTCAGCTAGGAGGCCTTCGCCGGCCCGCTGCTCGAGCTGGCCAACCGCACCGTGATCACGCCTGGCACCGCCGCCCGCCACGTCGACGGTGCCGACATCGAGCGGATCGTGTGCTTTCGCCTGAATCAGTGGCACGCCGCGCCCGAGACGGCCATGATCCCGAGGTGCAGAGCACCCCCCAGACCCGCTACGCCTCGAGCGGTGACCTGAGCATCGCGTACCAGGTTGTGGGCGACGGTGATCTCGACATCGTCTACGTCCCGGGTTGGGTGTCCCACGTCGAGATGCAGTGGGAACCCGGGCCGATACGCGGGTTCATCGCCGGCTTGGCACGCATCGGTCGGGTGATCACCTTTGACAAGCGGGGCACGGGTCTGTCGGATCGGTCGCTTGGCGCGGGGACGCTGGAAGATCGGATGGATGACGTCCGTGCTGTCATGGATGCCGCCGAGGTGGGGCAGGCGGCGCTGGTCGGGATCTCGGAGGGAGGGCCTCTCTCTGTGCTGTTTGCAGCCTCGTACCCCGACCGAGTCCAGTCACTGACCCTCTTCGCGAGCTTTGCGCGGGTGGTGTCCGGTGAGGACTACCCGCACGGCCCCTCGCCCGAGGGCGCACTCAGGGCGATCGCGAGGATCCCGTCCCTCTGGGGCACCGGGGTCATGCTGTCTGCGAACGCGCCGGACCCGCCGGAGGGGGTAGACGCTCTGGCGCTCGCCGGACGGTTCGAGCGGCATGCCAGCACCCCGAGCGTGGCGGCGGCGATCATGCGGGCCAACGTCGACATCGATGTGCGGGAGGTCCTGCCAGCGGTCCGCGTGCCGACGCTCGTCGTGCACTGCGAGGGCGACCCGTTCATCAGCGTCGAGCACTCCCGGTACCTCGCCCAGCACATCGAGGGCGCCGAGTACGTCGAGTTCCCCGGTGACTTCCACGTGACCTGGCGGCCAGAGCGCTACGGCCCTGTGCTCGAGGCCATCGAGGAGTTCCTCACCGGCACAGCGCACCTCCACGAGCCCGATCGCGTCCTCAAGACGATCCTGTTCACGGACATCGTCGATTCCACGCCCACCGCCGCCAGGCTGGGTGACACGCGCTGGCGGGAGCTGCTCGATGCGCACGACGGTGTCGTGCGGCGGGAGCTGGAGCGCTACCGCGGCACCGAGGTGGCGACCACGGGTGATGGCTTCCTCGCGGCCTTCGACGGCCCTGCCCGCGCCCTCCGGTGCGCGCACGCCGTCATCGACGCGCTCGGCGCTGTTGGTGTGCAGGTGCGCGCCGGGCTCCATGCCGGGGAGTGTGAGGTGCGTGGGCAGGACCTCGCCGGGATGGCTGTCCACATCGGCGCTCGGGTGTCGGCCTTGGGCGGGCCGGGCGAAGTGCTCGTGTCCCGCACCGTGCGGGACCTCGTGGCTGGCTCCGGCCTCGAGTTCGAGGACCTGGGCGAGCACCACCTCAAGGGTGTCCCGGGAACATGGCAGCTGATGCGATCCCTTCCCCCGTCGCCCTGACGGTCAGCACCGGCACCCCCGCTCGGCGCCCGATGTCCGGCCGCTCGCCCCGCCGGCGGCTGGCCCTACGATGACGTCTCCGTTCCCGCCAGGCAGGCCCACCGTGAGCTACACCCACCACATCCGCGTGCGCTATGGCGAGGTCGACATGCAGCGCGTCGTCTTCAACGCGCACTACCTCGCGTACTGCGACGATGCGGCCGACGTGTGGTTCCGCAGGCTCGGTGCCGGCCTCACCGACGACTGGTGGGACGTGATGGTGAAGAAGGCCGTGATCACATGGAGCGGGGCGGCACGGGTCCACGACGACCTCGCCATCGAGGTGAGCGTGCGTCGTTGGGGCACCACCAGCTTCGACGTCGGGTTCGACGGCTCCGTCGACGGAGCCCCCATCTTCACCGCCGACATCACCTACGTCGCCGTGACGACCCACACCACCGAGACCATCCCGGTGCCCGACGACTTCCGCGCCGCAGCCGACGGTCCCGCAGCGGACGGTCCCGTCGTCACCTGATGGCCCGCCGCAAGCGCCTGCCGCGCGCCTTCTACCGGCGCGACCCGCGCATCGTGGCCCCCGAGCTGCTCGGCAAGGTGCTCGTGCGCGGGGGAGTGGCGGCCCGGATCGTGGAGGTGGAGGCCTACTGCGGCGCCGAGGACCCCGGCAGCCACGCCTACCGGGGCATGACCAAGCGCAACGCCACCATGTTCGGCCCCGCCGGTCGGCTCTACGTGTACTTCACCTACGGCATGCACTGGTGTGCCAACGCCGTGTGCGGCGACGAGGGCCAGGGCGTGGCGGTGCTGCTCCGCGCCGCCGAGCCCCTCACCGGCCTCGACGAGATGCGGGAGCGGCGGCCCAAGGCACAGCGCGACCGCGACCTGCTGCGCGGGCCCGCTCGGCTGTGTCAGGCCTTCGGCCTCGACGGCACCTTCGACGGCACCGACCTGCCCACCGCGTCGATGGGCGTCACCATCGCGGACGACGGCACGGCGCCACCGGAGCAGCCCCGGGTCGGCGGTCGCATCGGCCTGTCGAGCGGTGCCGACCTGCCGTGGCGCTGGTGCGTGCCCGGCGATCTCCACCTGTCGAAGCCGGCGTGAGCGAGCTCCGAATCCACACGGCGGGCTCGCTCGTGCCGCTCGACGATCTCGTCCTGGCCCGCGCCGCCGTCGCCGGGGCACTGCCCGGCACCGCCAGCCATGAAGCCGCCCGCGCCGAGATGCTGGCCTTCATCGACGCCCACCCCGATGCCCTGCACCGCTCGTGCGCCTTGGGCCACCTGACCGGCTCTGCGCTGGTGGTCGACCCGAGCACGCGCCACATCCTCCTGCTGTTCCACACGAAGGTGCAGCGATGGCTCCAACCCGGCGGGCACGCCGACGGCGACGGGAACCTGGCCCACGTCGCCCTGCGCGAGGCACAGGAGGAGACGGGCATCGACGGCCTGTCGGTCGTCACGCCCGCCGTCGACCTCGACATCCACGTCTTCCACTCCGCGGTCGGTCGCGAACCCGATCACCTGCACCTCGATGTCCGTCACCTGCTGCTCGCCCCCGCGGGCGCGGTGGCCACCGCGAACCACGAGTCACAGGGCCTGGCGTGGGTCGCCTTCGATGATCTGGCCCGCTACGACGTGGATCCGGGAACTGTGCGCATGGCCACGGCCGGCCTGGTGGCCCTCGACCGGCTCTGAGGGCGTCCTCCGGCGCGTCGGTTCGCCAGGAGAGGGAAGGTCGCCCGAGAACGGCCCCGGGGGATCCTCAGACGTCGATCGGGGTGGCGCAGGCGATCATCTGGTTGTCGGCTGCGAACGCATCGAGGAACTCAGTGATCTGCTCGCGGTCCTTCGCCGACACGAGCAGCTGCGCCGCGGGGTCGCTGCGCAGGGCGACGACATACGCCTGCCGGTCCCCCAGGTAGGTGTGCCAGTCAGCCAGCCAGGCTCGAACCAGCTCGCCGTCCTCGCCGCCGGGGGCCAGGGTCTCGAGGTCGTCGAGCATGGACGCGAAGATCTCGTTGGCGGTACCGACCACCTCGGCGCGCTCGTCCGCCGTCGCCGTCGCGACGGCACGCGGCAGGACGGCGACGTCATCGAGGGCGGCGCTGCAGCGGGCCTGCGCGGCCACTGCGAAGGCGGGGTCGTCGAGGCGGTCGGGGGGAGCCTGGCGGCCGGGACCGAAGGCCAGGTAGAGCACGTAGCCCCACATGGTCACCATGGCGACGATGAGCACGAGCACCAGGAGCCGCCCGGCGGTCCATCGGCGTCCGGGGCGTGCGTCGACGGGGGAGGACATGGGTGCAGCCTCGTCAGCGGTGTCCACGGCTGTCCAGACGGACGGGTCAGGCGTTGGAGGCGCCGGGCACCTCCACCCGGACGGTGGACCCGAGCGGTGCCTCGGAGCCACCGAGCGGGGACTGCGCGGTCACCCGTCCGGGCGGGCCCGATGCCGGCGACCCGGGCACCTGCACCACGACGAAGCCGAGGTCGCGCAGCGCCTGGAGGGCGTTGGCCACCTTCTGGCCGATCACGCGCGGCACGGTCACGAGCCGGGCCACGGCCGTGGTGGTGGTGATCTGCGAAGGGGCCCTGACAGTGGTGGTCGTGGTGGGCGGGGCGTGGAACGCCACCGGCGGACGGCCGGCCAGGGAGGCTTGCATGTACCGCTGCCAGATCTGGGCCGGGTACGAGCCGCCGGTCACCCGGATGGGCGTCACCGGCGGGGCCATCGAGATCTGGGCCTTCGGGAAGCCCACCCAGACGGCGCTGGCCAGCTCGGGGGTGTACCCAGCGAACCACGCGTCGCGCCACTCCTGGGCCGTGCCCGTCTTGCCGGCCGCCGGACGGTCGAGCTGGGCCTTGGTACCGGTGCCGCGGACGATCACCTGCTCGAGGATGCTCGTGAGGGTGTCGGCCACGTCGGCGTCGAGCACCTTGCGCTGGGTGTGCTGGTGCTGGAACAGCACGGTGCCGTCGGCTCGGGTGATGCGGGTGACGAGCACAGGGGGGACGTGGATCCCGCGGTTGGCGAAGGTGGCGTAGGCCGAGGCCATGTCGAGCGCCGTCACCTCGTTGGTGCCGAGCACCGCCGCCGGGTTGGTGCGCAACGGGCTCCGCACCCCGAACGAGGTGGCTGCCGCCATCGCCTCGGCTGCGCCCACCCGCATGATCAGCTGCGCGTAGAGCGTGTTGTACGAGCGCACGGTCCCCTCGATGATGCTGACCGGGCCGTCGGCGCCCCCGCCGTAGTTGCACGGGTGCCAGATCTCGCCGCTGTCGAGGGGGATGTCGATGCACGCTGGTGCGCTCAGCTGCGTCTCGGGATCGATCCCCTGGGCCAGGGCGGCGGCGAGCACCATCGGCTTGAACGAGGAGCCGGCCTGGCGGGGACCCTGGGTGGCCAGGTTGAGCTTGGCGTTCTCGCCGGATCCGAAGAAGTCCCGACCGCCCACCATGGCCCGCACGTAGCCGGTCGCCGGCTCGATCGACACCATGGCGGCCGACGGGCCGCTCGGATCCGGGAGGATGGCGGCCACGGCAGCCTCGGCGGTGGCCTGCTGGGCGAGGTCGACGGTCGTCTGGATCCGCAGGCCGCCGCCGAAGAGGAGGTCGCGTCGATCGGCGGGCGTGGTCCCGAACCGGGGATCGTCGAGGACCCACTGCTTCACCTCCTCCACGAAGTAGGCGGCTGGGTACCGCTCGGCGGCGGGCGTGGTGGCGGTCCCCAGCGTGAGGGGTTCGGCCAGGGCGGCGTCGATGACCGCATCGTCGGCGTAGCGATTGGTCCGCATCCGCTCGAGCACGAGGTCCCGCCGCTCGATGGCGGCCTCAGGGCCTCGGTAGGGGTCTGTGGCGCTGGGGCGCTGGATCAGCCCGGCCAGGAGAGCTCCTTCGGCCACCGTCAGCGCGGTCGCCGACTTGGCGAAGTACTGCCGGGCGGCGGCCTCGATGCCATAGGCGCCGTTCCCGAAGTAGATGGCGTTGAGGTACAGCTCGAGGATGCGGTCCTTGCTGTAGCGCCGCTCGAGCTGCACGGCCATGGATGCCTCGGACAGCTTGCGCGACAGCGTGCGGGAGTCGTCGCGCAGCACCACGTTCTTCACGTACTGCTGCGTGATCGTCGAGCCCCCCTCCTCGACGGACCCTGCCGCGGTGTTGGCGCGCAGGGCGCGGAGCACCGAGCGCACGTCCACGCCGCTGTGTCGATAGAAGCGCTCGTCCTCGATGGCGATGACGGCGTCGCGCACGTGGGCGGGGATCTCCTCGAGCGGGACGACCTTGCGGTTCTCCTCGGCATGGAAGACGTAGAGCAAGGTGCCGTCGGCGGCGAAGACCGACGACGACTCGAGCTCTTTCGGCACGACCGGCAGCACGGCGCGCGACTCGTAGCTGCAGGCTGTGCTCAGCACTCCGGCGACGAGCGCGCAGGCGAGGAGGCGCACGACGCGGCCGAGCGGAGGTCGAGGGGACGAGACCATGCCGGTCCCATCCTCCCGCATGGGAGCGTCGGGTACTGGGCACGGCGGCCGATCGGGCTGGACCGGAGAGGCACGGGGCAGGGACGATGGCGGCCGTGGCTGACCTCCTCGACGACCTCGACCGGCGTGGCCTGATCCACGACAGCACCGATCGGGCTGCGCTCGCAGGGCGCCTGGCCGAGGGGCCGATCACCCTGTACTACGGCTGCGATCCCACCGCGCCGAGCCTGCACCACGGAAACCTGCTGGGGCTGATCATGCTGCGCCGGTTCCAGGAGGCCGGTCATCGGCCGCTGGCGCTGGCCGGCGGGGCCACGGGAATGATCGGGGATCCGGGCGGTCGGTCGCAGGAGCGCAACCTGCTCGACCTCGAGACCCTCGCTGCCAACGTGGCGGCCATCAAGGGTCAGATCAGTCGGATCCTCGGCCCCGACGGCCCGTGGAAGCTCGTCGACAACCTGGAGTGGACGGCTGAGCTCAGCGTGCTCGACTTCCTCCGTGATGTCGGCAAGCACGTGACGGTCAACCAGATGGTGGCCCGGGAGAGCGTGAAGTCCCGGATGGCCGGCGAGCACGGCATCTCCTACACCGAGTTCAGCTACATGCTCCTGCAGGCCAACGACTACGCCTGGCTCCAGCAGCACGAAGGATGCGAGCTGCAGATCGGGGGATCCGACCAGTGGGGGAACATCCTCTCGGGAGTCGACCTGATCCGCCGTCGCCAGGGAGCGGCCGTCCATGGGCTGTGCTGGCCGTTGTTGACCGCGGCCGACGGATCCAAGCTGGGCAAGACCACCGGCGCCCGGGTGTGGCTCGACCCTGAGCGCACCTCCCCGTACGCCTTCTTCCAGCACTGGATGGCCACCGAGGACGCCGATCTGCACCGCATGCTGTCGCAGTTCACGCTGCTGCCCATGGACGACGTCGACGCCCTGGTGGCCTCCCACCTGGAGGCGCCGGGCCGCCGACTGGCCCAGCGAGCCCTGGCGGGGGCCGTCACCGAGCTGGTCCACGGCCCCACGGCGGCGGCTGCGGCCGAGCAGGCGGCCGCCGTCCTCTTCGGGGGCGATCCTCGGGAGGCGTCGGCCGATGCCCTGGCGACCGTGGCCGTCGAGGTGCCTCTGGTGCGCCTCGAGGGCGCCGAGACGCTGGCCGACGGCGTCGAGCTCCTGAGCGTGCTCGTGCGCAGCGGACTGGCCGCCTCCGTGGGTGATGGCCGTCGGCAGCTCGACCAGCGGGGCATCAGCGTCAACGGCACCAAGGCGGAGCCGGGCCGAACGCTCACCACCGCCGACCTCCTGCACGGCCGCTGGGTGCTGCTGCGCAAGGGCAAGCGAGACTGGGCGATCCTCGACGCCCACCCCGAATTCGGGCTGTGACGAAGGACACCCCGTCCCGGCTCGTCTCAAGTTGACACGTTCTGGGGCTCGACATAGATTACTCATCCGCCCCACGGGGGCCCCGGGAACACCCGGAGCGCCACCGGAAGGGCCACCTGGCACCACCGACCCGCAGGGTTCGACTGCCAGCAGCGCATCACTCTCGAGTGACCGACGCTCCTTGAAAACAGAAGAGAGGACGAAAAAGCGAGTGCGGGCGACTGCACCGGCACCCTTCGGGGCGTCGATGTGGCCGTTCAAAGAATGAAATGCACTTGATAACGGACAACTTTCAAACGTTGGCCGTTCTGGTGCCAG
>JBKJIL010000264.1:0-13055 GCA_046598435.1 Acidimicrobiales bacterium
GATGAGGGGATCGGGGATGTCCGAGTCCTCGGGGCCGGGCATCTTGCCGGTCGGGCTGTAGGGGTAGGTCGACTCGTAGCCGGCGGGCACGATGGTGTGCTCCACGGTCCAGAGCGACTCGAACCCGCCCGCTTCGGCGGCCTGGGCCAGGGCCACGGCCCCCTCCGGGTAGGCCATGGGCCCCACGTTGGCGAACGCCACGCCGAACTTCATCGATGTCTCCCCTGGTGTCGCGACGAGAGCAGCGAACTTAGTGGTCGCGCCTCGGGTGGCCTACAACGGGGGAGCTGCGCCGCTTCGGGTGCTGGCAAAGCGCCCGATCCCCCCTGGCTGAACAGGGGGCTCGCCCGAGGTGGGCGCATCGATTCCACCGAACGGGCCGAGCCGGCGGGGGGCTGGTACGGGCAGCTGGGCCGACCACAGCGCGGCCCCACCGCAGAGCAAGAGGACGAGCATGGCCAGGCCACGGTGGTCCTCCACTGCCGACACGGGGGTCGTGGCGAGCGGCGCGTTCCGTCCCTGCACCACGGGGGCGGTGGCCGTGAGCCCTTGGTCCGCTGTGGGGAGGGCGGGAGTGAACCCGGCAGCCGGATCGAGCGGGGGCACCGCCAGATCGCCGCCAAACGCTGGGGCCTCGAACGACGCGCCGCCGCTCGACTCGGGCGCTGGCATCCCGAAGTCTGGGATGACGAAGTCGCCACCCCCGCTGGCGCCTTGGCTGGTGACCAGCGAGGCGACGGTGGGTGGGTTGAAGACGAGCTGGAAGACCGAGCCGTTGGCCCCTTCGGGACGTGTGGGGTCGAGGCCCGGCACCAACGTGACGTCGAGGATCTCGTCGGAGAGCAGCGGGGCGAGAGGGAACGTCCAGGTCTTGCCGTCGTCGGAGCGGAGGCCGTTCACGGAGCCCTGCGCGCAGGCCGGGAAGGGCTTGTTGGTCCACGTGCCGGCGCTGGCCGGCTGCCATGCGGTGCCCGTCACACATGCCGCGAGGAGGGCACCACTGCCCCCCTGGTCACCGTTGTCGGCCACCGTGAGGGTCAGCACCGGTGCCGACTCGTCATCGTTGAGGTCGAAGTGCAGCGCGGCGATGGCCGTGGCGCCGTCGGGCGCCCCGGCGACCATCAGACCGCCTTCGGGCACGTTGGCGGGAGCGGGCAGTGCGGCGGGCAGCGCCCCGTCGTTCGCCCGCCACCACCAGCCTGCCTGCGTGAAGGTGGCGGCGCTGGCACTCGAGGGCAGCAACGCGATCACGGCCGCTCCGGCGATGAGCACGGCGCCGAGTGTCGTCCGCAGCGGTCTCATCGGATGTCCTCTCCTGCGACGATGAGCGGCTCTGGCTGTTGCGTCGGGCCCTCGCCGTTCTTGCCGTGGCCGTTCTTGCCGTTGCCGTTCTTGCCGTTGCCATTGGTTGACTTCGTTGCGGGTGCGGAGGAGCGTTCGGCCGCTTTCGCTTTCGCCTTCGCCGGCGCCTTACGAGCGCGGGTTCGGGGTGCCGCAGGCTGCGGGCCGGCGGCCGTGGAGGCGCCCGAGCGATTGATCACGGCGAGGTCGCCGCCGAGGTAGGAGGACACCACGCGCGGGTCCGTGGTGACCTCGCTTGGTGTGCCCTCCACGATCGGGTGTCCGAGCTCGAGGGCGATCATGCGATCGGAGATGCCCGTGATGAGTGGCATGTCGTGCTCGATGACGAGGAGGGCGCATCCGGTCTCGGACTGGATCCGCTCGAGCAGCGGACCGAGGGCTTCGGTCTCCTTCTGGGCGATGCCGGAGGACGGTTCGTCGAGCAGGAGCACCTTGGGGTCGTGCGCGATGCACATGGCCAGGTCGACGATGCGACGCGAGCCGGTGGAGAGCTCCCGCACGAACTTGTCGCGGTAGGCGCCGAGGTGCATCAGCTCGACGAGGTCGGCCACGGTCCAGGCGACGTCCTCCTCGAGCCGGACCACGCCGGGCAGCGAGAGCAACGAGGCGAAGTGGTCCCGCACGTCGAGATGACGTTCGAGCCCAAGGGCGAGGTTCTCGGCGACGGTGAGCGATGGCACGAGCCGCGCATCCTGGAACGAGCGGCCGAGGCCCAGCGTGGCCCGCCGATCGGGGGAGTGGTCGGTGACGTCCACACCGTCGAAGATGATCGCTCCCGTGTCAGGCTTGGTGAAGCCTGAGATGAGGTCGAAGATCGTCGTCTTGCCTGCCCCGTTGGGCCCGATGAGCCCGAGGATCTCGCCCTCGCGGAGGATGAAGCTGGTGTCGTTCACGGCGTGGATGCCGCCAA
This sequence comes from Acidimicrobiales bacterium, assembly GCA_046598435.1. GTDB lineage: Bacteria > Actinomycetota > Acidimicrobiia > Acidimicrobiales > VFJN01 > VFJN01. Next base: position 2,273 of record JBKJIL010000264.1, read on the forward strand.
ACCGCTTCGAGATGGCCTCTACCTCGAGCACAAGAGGACGGCCGTCGAGCTCAGCGCGGCGCTCGGCCCGAGCGACGGCGGCGACCTTGGGCCCGCCCGTCGCCGCTGCGGTGCCATCGAGGAACACTGAGCGCACGATGTCGTCGCGCTGGAGGAGCTCGGCAGTAGGGCCCTCGAAGCGAACCTCTCCCTTCTCCATGAAGTACGCCCGCTCGGCCAAGGTGAGGGCCACGTTGAGTGACTGCTCGACCAGCAGGATGGCGGTGCCGGTCTGCTGGATGCGCCGCACCACGGCCAGGAGCTGTTCCACGATCGTCGGAGCGAGCCCGAGGGACAGCTCATCGATGATGAGCAGCTTGGGCTTGGCGATGAAGGCCATCGCGAGGGCCAGCATCTGCTGCTCGCCGCCGGAGAGGTTGCCGGCCATCTGGTCGATCCGCTCGCGCAGGCGAGGGAACAGCTCGTAGACCTCGGCGGTGGCCACCTCGAGGTGGGTGGGGTCGTCGCGGTACAGCCACCCCGCGGCTCGGAGGTGCTCGGCCACGGTGAGGGTGGGGAACACCGCCTTGCCGCCGGGTACCTGCACGATGCCCATTGCGGCGGTCTGCCCCGGATCGGCGTGGGTGACGTCGCGGCCCTCGAAGAAGATGGCGCCACCGATGGGGTCGGTGGTGCCGCTGATGGCTCGCAGGAGGGTCGACTTGCCGGCGCCGTTCGTGCCGAGGAGGGCCACGATCTCACCGGGCATCACCTCGAGGTCCACTCCGAAGAGCACCTGCACCTGCCCGTAGGCCACCTCGACGCCTCGGCACATGAGCAGGGCGCCTTCGGTGCCGGCAGCTCGATCGCCGAGGATGCCGGCCTCCGTCATCAGGGTGCTGTAGGCCTGCTCGGCATCGCGTCGAACGAACGGCCTCATGCTGGCGTAGATGGCGCCGGCGACTGCCAGGAGCCCGGACAGGATGGCGATGCCGTAGCGGTAGCCCTTGTCCTCACCGATGCTGGCCACGATGGGGCTGAGCAGGAGCGCGCCGAGGCCGATGAAGAACACGAAGTAGCCAAGGGCCTGTGACCGCAACCTTGGCGGAGCGATCGAGGCGAGGAGCGGAAGCCCGAACGAGTTGAAGCTCGTCCCCATCCCGATGACGAACACGAACGCGATCGACACCCCGATCCATGGGGCCAGGGCGAGGCAGAGCAGCGCCACGGCCGACCCTGCGAGCGTGAGCCCGCCCAGCGTGGCGAGGCGAGGGAGATCGCCGTTCATCAATGCCTTGGTGGAGTACTTCGAGCCGAGCTGCAAGCCCACAAGTGATCCGAGCGAGTACAGCGTCGTGATGGCGCCGCGGGCGGTGATGCTGTCGACGTTGTAGACCTTCTCGAAGAAGAAGTTCAAGAAGATGGCGATCGGTACGACGCTGGCTCCGATGAACAGGCCGGCCCACCACGATCGCTTGAGGCTGGGGATGCCCTTGAGGCGCCGCCATGCCTCGGTGAAGGGCACCCGGTCGGCCTCATCTGCTCGCAGCGCGAGGGCCTGATCGATCGACGCACCCCGGACGGGCTCGTGGAGCCTGGTGAGCAGGGTCCACGCGATGAAGGTGGGAACGGCGAGGAGCATGAAGCCGAGCCGCCAGCCGACCACGTCGGCGAGGAAGGCGCACAGGAGCACCATGCCGCCGCCGATGGCGTTGGCCGACCGGTGGAGGCTGTAGATGCGACCGTGCTGCAAGGGGGGGTAGTAGTCGGCGAGCAAGCTCACATGGACGGGCTCGTTCATCACGCGGCCGATGCCGGCTCCGAAGCGAGCGAGAACCAGCAGGCCGAACGCTCCCACGAAGCCCGACAACCCGGTGAGCAGCGTCATCGAGCCCCACGCCAGAGCCGCCAGCGACACCATCTTCACCCGGTTGCGACGGTCGGCGTGGTAGCTGACCGGTACGACGAGCATGATCACGAGGGCCGCCGACAGGGAACCGACCGTCACGATGGTGGCTTCGCTCACCCCGAAGGTGTCGCGGATGTTCGGGGCCACCACCCCGTAGGTGACCTGGTCGAGCTCGTCGACCATGTTCAAGAGGAACAGCACCAGCAAGGGGAGCGTGGCGGCGTCCCCCGTTGCCTCCTGGAGCATCTTGCGCGGGCCGTTCACGGCTTGGCTCCCTTCGTCGCCCGCGAGAGCGAGCCGTGGCCGTTCGTACTGGCTTGGGGGACGAGCTCGAGCTCGGCGAGACGTGCTTCGAGCTCGCTCACCCTCGCCGCGAGGACATCCCGGTCGAGCTCGTCGACGTCGTGGTGCGACAGGTCGACGGCGACGCCCGCGGCGATGGCCAGCTCCGTGCCGGTGTCGGCGACGAGGCTGTCGGACACGAGGCTGGGCACGTGGATGGCGTTGCGGGCCGCCACCCAACGCAGGAAGGTGTCGCGCAGTCGGTACATGATCTCAGACAGGCCTCCGGGCACGATCAGCAGCAGCAGCAGCAACCCGACGCCACTGGTGAGCAGGCGAACGAACTCGCTCCCGTTGAAGAGGAAGGGCACGCCCTCTACCCAGATGGCGCCGAGCATCGCCCCCGGCAGCGAGGTGAGGCCTCCGATGACGGCGATGGTGAACACCGCGATCGAGCGCTCCGGCGAGAACGTGGTGGCGTCGACGCTGCCCGTCTTGAAGGCGAGCAGTGCACCGGCCACTGCGGCGATGAAGCCGGAGATGGCGAAGGCGGCCAGCCGCGTGCGAGCGAGGTTCACGCCGTAGGCCTGCACGCCACGGCCGTTGTCGCGCACGCCGATCATCACCCGACCCGACCGGTTGCGCCGAAGTGATCTTGCTGCGAGGAGCGAGAGCCCCAGGAAGAAGAGGCACACGAAGTAGAAGCGGGTGTCGCTCGACAGGTCGAAGCGCCCGTAGAGCCGGGGCCGGCCGATCACCTCGCCCTGCTCGGGAAGCGCCCAGCCGAAGTAGTCACGGTTGAGCAGGAAGTACTGCACCGTGAAGGCGAAGGCCAGCGTGGTGACCGCGAGGAACAGGCCCTGGATGCGCAGGGCCGGGAGGCCGATGAGGACCGCAGCGATCGCCCCGGCCACGCCAGCCACCACGATGCAGATGAAGAAGTCGGCGTGAAGGTTCGTGGTGAGCGCGCCCGCCACTCCCGCCCCGATGCCCGCGAAGCCGAACTGGCCGAGGCTGATCTGACCTGACCAGCCCGTGAGGATCACGAGCGACACGCCCACGATGGCGATGATGACCACCAGGCTGAACCGTCCCGCGAAGCGATCCGGGAGCAGGATCGGCATCGTCACCGTGGCGAACAGCACCAGCGCCGCGATGACGCTGCGGGCGTAGCCCACCTCGGTGGTGTCTCGGAGCTCAGTCGGGATCGGACGGTACTCCTTGGCCGATTCCCAGGTGCCGATGGCAGTGTCGAACGCACGAGCCAGGCGGGCCCGCTGCGCGAGGAGTGCCACGAGGATGACCACGAGCATGATGGCCACCGAGAGCGACGACTTGCGGGTGCCGTAGAGGGCCGACTGGTCGATGATGCCGATGCCCATGCCCGCGACGATGCAGACCGGCAGGCTGTCCATGCGGGCGACCACGGCGGCGGCCAGGCCGTAGAGCAGCACCGACGGCCCAACGGAGCTCCCGAGCGTGAGGCCGACCATCGGGGCGCGAAGGAACACCGCCGTGGCGGAGAGGACCGCCGCGATGATCCACACGACCGTGGAGACTCGACGCACCGGGATCCCGAGCAGCGCGGCTCGCTCTCCGTTCTCCGCCGACGCCCGCACCGCTATGCCCATGTCGGTGAACCGGAAGAAGGCGCCGAGCAGGGCGCAGACGATGCCAGTGACGACGGCGGCCATGATGAAGTCGCCGGTGAAGCGAAGCGGGCCGAAGTCGAACCCGAAGCGGGTCCACGGTGTCCGGAAGTCGCTGCTGGTGACGAGCCCGCCCGTGATCGATGTCTGGGCTTGGAACTCGACGACGAGCAGGAGCAGAGACACGCCGATGGTGGCCACCGTGACGATGAGCCGGGGTGCGTCCTTGAACCGCCTGATGAAGGTGACCTCCACGAAGGCGCCCAGCAGCGCGCCTCCCACCAGCACGATGGGCACCACCAGGAAGTAGTTCACGTCCTTGCGCAGCATGAGCAGCAGCGCCACCACGGCCGGGACCGACCCGAGCTGCGCCTGGGCGAAGTTGATGATCCGGTTGGCGCGGTAGACGAGGATGAGCCCCATGCCCAGCAGGCCGTAGAGCAGGCCGATCGTGGCGCCGTTCAGGAAGATGGCGTGGGGGACCGCCGCCGAGCGCAGGCCGACGTCGATCGGCCCGACGTGAAGTCGACCGAACAGCACCTGCACTGCGATCTCGATCAGCACCACGTAGCCGACGAGGAGCTTGAGTGGCGTGCCCATCCGGCGGAGCATGGCTGTGCTCACTGCGGCTTCGCCGGCACGGTGAACTGGGCGGGGAGCTGGTTCTGGCCCGGCTCGTACCGCCGTCCTCCGTTCATGTCGACGTAGGCGCCCTTCTTGCCGTCGATCCCGGAAGTGGCCGAGGCATCCCAGTACACCTCGCGGAAGTCGGAGATGGCGTTGTAGTCACCGGGTCCGAACTTGATCAGGTACTGGCTGGGGTTGCCCTTGGTCTCGGCCCAGCCCCCTCGGCTGGACCGCACCCCGACGAGGCCCCGCTCTACGGTGAGGGGGTTGAGCGTCGGCCCGCCTTCCTGGAGCATCGACCCGATGAGGGTCCAGTACCCGGTGGCCAGGTTGCAGCTGCCGCAGGCCGAGCCTGAGTTGCCGGCCGCCCGCCAGATCTTCTGGGCGTCGCTCTGCTCGAACGGCACGGGCTTCACGAGCTGGCTCGGGCCGAAGGCGTGGGCCCACTGCGACTGGTCGTAGAGGCGGCCCAAGACGTCGTAGTCGAGCAGGTTCTGGCCCGGCAGCAGCCACTCGGGGAAGTAGCTGTTCTGCGTCGCACCGTTCGTCATGAACACCGGTGCGATCAGGTCGCCCATGAAGGCCACCGTGGTGACCTTGGCGCTGATCAGTCCGGCGATGGTGACTCGCGTCTGCTCCTGGGCCCGGTTGATGTCGGACTGGTAGGTGAACACCGGCACGTCCTTGCCGCTGCACTTCTCCACCAGCGCCTTCACGCGAGCCGCCACCGGTGTCTGCGCCCCGTTGCCGTTGTCCGGGATGATCACGGCGAGCTTGCGAGGGGTGGTGCGCCCACCGATGCTCTGGTGGATGAGCACTCCAGCGTTCGTGGCCGTGCCCTTGGCCAGCTTCGTGCAGTAGTACTCGGCGACCTCGTCGGCCGACTCGGTCCCGCTCGGGAACACGTCGTAGCGATACGGGCGGCGGCCGGCGTAGAAGCTGATGTCCATGCTCGGCCCGCCGAGGCTGATGATGCCGGCGCGAGACCACACGTCGTGGGTCTCCGGGCCTGCCGCGTAGTGGATGACCATGAACGGGTTCATCTTCACGACCTCGGCCGCAGCCTGGCGGCTCCTCGCCGGGTCAGGAGGCGTCAGCGAACAATCGCCGATCACCCGCTTCACGACGATCTTGCGGCCGTACAGCTCATAGCGCTCGTTGATGAACTTGACCGCCGCGTCGTCCATCGCCTGGGACTCTTCCTCGCTGGCCGCAAGGCCCTGCGTGGCGAGGATGGCGTTCACCTGCTCGTTGGGCTCGCACTGGAAGTTGACGACGAGGATCTCCTTGTCGGTGACCCCGCGATAGGTGGCGCCGCCGTTGCTGCCCACGAACTTCGGACGACAAGGAGGGGCCGAGTAGATGACGTCGGTCTGGCGGCCGCCGCGGCAGTGGCTGGTGTCACCCGCCGCTTCGCCCGCCCCGCCGCCCGTCGTACCGCCGCCACTGCCACTGCCACTGCCCCCAGTGCCGCCAGCAGTCCCGCTCGAGCCGGAGGCGCCGCCCGCCGTGGCGTCGCCACCGCCGAGAGGCAGTCCGGTGGCGGGGTCGGTGACCAGGCCACCGGAGCCCGTGCCATCCGTTCCCGTCACCCCGTTGCTCTCGAGCGGAGCCAGCGAGGCCGCCTGCGACTCGCTGGGCGCCTTGGAGGGTGCCCCCACGATGATCACCGCCTGCAATGCGGCGAGCGCGATGAACGGCGCGTACAGCTGGATCCACGACTTGCGCACGTGAAAACCCCCCCCGAGTTGGTGTGGTGCCGAACGTCCCCGCGGCCACCACTGATCAGTAGCACCCGGAGGTTCGGGACGAAACGGGACGAATCCTGCCAGACCTGACCCATGGGTCAAGGTTTTCTCGCGGGTGAGGTCTGCTCAGGTCTGGAGCGGCAGGAGCGCCTCGGCCACCTCGGCGAGGTGGGCATCCCAGTCCGTCGGCTCGGCGATGGGCACGACGACGAACTTCGAGCCGCCCACCGCGACGTGGCGCTCGATCATCGTGCGCAGGCCGTCGAGCCCGGAGGCGATGACGTCGCTCGGCGCCACGCCAGGGCGGCGCTTGGCCACACCGGCGGCGATGACGTCGGGCAGCGGGCCCTCGCAGTACGGCAGCAGGGCGCCGAAGTGCTCGGAGTCGATCATCCGGTTCGCCGCCGCGGCGTGCTGCTGGATCACCGGGATCCCGTCGGCCACGTCCTGCGGGGTGCAGAACGACGGCAGCCAGCCGTCGCCCAGGCGACCGCAGCGCCTGAGCTCCGACGGGGCGATGCCACCCAGCCAGATCTCCAGCGGGTCCTGCTGGGGGGTGGGGGCGACGACAGCACCGTCGTAGTGGTGGAAGCGTCCGTCGTGGTCGACGGTCTCCCCGGCCCAGAACCGCCGCAGGAGGGGGAGCACCTCGTTGAACTGCGGGGCTCGGTCCTCGCGGGCCACGCCGAAGGCCTGGTGCTCGCCGGGGTCGACTGCACCGAGCCCGAAGGCCGGCAGCAGTCGGCCCCCCGAGAGCCGGTCGAGGGTGGCCAGCTCCTTGGCCAGGAGCATCGGGTTGCGTCCCGGCAGCACGAGCACGGAGAACCCGAGCTTGATGCGGCTGGTGAGCCCGGCCGCCACCCCGAGGGCCACGACGGGGTCGGGGCAGTCGCCGGTGACCCGCTCGGAGAGCCACAACGAGTCGAACCGCTCGCGCTCGAGGCCCCGAACCAGGGCCGCGAATCGATCAGGGTCGCTCGATGCTCGCGTTCCCAGGCCGAAGCCGATGCGCACCTTCATCACGGCAGCCTGGCACGGGCGTCGCTGGTTCGGGGCCGCCTAGGTTCTGGACATGAGCACGATCGACCTCGCCACCCCGTTCCGACTCGATGGCCGCGTGGCGGTCGTGACCGGCGCGTCCAGCGGTCTCGGCGACCGGTTCGCCCGGGTGCTGCACGCGGCCGGCGCCACCGTCGTCGCGTCGGCTCGGCGCACCGACCGGCTCGAAGGGCTGGCCGCCGACCTGGGCGACCGGCTCGTGCCGGTGACCGCAGATGTGTCGGTGGATGCGGACTGCGAGCGCCTCATCGAGGCGGCCATCAGCATCGAGGGGCACCTCGACATCCTCGTGAACAACGCCGGGATCGGCTCGCCGGTGCCGGCCGAGCACGAGCCCATCGGCGAGTTCCGCAACGTGGTCGACGTCAACCTCAACGCACTCTTCCTGCTGAGCCAGCTCGCCGGCCGGCACATGATCGAGCGGGGGACCGGGACCATCGTCAACCTGGCCTCTGTCCTGGGCATGGTCGCGTCCACCCCCATCAAGCAGGCGTCGTACTGTGCGTCGAAGGGGGCGGTCGTGAACCTCACCCGGGAGCTGGGCGCCCAGTGGGCGCGCAAGGGGATCCGCGTCAACGCGCTGGCTCCCGGCTGGTTCCCGTCGGAGATGACCGAGCTCATGTTCACCGACGAGGGCGCCAACGGGTACATGCGCAAGAACTGCCCGATGGGCCGGGCCGGCGAGGTCCACGAGCTCGACGGCGCGCTGCTCTTCCTGGCCAGCGATGCCAGCAGCTACATGACCGGCCACACCCTCACCATCGACGGCGGCTGGATCGCCCGCTGACGAGCACGCCTCGATCAGCCGCTACAGGCGGCCGCGCAGGAGGTCTCTGGTGCGGTGACGCTCCGCGTCGGTGGCGCCGAACTCGACGGCCAAGAAGTCGGTGAGGCCCGTGGCGGCATACGCGTCGAGGCCGGCGAGCACGACGTCCTCGGGGCCCACCAGGGCCAGGTCGGCCGGTCCGGCCAGGCCCTCCCGGTCGAGCATGGCGCGGTAGGACGGGAGGATCCCGTACACGGCAAAGGTGGCTGCCGCTCGCTGCCGGGCCCCGTCAGGGTCGTCGGTGACGCAGATCGGGATCCCGGCCGCCACGCGCGGGGCGGGGCGACCGTGGGCGGCCGCGGCTGCTGAGATGGTGGGGACGATGTGGCTGGCCAGCGTCTCTGCGCCGGTCATCCAGGTGATGGTGCCTTCGGCCATCTCCCCTGCCAGCTCCAGCATCTTGGGGCCCAGGGCGGCGACCAGGATCGGGCACGGTGCCGCCCCCTTGATGTCGATGGCCGCCGACGTGCGCATCGTCTCGCCGGTGAAGTCCACCGCCCGCTCGTGGATGAGCGGCCGCAGGATGGAGAGGTACTCCCGCATGTGGCGCACCGGCTTCTCGAAGCTGAGCCCCATGATCGACTCGATGACCATCTGGTGGGAGAGCCCGATGCCGAGGGTGAAGTGGCCGCCCGACAGCGCGTTGGCGGTGAGGGCCTGCTGGGCCAGCATCATCGGGTGCCGCGGGTAGGTGGGCACGACCGCTGTCCCCACCTCGAGGGCGGGCACCTCCCGGCCGATCACGCTGGCCACGGTGATGGCGTCGGGGCCGAAGATCTGCGGGAGCCAGAACGAGCTGAAGCCCTCCGCCGCGATGGTGTGAGCGGCGGCCACGACCTCCTCGATCTCACCTGAGCCGACGACGTCTCCTGCGAAGATCCCGATGCGCATGGCCGGACCCTACTGACCCGCTCGCTGCTGGAGCTCCCGGATCCGGTTCGCCCTGGTCACCTCGGGCCTGTGAGCATGGACACGTGCTGCAGGTTCGCGAGCTCGCCGTCGAGGTTGGCGGCTCCGTCATCATGGACGGGGTCAGCTTCTCGATCCGCGCCCGCGACAAGGTCGGGCTGGTGGGTCGCAACGGGGCGGGCAAGACCAGCCTCCTGAAGGTGCTCGGCGGTGGCGCGGAGCCCTTCGCCGGCGTGGTCAACCGCACCGGGGGCCTGGGCTACCTGCCCCAGGATCCCAAGATCGAAGGCGTCGACGACAGCATCCCGGCCGTCCGCCACATCCTCTCCGGTCGGGGCTTCGACGAGGCCATCACCCAGCTCGAGAAGCTGCGGCTCCAGATGGAGGAAGACCCATCCGACCGGGCCGTGGAGCGCTTCACGCGGGCCGAGGAGCTGTTCAACAACGATGGTGGGTACGCGGCCGAGGCCGAGGTCCACCGCATCTCCGCCGGTCTGGGTCTGGACCCGAGCCGGCTCGATCTGCCCATCAGCGCGCTCTCCGGCGGCCAGCGCCGTCGGGTCGAGATCGCTCGCATCCTCTTCGCGGGCAGCGACGTGCTCCTCCTCGATGAGCCCACCAACCACCTCGACAGCGACGCCAAGGAGTGGCTGCTCGGCTTCATGCGGGCCTACCGGGGCGCGCTGCTGGTGATCAGCCACGACCTCGACCTGCTCGACGAGGCCATCACCCGCGTCCTGCACCTGGATCGCTACGACGATGCCAGCCTCGGCAGCATGGACGAGTACAAGGGAACCTACAGCCAGTACCTCGTGGCCCGTGAGCGCGACGAGGTGCGCCTGGCCAAGGTGGCCCAGCGCCAGGCCAAGGAGATCGACCGCCTGCAGACCCTCGTCGACCGCTTCGGCGCCAAGGCCTCCAAGGCGTCGATGGCCCACAGCATCGAGAAGCGCATCACCCGCCTCGAGGCGGGTGCGGTCGAGGTGTCAAAGGGGAACCGCGCCGTACACGTGCGGTTCCCGCCGCCGCCGCAGTCGGGTCGAGTGGCGCTGGAGGGATCGGGGCTGGCGGTCAGCTACGGCGACCTCGAGGTGTTCCGCAACGTCGAGCTCGCCGTCGAGCGGGGCGAGCGACTCCTCATCATGGGGCTCAACGGCGCCGGCAAGACGAGCCTGCTGAAGGTCCTGGCGGGCGAGCGAGCGCCCGAGGCTGGTCGCTTCCAGCTGGGCCACAACGTCGTCGCCGGCTACTACGCCCAGGAGCACGAGGGCATCCACGCGGGGCGCACCATCCTCGAGCACCTGCGTGAGCAGGTGCCCCACGCTCCTGACCCGATGCTGCGGTCGATCGTGGGCGCCATGGGCCTCACGGGCGACAAGGTGCACCAGGACGCGGGCACGCTGTCCGGCGGCGAGAAGACCAAGCTGGCTCTCGGGATCCTCGTGGCGGGCCGCCACAACCTGCTGCTGCTCGACGAGCCCACCAACAACCTCGACCCCGGCTCACGAGAGGCGGTGGCGCACGGCCTCAAGGGCTGGCCGGGCTCGATCGTGCTCGTGAGCCACGACGCCCAGTTCGTGCGCGACCTGGAGCCGAACAAGGTGCTGCTCATGCCGGAGGGCACCCTCGACCACTGGACCGACGACTACCTCGAGCTCGTCGAGATGGCCTGACGGTCGGGCTCGGGGATCAGCCCAGCGTGACGGGAGTGCTCACGAGGTCGAAGAAGTCGTGGCCCTTGTCATCCACGACGATGAAGGCGGGGAAGTTCTCCACCTCGATCTTCCACACCGCC
>JBKJIL010000026.1:0-8961 GCA_046598435.1 Acidimicrobiales bacterium
GTCTACGTCAACATCAACCTCGTCGCCATGGACGGCGGGCACAAGTCCACCGCCACTGGCCTGTCGGGGTACCGCGCGCTGCGCCACCACCACAATGTCAAGACGATGCTCCAGTCGAAGTCGTTCATGGACCGCCATCGCAGCGAGCTGCACCACAGCAATTGGCGCCAAGGCAAGGTCATCCGCGACGCCGGAATCAAGATCTTCCAGATCGAGACCACCGTCAACAACGACAGCTTCGGTACCACCGGCCCCATGGCGTTCCTCCAAAAGCGCGAATGGGAGTGGACCAGCCGGGACCGAGCCCAGTACATGGCCATGAACACTGGGCTCAAGACACTCTCCGGTCGCGCCAAACGCAAGATCTTCAACTCGTGGGAGTCCCCCTACGCGCTGACGAGCGTGCAGGCCGGCGAGATCGAAGCGGTGCACGAGCGCACCACCGAGAACGTCTTCCGCCAGCAGCTGGTGACCGTGCAGGGCCAGACCGACATCTTGACCATGGGCCTGCCGTACGTGTGTCCCTACAACGTCAACTCGATCATGAATCCGATCCTGGTGATGTGTCTCGGGTTGGGATACTTCTTCAACCTCTACCGAAACAAGCCCCTGGTGCGCGAGGGCGGTGTGATCATCATGTCGCACCCCACTCCGTGGGAGTTCCACCCGGTGCATCACCCGAGTTACATCGACTTCTTCGAGCAGGTGCTCAGTGAGACCACCGACCCGTTGGTGATCGAGGCCAAGTACGAGAAGCAGTTCGCCGAGGACGAGTGGTACAAGCACTTGTACCGCACCAGCTACGCCTACCACGGCGTGCACCCGTTCTACATGTGGTACTGGGGCAGCCACGCCCTCCAGCACGTCGGCAAGGTGATCATCGTGGGCGGCGAGCCGCGGTCGGTCCGCCGCCTCGGCTTCACGCCCGCCTCCACGCTCAACGATGCGCTCGAGATGGCCGCCGACGTCGTCGGCCGCGACGCCACCATCACCCACCTGCACAACCCGCCCATCGTGATGGCGGACGTCCAGTGACCAGCCGGTGATGAAGGCCCCGTCGCTCCCCCGCCTCCCGTTCCCGTTCTCGGCGCCCACCGTGCCCGGCGGCGTCGAGGCGCCCCCGCCCACGCGCAAGCTCGGCGCCGACTACGACACCGACTGGGCACGACGCTTCCCGGCCCGGTTCGCTCGGCTGCTGCTCCTCGAGGGCGTGATGCGCCCGACCATGGCCGCTCTCGGCGCGCCCGAGCGCGACGGCATCGACCGGCTGGCCGGCCTCACCGACGGCCCGGTCATCTTCGCCGGCAACCACCACAGCCACCTCGACACGCCCGTGGTCCTCACGTCGATCCCCGAGCCATGGCGCCACCGCGTCTTCGTGGGCGCGGCCGCCGACTACTTCTTCCGCACCCGGATCACCTCGGCGGTGTCGGCGCTGGTGATCGGCGCCATCCCCATCGAGCGCTCGAAGGTGACGCGCCGGTCGGCCGACCAGGCCGCCGAGCTCATCGGCGCCGGCTGGTCGATGCTCATCTTCCCCGAGGGCGGCCGGTCGCCGGACGGCTGGGGTCAGCCCTTCCGGGGCGGGGCCGCCTACCTGTCGAGTCGGTGCAACGTGCCGGTGGTGCCGCTGCACATCGAGGGGACGGCCCGCATCCTGCGCAAGGGCGCCCGCCTCCCCACCCCGGCCAACGTGCGGGTGACCTACGGCGTGCCCCTCCTCCCGGCCGACGGCGAGAACGCCACCCGCTTCGCGGAGCGGATCGAACGGGCCGTGGCTACCCTCGCCGACGAGGCGACCACCGACTGGTGGCAGGCCCGACAACGCGCCGCCGCCGGCACGACCCCGGCTCTCACCGGCCCCGACGCACCGGCCTGGCGCCGCGCGTGGGCCCTCGGTGACCGGAGTCGCAAGCGTCGCCGCCAGAGCCGTGGGTGGCCGAAGCTCTGACCCCGCGCCTGGGCCGATCGCTGGCCCTGCTGCTGGCCACGACCGTCGTGGTCGTCGGCGGCGCGGTGAGCGCAGTGGTGGGCCTGTCCGAGAGCCGCGCCACGACGTCGTCGAGCCGGCGGGCCGCCGATCGAGACTGCCCCGCCGAGCCCGCACCGGAGCCGGTGCCGGTCCTCCCGGGTGGGCCGCTCAGCCTCGTCGCCGTCGGTCTCGCTGACGAGCCGACCAGCCTCGCCCTGCGTCCCGGCCGACATCCCGACGCCATCGTGGAGGGCGTGGTCGGCGAGCGCGCCGGCCGAGTCATCGCCCTGGTCGACGGTTCCGTCACCGAGCAGGTGCTGCTCGACCTCAGCGCCGACACGTTGGACGACGGCGACGGCGGCCTGCTGGCCGTGGCCTACGACCCAGACGGCTCCTGGCTGTACGTCTACCGCGCCGACCGCAGCCGCGACGACGTGCTGACGGCGTACCCGCTCGATGCCGCCGGTCGGCCCGTCGCGACCGATGAGCGGGTCGTGCTGCGCGTGGACCACCCCTCGTCGCTGCAGCACCATGGCGGCTCGCTGCTGTTCGGACCCGACGGCCTGCTCTACATCGGCATGGGCGACGGCGGTGGGCTGGGCGATCCGCGCGAGCACGCGCAGGATCCCTCCACCCTGCTGGGCAAGGTGCTGCGGATCGCCCCCACCCCGGACGGGCGTCGGCCCTACGCCATCCCCACCGACAACCCGTTCGCCGACCGATACGGGTGGCGCCCGGAGATCTGGGCTCTGGGTGTGCGGAACCCGTTCCGGATGACGCTGGACGGCACCACCGGCGACCTCTGGCTCGGCGACGTCGGGCAGAGCTGCTGGGAGGAGATCGACCGCCTGCCCACCCGCGGGCGCAGCGCGGGCGGCGCCAACCTCGGCTGGGACCGCCGGGAGGCGATTGCCGAGTTCGAGGGCGGCGACGTGCCCGGTGGCGACGTGGCGCCCATCCACGCCTATCCCCACGCAGAGGGCTGGTGTGCGGTGGTGGTCGGCTACGTGCCTCGCCAGTCCGCCGTCGCCTCCCTCGACGGCTGGCTCCTGCACACGGACTACTGCCGCGGACGCCTCTATGCCCTCCAGCGCGGCGCGTCGCCCGACGAGCCGGCCGTGGTGCGCGATCTCGGGCTGCGGGTGAAGGCCCCCATCGCCGTCGTGCCCGGGCCGAACGGAGGTCCGTGGGTGCTCACCCTCGAGGGCCTCGTCCTCGAGGTGCGGGCTCGCGGCGGCCCCTGAGCCCGACCGACCGTCGCCGCAGCCCGCTCACGCGATGGGGGGCACCGGCAGCCAGACGTGGGCCGCCGTGCCGCCGTCGATGCCCTCGTCGAGCCAGATCCGCCCGCCATGGTGGGTGACGACCTTGAGGCACGTGGCCAGGCCGATGCCGCTGCCGGGCGAGGACTCGTCAGCGTTCAGGCGGGCGAACACGCCGAACACCTCCTCGCGAGCAGCCGGGTCGACACCGATCCCGTTGTCGGCCACGGTGACGGTGACCCCATCGGTGGTGGTCTCGGCGGTGATGCGCACCACGGGCGGAACGCCGGGCCGGGCGAACTTGAGGGCGTTGGTGAGCAGGTTCTGGAGCAGCTGCCCGAGCAGCGCGCGGTGGCCGTGCACCTCCGGGAGTGACGAGCTCGTGATGGTGGCCGCACTGGCCTCGATGGCAGGCTCGAGGTCAGACAGCACCTGGCGCAGCACATCGTCGAGATCGACGGGCGCACGTCCCTCGGTCACCTGCCCCACAGCCGCGAAGGCCAGCAGGTCCTCGATGAGCTGGCGCATGCGGGCCGAGCCCCGGCGAGCGATCGACAGCAGCTCGTGGGTGGGCCCCATCCCGGCCTCGGGACCGAGCGCACCGGATGCCGCCGAGAGCGCCATCTCGATCCGCGAGAGGGGCGCCTTGAGGTCGTGCGCAGCGGAGTAGGCGAAGCGCTCGAGCTCCTCGTTGGAGCGCTCCAGCTGGGCGTTTCGCTGCTCCAGCTCCCGACGTGCCTCGTGCAGGGCGAGTGCGTCATCTCGCTGGGCCAGCGCGATCATGAAGCACTCCCCGGCGACCTGCAGGAGCGCCGAGACCGCATCGCTGAAGGAGATCTCCTTCCGCACTGCGACGAGGGTGAGGAAGCCCCAGCGGTCGCCGTGCCGGCGCAGGGGCACGTGGAGCAGGGACCGCACGCCGTCGTCCTGCAGCGACTGCACGACCTTTGGCGCCTCGTCGCCGAGGTCCTCGACCGTCGCCAGGACGAGCACGCGCCCCGTCTGCAGCACCTCCCGCCACCAGTGCTGGACGTCACGGTCCGGGGCGGGGGTGTGGGCGGCCTGGACGGTCCCGGGGTCGCGCCACTCCACGTAGTCGCGTTCGGCATCGCGGCGACTGGCCCGCAAGAAGTGCCCCCGGTCGGCCCCGGTGACCCGTGCCAGCTCGGCCACACCTCGTTCGATCTCGGAGAGCGTCTCGTCTGGTGGAGTGCCGATCAGGCCCGCCGCGATCGACGCCACCAGCTCCTCGAGCTGCATCTGGCGACGCAGGGCCTGCTCCAGCTCCACCCGAGCGGTGATGTCGGTGGCCGTGAGGAAGATCCGTCCGGCGGACAGATCGGCCCGAGCGTTGCCCTGGAGCCAGAGGTAGCCGCCCTCGCTCGTGCGCAGGCGAACCACGGTGGCCACGATGTCGTCGCCGGTGGCCAGGCGGGCCAGCTCGACCCCGATGTGCGCCGTGTCCTCGGGGTGGACGAGCTCGAGGAGGGGCCGGTTCACGATGGCGGTCAGCGGCCATCCCAGGGCCCGCTCCCACGATCGGCTGGCCTCGAGGAGGCGAGTGTCGAGATCCAGGACGGCGAGGAGGTCGATCGACATCTCGAAGAGCCGCGAGCCGGCGACGACGGGGCCCGTGAAGGGTCCCCTGCCGACGCCGGCCGCCTCGTCCATCCGGCGATGGTAGGTCCGGGCGCTACTCCACGAGGCGCAGACCGCTCGGGGCGATGCTGGGCTCGGCGAGCGGCAGGTCGACCACGAACTCGGTGCGGTGCGCCGGGAACACGTGCTCGGAGATCAGCACCGGTCGTCCGTCGGGGGTGGAGGTGATCCGCTCGCAGCGCAGCACGGGCGACCCAGGTGGCACCTCGAGGAGAGCGGCGTCCTCCGGCGACGCCAGAGCGGCCCCGATCGTCTGGACGGCGCCACCGAGCGGCACGTCGAGCAGCTCGTAGAAGGGGGCCCGCTCGACGTCGGCCCGTGAGAGGTGCGACCCGAGCTCGTCGGGGCACCACACGGTGACCCGGGCGAACGGCTCGCCATCGGCCAGGTTGAGGCGTCGGACCTCGAGGACGGTCGTGGCACCCAGCACCTGGCGGACGCGCGCGGGTGCCGACACGAA
The DNA here is from genome assembly GCA_046598435.1 of Acidimicrobiales bacterium. Classification (GTDB taxonomy): domain Bacteria; phylum Actinomycetota; class Acidimicrobiia; order Acidimicrobiales; family VFJN01; genus VFJN01. The sequence goes on from JBKJIL010000026.1 coordinate 5,354, forward strand.
CCCGAAGTCGAGGATCCGTCGATCAGAGCGCAGGCCCGACTCGGCCAGCTGGCCCTCGATGGTGCCGAGCCGGCCCAGGGACTGCCGCAGCGGATCCACGGCCGCGAACCACCCCAGGCCCTGGCGGGCGTCCACCAGCCCCTCGTCGCGCAGCAGCTCGAGCGCCTTGCGGACCGTGATCCGGCTCGCTGCATAGGATGCCGACAGCTCGGACTCGCTGGGTAGGAGGCGGCCGGCGGCGAACTCGCCAGCGCTGACCCGCTGGCGGAGATCGTCGGCTATGGCCCGGTAGCGGATCTCGCGCACTTGTCCTATACTTGTATCAAACGAAGGACGACGCAAGCAGCGAGGGGTTCCACCATGACCAGCACCGGCGCCGACATCTCCGCCACCACCCCCATCGAGCTGGTGCAGGAGGTGTACTCCCGTCTCCCGCAGCGGGCCGCCCTCGGGCGCGCCCGCCTCGGTCGGAGCCTCACCCTGGCCGAGAAGGTGCTGATCAACCACCTGCGCGATGCCAGCCAGGACATCGACCGCGGTCGCACCTACAACGACTTCGATCCCGACCGCGTGGCCATGCAGGACGCGACCGCTCAGATGGCGCTCCTGCAGTTCATGACCGCTGGCCTGCCCCAGGTGGCCGTGCCGTCCACGGTGCACTGCGACCACCTGATCCTCGCCAAGGCCGGCGCCGCCCTCGACCTCAAGTTCGCCCTCGACACCAACAGCGAGGTGTACGAGTTCCTCCGCACGGTGTCGGCGAAGTACGGCATCGGCTTCTGGAAGCCGGGCAGCGGCATCATCCACCAGGTCGTGCTGGAGAACTACGCCTTCCCGGGCGGGATGATGATCGGCACCGACAGCCACACGCCCAACGCCGGCGGGCTCGGCATGGTCGCCATCGGCGTGGGCGGGGCGGATGCCGTCGACGTCATGACCGGGTTCTCCTTCAACGTGCGCTGGCCGAAGCTCATCGGCGTGCACCTCACCGGCCAGCTGTCCGGCTGGTCGAGCCCCAAGGACATCATCTTGAAGGTGGCCGAGATCCTGACCGTGAAGGGCGGCACCGGCGCCATCATCGAGTACTTCGGCCCGGGCGCCGACAGCATCACGGCCACCGGCAAGGCCACCGTCTGCAACATGGGCGCGGAGATCGGCGCCACCACGTCGCTCTTCCCCTACGACGCCAACATGGCCGCCTACCTCCGGGCCACCGGTCGGGCCGCCATCGCCGACGCCGCCGACGCCGTGGCCGGCGACCTCCGCCCCGACGACGACGTCGTGGCCAACCCCGGCACCTACTTCGACCAGGTCATCGAGATCGATCTCGACCAGCTCGGCCCGATGATCAACGGCCCCCACTCCCCCGACCTCGCCCACCCGCTGGCCGACGTGGGCGACGCCGCTCGGGCCGCCGGCTGGCCCCTCGAGATCTCCTCCGCCCTCATCGGGTCGTGCACCAACAGCTCGTACGAGGACATCACCCGGGCCGCGTCGATCGCCCGGCAGGCCAAGGCCCTCGGCCTGAGGGCCAAGACGCAGCTGATGATCACCCCCGGCTCCGAGCAGACCCGCGCCACCATCGAGCGCGACGGCCTGCTCGCCGACCTCGAGGCCATCGGCGGCACGGTGCTCGCCAACGCCTGCGGGCCCTGCATCGGGCAGTGGGATCGCACCGATCTCGACCCGTCCAAGCTGAACACGATCGTGAACAGCTACAACCGCAACTTCCCCAAGCGCAACGACGGCAACGCCAACACGCTCGCCTTCGTCACCAGCCCCGACACGGTGGTGGCGCTGGCCCTGGCCGGCACGCTCGACTTCGACCCGCGCACCGACACCCTCACCAACGACGCCGGTGAAGCGGTGCGCCTCGATCCGCCCGTCGGCGAAGCCCTGCCCCAGGGTGGCTTCGATCCCGGGGAGGAGACGTTCCAGGCCCCGCCCGCCGACGCCCGCGGCGTGGAGGTGGTGGTCGACCCGCAGAGCGACCGGCTGCAGGTGCTGGAGGCCTTCGCCCCGTGGGACGGTCACGACTACGTGGAGCTCCCGGTGCTCATGAAGGCACAGGGCAAGTGCACCACCGACCACATCTCGGCGGCCGGCCCCTGGCTCAAGTACCGCGGCCACCTCGAGAACATCTCCGGCAACCTCTACCTCGGCGCCATCAACGCCTACACCGGCGAGGCCGGCACCGGGCGCGACCCGCTCGACGGCGAGACCCGCACGTACCCCGAGATCGCCAAGCGCCTCCACGAGGCCGGCGTGGGGTGGGTGGCCATCGGCGACGAGAACATGGGCGAGGGCAGCTCGAGAGAGCACGCCGCCATGGAGCCCCGCTTCCGCAACGGCAAGGTGATCCTCTCCCGGAGCTTCGCTCGCATCCACGAGACGAACCTGAAGAAGCAGGGCATCCTGCCGCTGACCTTCGCTGACCCTGCCACCTACGACCAGATCGCCGAGGCTGACACCATCAGCGTGCACGGCTTGGCGCAGCTGGCCCCCGACACGCCGGTGCGGTGCACGATCCACAAGCCCGACGGCTCGACGATCGACTTCCTCGCCAACCACACCTTCAGCCCCGAGCAGATCGACTGGTTCCGCGCCGGCGGCGCCCTCAACATCATCCGCCAGAAGCAGCTCGGCTGATCCCCGACCGCTCCCCAGCCCGCGCTCAGTCCTTGCCGGGCCGCCGGTTCGTCTCGTCGGTGTCGCGCACCTTGCCGCCGGGGTAGGTCCTCGCCAGCTCCTCATCGGTGTAGGTCCGCTTCTTGCGGGCCTCGGCCGGGAGCAGCTTGGTGATGGCCGTCATGATCCGCTTGGTGTCGGCGTCGGACGACCGGCCGGTGAGGCCCTTGACCGGCGCGCCCACCGTCACCGTCACGGTCGGTGGGTGGCCGATGGCGAGCACGTTGGGCAGGCGCTCGCTGCGCGGCCAGACCTTCTCGGTGCCCCACAGCCCGACGGGGATCACGGGGGCGCCGGTCATGGCCGCCAGCCGCGCCGCACCCCACCGGCCCTGCAGCACCGGATCGAAGAAGGCCGGGCCGCGCGGGATGGTGCCCTGCGGCATCATCGCCACGATCTCACCCATCTCGAGGGCGGCGGCCGCCTCCGCCAACGGCTCGTCGGAGCCCGTGCCCCGCTCGACGCGGATGCCGCCCATGGCGCGGGCCAGCTGACCGACGATCGGCGCGTCGAACACCTCCTTCTTGCCGAGGAAGCGGACGGGGCGGCCCCGCTTGGCCAGCGCCATGCCCAGCGCCATGGGGTCGAAGTAGCTCCGGTGGTTGCCGACCACGATGGCCGGCCCCTCCGCGGGGATGTGCTCGACGCCACTGATCTCGAAGCGGGCGTAGGGCACCAGGCCGGGCCGCGTGAGCGCCATGACGGCCTGCTGCGGCTCGAGCCCGAGGATCGGCAGCTTGGGCACCCCCGCCGGCACGTCGAGGTGCACCACCGGCCAGCGGCGCAGCAGGGCCACCACCAGCATCCGGGGATCGGGGTTGACGGCCACCGGGTGCTTGACCGCCCCCAGCATGGGCAGGTCGTAGAAGCTGTCCGAGTAGGCCCAGCTCTCCTTCAGGTCGACGCCCTGCTCGGTGGCC
>JBKJIL010000045.1:0-11655 GCA_046598435.1 Acidimicrobiales bacterium
CGACGAGGAGCTTGGCGCCCACGGGCACGGGCGGCGGGAAGCGCACCTTCTCGCAGCCGTAGTTCACGCCCATCTTGATGCCGTGCACCTGCACCACCTGAGGCACGAGCACCGGGCCGAGCGACAAGGTGAGGTATCCGTGGGCAATGGGGCCGCCGAAGGGGCTTTCGGCAGTGGCTCGCTCGACATCCACGTGGATCCACTGGTGGTCGCCGGTGGCGTCGGCGAACAGGTTCACCCGCTCCTGGGTGATCTCGAGGTAGTCGCTGTAGCCGAGGTGCTGCCCCACGAGCTCCTTGAGGCCGGCGATCCCTTGCACGATGGTGGTCATCTCCCGATCATGCCCGACGGCCGCAGGCGCCACCAGCGGGGCATGGGAGGATGACCAGGATGGGCAGCGGCCTCGTGGGGGTGGTGCTGGCGGCCGGCGCAGGCACTCGCCTGCGTCCGCTGACGCTGCTGCGCCCCAAGGCGCTGTGCCCGGTGGGCAACGTGGCGCTGGTCGACCTGGCCCGAGAACGCCTGCGCGGCGTGGTCGCGGAGACGGCTGTGAACGTGCACCACGGTCGGGCCGCCATGGAGGCCCACCTGGGAGACGACGTGCACGTCGCGGTGGAAGCGGGGGTTGCGCTGGGCACGGCGGGGGCGCTCGGGAACCTGCGGGCGTGGATCGACGGCCGGGGGGTCGTGGTCGTCAACGCCGATGCCTGGTGCCCCGGGTCGCTGGCGGAGCTCACGGCAGGCTGGGACGGGGAGCGGGTGCGACTGCTCGTCGTGGGGGACGACGCCCTCACGCCCACCAGCCGTGTGGCGGGGGCGTTGCTGCCCTGGTCGGAGGTGGCGCCGCTCGAGGCGGAGCCGAGCGGCCTCTACGAGCGGTCGTGGCGGCCGGCGCAGCGGGCGGGACGGCTCGAGGTGGTGCGCCACGACGGACCGTTCGTCGACTGCGGCACGCCGGGCCAGTACCTGGACGCCAACCTGCAGGCGAGCGGCGGCGCCAGCGTGGTGGGTGAGGGCGCCATCGTGGCCGGCCGGCTCGATCGCTGCGTGGTGTGGCCGGGGGCGGTGGTGTGGCCCTCCGAGTCGCTCACCTGCGCCATCCGCCCCACGGAGACGACCACCGTCCTCGTGCGCTGACCCACCCCACGCGCTCAGCGGGCAGAGATCTTGAGGACGGGCTCGGCGTGGATGGCCCGCAGCTGTCCGCAGGCGGCGTCGATCTCGGTGCCGCGGGTCTGGCGGACGGTGGCGTTGACCCCGCCCTCGCGCAAGCGGTCCCGGAAGGCCTTCACCCGACGCATGGGGGAGCCGAGGACGGCGTAGCCGGGGGTGGGGTTGAGTGGGATCAGGTTCACGTGGGCGGGCAGCGGGAGGCTGCGCGAGCGGTCGATCAGCTGGTCGGCGTCGATGTCGCGGTCGTTCACGCCGTCGATCAGGGCCCACTCGAACGACAGCCGTCGGCCCTTGGCCTGCAGGTAGCCGGCGCAGGCATCCATCAACGTGGACAGCGGGTAGCGCTTGTTGAGCGGCACCAGCGTGTCGCGCAGGGCGTCGTCGGCGGCGTGCAGTGACACGGCCAGGTTGACGGGCAGCGCCTCGGTGGCCAGCCGGCGGATCCCGGGGACGACGCCCACCGTGGACACCGTGAGGTGACGGGCGGAGAGGCCCAGCCCGCCGTGGATGCGCTCGACGGCGGCCCAGGTGGCGTCGTAGTTGGCCAGCGGCTCGCCCATGCCCATGAACACCACGTTGGAGAGGCGTCGACCGTCGGCGCGGGCCCGTCGGCTGGCTCGCACCACCTGCTCGACGATCTCGCCGATGGTGAGCTGGCGGTCGAAGCCGGCCTGTCCCGTGGCGCAGAAGGTGCAACCCATGGCGCAGCCGGCCTGGCTCGACACGCACACCGTGGAGCGCTCGTCGTAGTGCATGAGCACGGTCTCGACGCGGGTGCCGTCGTGGAGCGCCCAGAGCCACTTCACGGTCTCGCCGCGGTCGCTGGTCGACTCGGCGATGACGTCGAGGGCGAGGGGCAGCCGCTCCTCGAGGTCGGCCCGCAGCGCCTTGGGGAGGTTGGTGAGCTCGTCGGGAGCGGCCAGCTGCTCGTAGAGCCCGGCCCAGACCTGGTCGACCCGGTAGCGAGGTTGGCCGGAGAGGATGGCGCCAAGGTCGTCGCGGTCGACGTCGTAGCGGCTGGCGCGCGAGGTCATGCGCTGACCACGTCGAGCACGTAGGCGCGGTCCGTGCTGTGCACGCCGAACCCGAGGTCGCGGTAGAGGCGCAGGGCGGGCTCGTTGTCGGCTTCGACGTAGAGCATCCCCTGGCGCAGGCCCGTCCGGTGGAGGTGGTCGAGTCCCGCCAGCACGAGCTGGCGACCGAGGCCCCGCTGGTGGGCCGACGGGTCGACGGCGATGACGTAGATCTCGCCCAGCAGCGGCTCGGTGTCGGCGTGCACCTTGGTCCAGCAGAAGCCGAGGAGCTCGCCGTCCACCTCGTGCAGCAGGAACCCGGCCGGGTCGAACCACGGCTCCGCCTCGCGCTCGCGGAGCTCGTCGAGGGTGAGGTCGCTCTGCTCAGGGTGCCAGGCGAAGGCTCGGTTGTTCACGGACAGCCAGCGGAGCTCGTCCCGCCCCACCGCGAAGGGCCGCACGTCGAGGGACCAGGGCTCGTCCACCGGGAGCGGACGGCGCATCTGCACCAGCTCCCGGGCCAGGTGCATCCCGGCCGCCTCGGCCACCGAGGCGCCGATGGGGTCGCTGGCCCGCACCCAGAGGCGCAGCCGGCCACCGCCTCGGCCGGCGAGGGCATCGATCCCGGCGGCCATGCGGTCACGGCCGACCCGGGAGGCGTCAGTGGCGTCCTCGGGGAGCTGGCCGAGGTCGAGCTCCCACAGGTCTCCGACGGGCACCAACCAGGCCGTGGACCCGACCTCCGCGAGCGCGACCGCGCCCGACGGGTGCTGGTGCTGGTGCTCCGGGTCGTGCATGGTGGCCAGGCTACTGGCGTGACCCGGACAGCCCGATGGTCGTGGCTCGACCGACGGCGGCGGCTCGGCCGATACCCTCCCGCTCGATGTCGCTCACCTCGACCCCTGCTCCCGAACGCCGCCCGCGCACCCCGGCCGGTCGGGCCCGTCGCACGCACGAGCGCCTCGGCGAGGAGTACCCCGGCACGGCCGCCGAGCTGTGCGCGCTACGCCACCGCAACCCCTACGAGCTGCTGGCCGCCACCATCCTGTCGGCCCAGTGCACCGACGAACGGGTGAACATGGTGACGCCCGCCCTCTTCGCCCGGTACCCCGCGCCGCAGGATCTGGCGGTGGCCGACACCGCCGAGCTGGAGGAGATCGTCCGGTCCACCGGCTTCTACAAGAACAAGGCGAAGAGCCTGATCGGCATGGCGACAGGGGTGGTCGAGCGCTTCGACGGCCAGGTGCCCAGCGCGATGGCTGACCTCGTCACCCTGCCGGGCGTGGGGCGCAAGACGGCCAACGTCCTGCGCAGCGTGGCCATGGACCTGCCCGGGATGCCGGTCGACACCCACGTCGGGCGGCTGTCCGTCCGGCTCGGCCTGACCACGGAGACCGATCCGGTCAAGGCGGAGATGGCCCTCAACCCGATGGTGCCCGCCCGCGAGCGGGGGATGTTCAGCCTGCGGCTGATCCTGCACGGCAGGGCGGTGTGCGTGGCCCGCAAGCCCCGCTGTGGCGAGTGCGTGCTGGCCGACTTCTGTCCGAGCGCCGGTCACGGCTGACCTGGGCGTGGTGCCGAACGGCGAGGCACAGAGGGCGCACTTCGGACGCGAATCGTACCGGCGGTAAGTTTGCCGTATCCTGATGGCGGGCCGGAGCGATGACCGGGGTGCGAACCCGGGTCCCGCCACCCGGTTCCGATGCGACATCGGGATCCGCCGCCTGATGTCGCCGACGAGGGCGCCCCTCACGGGGCGCCCTCGTCGCGTGCAGTGCCAGGCGGATCGGGGCCGTCAGAGCTTGTCGACGAGCGAGCGCAGGCGTCGATGGGCGGCCTGCAGGTGGCGCTCCACGTCGTAGAGGTCGGCGGCCACGTCCTCCCGGGGCGAGCTCTGGTAGCCGTCGGCCAGGGCCGTGATGCGCTCGGTGAGGTCTCCGAGAGCCGACGACAGCGACGAGAGGTGGGCGGCATCGAGCTGCATGGCGCCAGTGTGGCCGCCGAACCGGTTGGGGACCGCCTCCGGGGCCCACGTAACCTCGCCGGTCGTGCTCCAGCGACTCGATCTCCGCGGCGTGACCGGCGACCTGCGCGGTCGTCTGCCCCGACCCCACGCCCAGGTCGAGCCGCCCATCGACGAGGTGCGGGCCCTGCTGGCCGACGTGCGGGCCCGCGGCGACGTCGCCCTGCGGGAGCTGACCGAGCGCTACGACGGCGCCCGGATCGACTCGTTGCAGGTGCCGGCTGCCGAGGTGCGTGCCGCGCTCGACGCCATCGACCCCGCCCTGCGGGAGGCGCTCGTCGTGGCCCACCGCAACATCACCGCCTACCACGAGGCCCAGCGCCACCCCGACGCCACCCATCAGAACGGGGCCATCACGGTCCGTGAGCTCCAGCGACCCGTCGACCGGGCCGCCTGCTACGTGCCGTCCGCGCTGGCGCCCCTGGTGTCGACCGTGCTGATGACCGCCATCCCCGCCAAGGTGGCCGGCGTGGCCGAGGTGGTGCTCGTGACCTCACCCCAGGCCGACGGCTCCGTGGCGCCGGGCATCCTGGCCGCCGCGGCCCTGGCCGGCGTGGACGAGGTGTACCGCGTGGGCGGCCCCGGCGTCATCGGCGCGCTGGCCTACGGCACCGAGTCGATCCGGCGGGTCGATGTGATCGTCGGCCCGGGCAGCGCCCGAGTGGCCCAGGCCAAGCGCGAGGTCGCCTCTGCCGGTCTGGTCGGCGTGCCGTCGGCCTTCGCCGGACCATCGGAGGTGGTCGTGATCGCCGATGCGACCACGCCGGTCGACTTCGCCGCCATCGACGTGGTGCTGCAGGCGGAGCACGGCCCCGACGGCCTGGCCTGGCTGATCACCTGGGACGAGGCCACCGCCGATGCCGTGGCCGCCGCCGTGGCCGACCTCGTGCCTCGGTCGCCGCGTCGCCAGCACCTCGAGGCCACGCTGGCCGAAGGCGGCTACGTCGTGCTGTGCGACGGGCCGGAGCAGGCGCTGGCGATCTCCAACGCCATCGCGCCCGAGCACCTCGAGCTGCTGGTGACGGACGCCGACGACCTCCTGCCCCTGGTGCGCCACGCCGGAGCTGTCTTCTGTGGGCCGTACGCGCCGGCCTCGGTCGGTGACTACATCGCCGGCCCCAACCACGTGCTCCCCACCTACGGCTCGGCCCGGTTCTCGGGCGCCCTACGGGTGGACGACTTCCTCAAGCACGTGCACGTCGTGTCCCTCGGACCGGATGGGCTGGCCGAGGTGGCCGACCACGTCGAGGCGCTGGCCACCTACGAGGGCCTCGACGCTCACGCCGAATCGGTGCGCATCCGGCGGGCCGCGCCATGATCGGCCCCCGCGACGACCTCAACGAGCTGGCGGGCTACCACTCGGCGCAGGTCGAGGTGGATGTGCGCCTCAACACGAACGAGGCGCCCGAGCCCCCGCCGGCGGGGTTCGCCGACGCGCTCGCACGAGAGCTCGACGAGATCGAGTGGCACCGCTACCCAGACCGCTCGTACATGGCGCTGCGCGAGGCGATCGCAGCCCACCACGGCGTGGATCCCGCCCAGGTGTTCGTGGCCAACGGATCGAACGAGGTGCTCCAGACGCTCTGCCTCGCCTATGGGGGTCCCGGTCGCACCGTGGCGGTGTTCGAACCCACCTACGCCCTGCACAGCCACATCGCGCACATCACGGCCACCGGCGTGGCCACCGGCGAGCGCACCGACGACTTCGCCCTCGATCTCGATGAGGTGCGGCGGGTCATCGCCGAGTCCGACCCGGCCATCACCTACCTGTGCTCGCCCAACAACCCCACCGGGATGGTGGAGGACGAGGCGACCATCCGTGAGGTCCTCGACCTCGTGCCCGGCCTGCTGGTGGTGGACGAGGCCTATGGGCAGTTCGCTCCGTGGTCTGCCCTGGAGCTGGTGGCCGATGACGTCCCGCTCGTCGTCACTCGCACCTACTCCAAGACGTGGTCGATGGCCGCCGCTCGCCTCGGCTACCTCGTCGGTCCGCGCCCGCTGGTCGAGCAGCTCGACAAGGTGGTGCTTCCATACCACCTCGACTCGCTGAAGCAGGCCGCCGGTCGCCTGGCGCTCGAGTTCGAGCCGGAGATGCGAGCTCGCGTGGCCGCGCTCGTGGAGGAGCGAGGCCGCTTGGTCGCCCGTCTCACTGAGCTCGAGGTGGACGTGTGGCCCTCCGGCGCCAACTTCGTGCTCTTCCGTCCACGCCGCGTCGACGGGGGCCAGGTGTGGCAGCGCCTGCTCGAGCAGTCGGTGCTCGTGCGCGACTTCTCGCGGTGGCCTCGCCTCGCAGGATGCCTGCGTGTCACGATCGGCACGGCCGCGGAGGACGACGCCTTCCTCGCGGCCCTGGAGGAGATCCTCGCATGACCCGGTCCGCGACCAAGGAGCGCACCACCAAGGAGACGCGCATCTCCGTGCGCATCGACCTCGACGGCCCCACCGGCACCGTGTCGGCGTCGACGGGCCTGCCCTTCTTCGACCACATGCTCGATCAGCTGGGCCGCCACGGCGGCTTCGACCTCGTGGTCGACGCCGAGGGCGACCTGCACGTCGACGGCCACCACACGGTGGAGGACGTGGCCATCACCGTGGGGGAGTGCTTCCGCGAGGCGATGGGGGACAAGGCCGGCATCCGGCGCTTCGCCAGCGGCCTGTTCCCGCTCGACGAGGCGCTCGTCGAGGTCGCCCTCGACCTGTCGGGTCGGCCCTTCACGGCCTACGACGTGCCCTTCGGCGAGGTGCTGCCCCTCGGTGACCCGCCCTTCAACCCGGAGATGGCCGAGCACTTCTGGCAGTCGTTCGCGACGGCGGCCGGCATCACCCTGCACGTCCGCCTGCGTGAAGGCCGCAACACGCACCACATCGTCGAGGCCACCTTCAAGGGCGTGGCCCGCTGCCTGCGCGACGCGGTGCGGATCGAGGGCACCGGCGTGCCGTCCACCAAGGGCGTCATCTGATGCCACGCCGCGCCTCGTGACCCTGATCGCGGTCCTCGACTACGAGATCGGCAACCTGCGCTCGGCCCAGAAGACGCTCGAGCACGTCGGAGCCGACGCCCGCCTCACGGCCGACCCGGGTCTCGTGCGGGAGGCCGCAGGTGTGGTCCTCCCCGGCGTCGGTTCCTTCGGGCGCTGCATGCAGGCCCTCCATCGCACGGGTCTCGACGACCTCACCCGCGAGGTCGTCGAGCGGGGCACGCCCTTCCTGGGCATCTGCATCGGGATGCAGATGCTCTTCGAGGGCTCGGAGGAGTCGCCTGCCGAACCGGGGCTCGGGATCCTGCCCGGGATGGTGCGCTTGCTCCCCGACGGCGTGAAGCGCCCGCAGATGCAGTGGAACCTCCTCGAGCGGCAGGCGGATCCGGCGCTGCTGGCGGGGATCCCCGACCCCGCGTGGGCCTACTTCGTGCACTCCTTCGCGGCCGACACCGACGACGCCATCGTGGCCGCCACGTGCGACTACGGCGGCTCCGTGGTGGCGGCGGTGGAGCGCGGCGCGGTGTGGGCCACCCAGTTCCACCCCGAGAAGTCGAGCCGAACCGGCCTGGCCGTGCTGGCGTCGTTCGTGGCCCGATCGGCGGCGGCCTGATGCACCTCTACCCGGCCATCGACCTGCGCGGCGGCAAGGTCGTGCAGCTCACGCAGGGCGACTTCGACCGCGAGCGGGTGCACGGCGACGATCCCGTGGCGGTGGCCCAGGCCTTTGTGGCCGCCGGCGCTCCGTGGATCCACACCGTCGACCTCGACGCGGCGCGCACCGGCGAGCCGGTCAACCGCCACCTGATCGCAGCCATCGCGGCGGCCGTCGACGTGCCGGTGCAGGCCGGTGGCGGCGTGCGCTCGCTCGACGCGGCGAGGGCGCTGGCCGACGCCGGCGTGGCGCGCGTCGTGATGGGCACGGCCGCGCTGGAGGACCCCGACCTCGTGGCGCGGGTCGCCGCCCGCCAGCCGGTGGCGCTGGGCCTCGACGTGCACGGGCGCGAGGTGGCCGTGCGGGGCTGGGCCGAGGGCTCGGGCGTGGACTGGGCCGACGCACTGCACCGCCTGGCCGACGCCGGCGCGGCCGCCGTGGTCGTCACGCAGATCCAGGTGGAGGGCCTCATGGGCGGCCCGGACACGGCCGGCCTGGCCGACGTGCTGGCCGCCACGGAGCTCGATGTCATCGCGTCTGGTGGCGTCGGCTCGTTGGCCGACCTGCTGGCCCTCGATGCCGTCGTCGCCGACGGTCGTCGCCTGGCCGGTGCCATCGTGGGCACCGCTCTGTACGAAGGCCGCCTCGACGTGGCCGAAGCCGTCGCCGCCCTCGATCGGAGCCGCACGTGAGGACCGCCCGCATCATCCCGTGCCTCGACGTCGACGCCGGCCGGGTCGTCAAGGGCGTGAACTTCGTCGACCTCGTCGACGCCGGCGACCCGGTGGAGCTGGCCGCCCGCTACGACGCGGCGGGCGCCGACGAGCTCGTGTTCCTCGACATCACCGCATCGTCCGACGCTCGCGAGACCACGGTGGAGATGGCCGCCCGCGTCGCCGAGCAGGTGTTCATCCCGTTCACGATCGGCGGCGGGATCCGCAGCGTCGACGACGCCCGCCGCCTGCTGCGCGCCGGTGCCGACAAGGTGTCGGTCAACACGTCGGCCGTGGAGCGCCCCGAGCTGATCGCGGAGATCGCCGAGGAGTTCGGCACGCAGTGCGTGGTGGTGGCGATCGACGCCCGCCGCCGCGATGACGGCAGCGCCGAGGTGTTCACCCACGGCGGGCGCACCCCGACCGGGTGGGACGCGGTCAGCTGGGCCCGGCGGGCCGAGTCGCTCGGGGCCGGCGAGATCCTGCTCACCTCGATGGACCGCGATGGCACCAAGTCGGGCTTCGACTGCGAGCTCACCGCCGAGGTGAGCGATGCCGTGGGCATCCCGGTGATCGCGTCGGGCGGGGTCGGCACGCTCCAGCACCTCGTGGAGGGCGTCACCGATGGTCACGCCGACGCGGTGCTGGCGGCGTCGATCTTCCACTTCGACGAGCACACCATCGCCGAGGCCAAGGCCGCCATGACCGCGGCCGGCATCGTCGTCCGCCCGGTCTGACCCCGCCCCTCGCGGCAACCACCCAGTCGATGAACGATCTCGGGCGATCTGTCGGGCACCTGGCCCGGTAGACCGCCCGAGTTCACAGAACGAGGTGGCGGACGCGTGGGTGCCCGTGCGATGCGCGCATCCGGAGGCCTCGGTGCGGGTTGATCCTGGCCGGGTGCGGCGGTGGAGACACCTTCCCGGGACTCAGCGCAACGCTCGTTGCTGGGCCGGGTGGCCCGGCAGCTCAGAGCCAGTCTGACCAGACTGCCCACTCCTCGGCGATGCGCTCGCCCTCGAAGCGGCTCTCGTTCATCCCGTTCGCCGAGGACCCGTCCGGCCGCCGGGCGACCAGCCGCGTCCACACCGTGGATCCGCTGAACCCCTGATCGGTGATCTCGAGGATCGTGCCGGGGTTGGCATCCCGCCAGCGGGCGATCCACGCCGGGTACTCACTGGCAGTCCGTTCACCGTCGACCAGGTGCAGCATGTGCCCCTGATAGGTCTCGGTGACGAGTTCGAGGACGGCACGGGTGTCGCCGCCCTCCCAGATGCGAAGCAGCGCCGCGAACACCCCTGCGAGATCGCGCTCACCCCCCGTCACCAGCGCATCATCGCAGAGGCCGCCCCAGGGTCACCCGATGCGAGTCCGCGGAGGAGGTGGTCAGAGCCATCGGCCCAGCAGCATGACGAGGTACGACACGAGACCGATGGCTAGCGGTGAGAGAAAGGTGAGGGCGAGGACGACCGCAACGACGCGCCGCCACCCAGTGACCCGGTGAGCGCCGCGGGCGAACGCGCCGAGCCGCTCGATCTGGCCCTCGAAGGTCCACTGGTTGTGCTCGAACGAGGGGAATCCGACACCGTCGATGATGTCGGTTCGGCCGCCCCGGCGATCCGAGCGGGTGCGTCGCCCTCGCCTGCGACCCGGTGAGCCCACGCTCGGCAGGCTACGCCCGTCATCGGTACCGACCTGCCCATCGTGGGGAGATGCACCTTCGTGCAGCGATCCACCTCAGATGTGGGTTGCTGCACGTAGCCCGGGCGCCAGAGGTGCCGGGGCCGCGCATCGCCTCACTCGGCTTCGTGCACCGGGCGGATCATGCACACGCGGGTTGCCGGGTCGAGGCCGTGGGCGGCTTCGGTGGCCCGCAGGGCGCAGAGCTCGGGACCCAGCTCGGGCTCGGCCAGCACTCGAAAGCCGAGGTGCTCGTAGAGGGGCGCGTTCCACGGGACGTCGCGGAAGGTGGTGAGCGTCAGGGCCGGAGCGCCGCGTCCGAGCGCCCAGGTCGTCACGTGATCGAGCAGCGCCCGTCCGATGCCGGCGCCCTGCGCCGCCGGCCGCACGCTGAGCTGCTCGATGTGCGCGTTGCCGTCGACCACGTCGACGAGGACGTACCCGACGGGCGCGCCCACGTCGTCGACCGCGACCCACGAGCGGCCGGCGGCTGCGTACTCGGCGAGGTCCTCGACGGAGCCCGGGTCGTCGTCCGCGATCTCGGGCATCCCCACGTCGCGGAAGCGCGCTCCCGCCGCCCGCTCGATCTCGATCAGCGCCTCGCCGTCGGCGGCGCTGGTGGGACGGATCCGCACGGTCACCGCGACGACCGCCTCCGACGGGGCGACTCGGCCGGCAGGTGGAGGTCGTGGTCCACGGACGGGGAACCTATCGTGGGCGTGATGGCATCCCCCGACCCTGGCGACAAGCTCCCGATCAAGATGCTGAACGATCGCATCCTGGTGCGCCTCACGGCCGAGGGCGAGCGGCAGAGCTCGGGGGGCATCCTCATCCCCGCCACGGCTGAGCTGAAGAAGCGCCTGATCTGGGCCGAGGTGTTTGCCGCCGGACCCAACGTCCGCACCATGGAGGTCGGCGACCAGGTCCTGTTCAGCCCCGAGGACCGCTACGAGGTCGAGGTCCGCGGCGACGACTACATCATCCTGCGCGAGCGCGACATCCACGCGGTGGCCGCCAAGCGCCTCGAGGAGTCCAACACCGGGCTCTACCTCTGACCCCTCGTTCGGTGCACAGAACTCGTTTTCGGAGCCGGTGGGGTGGGCTCGTACGATGACGCCATGCCCGTAGCCACTCCCATCGATGCCACCGACGAACAGCTGGCGCTCGTGACGTACGACGAGGCGGGGCTCGTGCCGGCCATCGTCCAGGAAGCGGGCACCGGCGACGTCTTGATGATGGCGTGGATGAACGCCGAGACGCTGCGCCAGAGCCTCACCGAGGGGCGCACCGTGTTCTGGTCGCGCAGCCGACAGGAGGTGTGGCGCAAGGGCGACACGTCGGGTGACCGGCAGTTCGTGCGCCAGGCGTTCTACGACTGCGACGGCGACACCCTGCTCTTCGTCGTGGAGCAGGAAGGCAA
>JBKJIL010000291.1:0-6866 GCA_046598435.1 Acidimicrobiales bacterium
GTGGCCCACTACGACGACGAGCTGGCCGCCAAGGTCGACACGTTCCTCCAACGCCTGCGCCCCGACCGGCCGGTGTGGCGCCGGAACTGGAGCGTCCACAACGACCCGTCCGCCTTCCTGCCCGATCCCACCCCTCCCTACGCCGGACACGCCCCCGACGGCCTCTACCTGCGGAGCGAGCGCCAGACCCTGCGCCGACTCGCGACCGCGGAGGCGGTGCTCTTCACCATTCGCACCCAGCAGGTGCCCCTGGCCGTCCTTGCGGAGCGACCCGACGTGGCCCACCGCATGGCCGCCGCCATCGAGGTCTGGTCGCCGGAGCTCGCCGCCTACAAGGGCGACCATGGGGCGCTCGCTGCCCGGAGGTGGCTTGCGACTCGGTGAACAGCATCGTTGGGCCGACGAGGCAGTGATGGATGGCCATAGCCTGGTCGCATGTTCGGACGAGACAAGACCCGCATGATCGACGCCGATGCCGCCCTTCCTGGCCGCGCCGACCCGATGGCTATCCCCGAGCGCCATCACGTGAACGGGAACCCCCTCGCCGACTTCCCCGAGGGCATCGCCACCGCCGTGTTCGGCATGGGCTGCTTCTGGGGCGCGGAGCGCAAGTTCTGGGAGCTCGACGGCGTCTACTCAACTGCCGTGGGCTACGCCGGCGGCCACACCCCGAACCCCACCTACGAGGAGACGTGCAGCGGTCGCACCGGCCACACCGAGGTCGTGCTGGTGGCCTACGACCCGGCACGCGTCACCTATGAGCAGCTGCTGACCACCTTCTGGGAGAACCACGACCCCACCCAGGGGATGCGTCAGGGCAACGACCACGGCACCCAGTACCGCTCGGCCATCTACACCACGGACGCCGACCAGGCCGCCGCTGCTGAGGCCAGTCGGGTCGCCTACCAGGAGCGTCTGCTGACGGCGGGCTACGGCGAGATCACCACGGAGCTCCGCTCGGCCGCCGAGGCCCCCTTCTTCTACGCCGAGGACTACCACCAGCAGTACCTGTCGAAGAACCCCGGGGGCTACTGCGGCATCGGCGGCACCGGGGTCGCCTGCCCGATCGGCCTCCCGGGCTGATCGAGCGGGCGACGCTCAGCACACCGTGGCGGCGAGGATGGCGAGGTCGTCGCCGAGCTGGGAGGTGAAGTCGGCCACCGCTCGATCGACGGCGCTCACGATGCCGGCCGCCCCCGTGGCGGCAGCCGACTGCACGACCGACTCGAGCCGTTCCCCGCCGAACAGCTCACCGTCGCGACGGGACTCGGTGACGCCGTCGCTGTACATCACCAGCGTGTCGCCGGGCGAGAGCGCGACCGCGTGCGGCTCACCTGACCACCCGTCCACCAGGCCGACCATCGGACCTCGGCCCCCCACCGGCGTCACCGTGCCGGACGCGGTGACGAGCAGCGCCGCGGGGTGGCCACCGAGGATGAGGTCCACCTGCTCTCGTCCGGGCTGCACCACCGCGTAGGCCAGAGTGCAGAAGCTGTC
Source organism: Acidimicrobiales bacterium (assembly GCA_046598435.1). Classification (GTDB taxonomy): domain Bacteria; phylum Actinomycetota; class Acidimicrobiia; order Acidimicrobiales; family VFJN01; genus VFJN01. The sequence goes on from JBKJIL010000291.1 coordinate 1,498, forward strand.
CGGTCGCTGGAGGGCGAGCGCGCGGTGGAGCTCTTCGAGCACTGTGGCGGGGGCCCCGGGACTGCGGATGGCGGCGGCCCGCAGCGTGTAGCGGATCAGGGCGGTCACGGCGGCCGCCTCCGGGCCCTTGCCGCACACGTCGCCGAGCACCAGAGCCCAGCGGTCGCCGCCCAGCTCGAACACGTCGTAGAAGTCACCACCGACCTCGTAGCCCTCGCCGGCGGGGCGGTACACCGAGGCCAGCTCGAGGCCGGTGATCTCGGGGAGCAGGGGGGGCAGGAGGCTGGCCTGCAGGGTGTGGGCGATGTGGGCCAGCCGCTCCCGACTGGCCAGCAGCTCCGCCTGCGCCGTGATGCGCTCGGTGATGTCGCGCAGGTACCCGGTGAAGATGGGCGGATCCACGCCCACCACTGGGGTCACGGTGAGCTCCACGGGGAGCTCGCTGCCGTCCCGACGCTGGGCCGTCACCTCGATGCGGCGGTTGAGGATCGGCCCCTCGCCCGTGGCGCGGTGGTGCTCGAGCCCCCGCCGGTGCCGGCTGCGCATGCCGACGGGGAGGATGAGCTCCGCCAGCTCCTCACCGATCACCTCGTCACGCGAGTAGCCGAAGGTGGCCTCGGCGGCGGCGTTGAACTCGAGCACCCGCCCGTCGGCGCCGATGGTGACGATGCTGTCGAGCGCGCCGCTGACGATGGCGGCCTTGCGGGCCTCGCTCTTGGCCAGCGTGGCCCGGGAGACGGTCAGCTGCTCGGCCCGGCTGTGCGCCTCGTCCAGCGCGGCACGCAGCCGTGCTGACTGCAAGGCCACCGCTCGCTCTCGCTCGTCGAGGAGCTGGTTGAGCGTCTGCACCTGCGACGCGGCGATCCGGAGCTGCCCCTCACCTGACGGCGTCGGCTCGGCCGAATTGCCCGAGTCGACCGACTCGAAGGTCCGTCGCTCCACGAAGGGGAGCATGGCCACCTTCACGCTGAGCGCGACCACCGAGAAGCTGTCCGCCGTCTCCTGCGGGATCTTGATCGTCGAGAACATGATGACGGCGAACATGGATCCGTTCGGCAGCACACCGCCGAACCCGAGCACCGAGCGGATGCCGTACGGCACCACGAAGTCGTTCTGGGCCGGCACCAGCGGACTGTCGAGGGCATCGGGGACGTAGAAGACCTCGTACTGCCGCCGATCGAGCACGTCGACACGCTCGGGGACAGGGGTCAGCACATCGGCCGGCTCGAGGCCGAGCTCCTCCACCAGGCCAGCCACCATCGGGAGGCGAGCCAGGGCCTCCGGGCTGGGCAGCGGGATGGCGCGATGCGCGCGGGATCCACCTCGACCGTTCCAGGCGGCCTCCTCGCCGGCCGACGCCAACAGCGTCAGGCACGGCACCCCGTGACGCCCGCCGATGTCGGGTGCCGCCGCAACGGCCGCCGCCTGGAGGGCGGGCTCCAGGCGCTCGAAGGGCAGCACCTTGTAGAAGCGCACCAGGGCCAGAGCCGACTGCCCGGTGTCCTTGTCGATGAGATGGGCCCGCAGGTAGCGGACGATCTCGTCGGCGACGCCCTCCATCGAGGTGGCGGCCTCGCCCATCGACCGCAAGCGCGAGCTGCACTCCAGGAGGTCCTCGAGTCGAAGGTGGGCCAGCTCCAAGGCGCCGAAGCCTAGGTCGCCCGAGGAACCTGGGCTGGCGGACCCGCCCGCCCCGCCAACTAGAGTCATTGCCACTGTCACTTCTTTGGTCAGGGGAACCGATGGACGCACTGCGCACACCCGAGGACCGCTTCGGCGGACTGCCCGACTTCCCGTTCGAGCCGCACTACCTCGAGATCCCCGATGGCGACGGCGGCACGCTGCGGGTCCATCACCTCGACGAGGGCGACCCGAGCGCGCCCGTCGTCCTGCTGCTCCACGGCGAGCCGTCGTGGAGCTACCTCTACCGCCACATGATCCCGGTGCTGGTCGGCGCGGGGCTCCGTGCCGTGGCGCCCGACCTGGTCGGGTTCGGCCGCTCGGACAAGCCCGCTCACCGAACCGACTACACGTATGCGCGCCACGTCGCTTGGCTGTCGGCCCACGTGTTCGGTGCCCTCGACCTGCGCGACATCACACTCGTCTGCCAGGACTGGGGTGGCCTTCTCGGCCTCCGCCTGGTCGCCGCCCAGCCCGAGCGCTTCTCGGGCGTGGTCGCCGCCAACACGTTCCTGCCCACCGGCGACCGCAACCCGGGCGAGGCCTTCCTCGCCTGGCAGAAGTTCTCCCAGGAGACGCCGGAGCTTCCCGTGGGCATGATCATCAACGGTGGCTGCACCACCGACCTGTCGCCTGAGGTCATCGCCGCCTACGACGCGCCCTTCCCGGATGAGACCTTCAAGGAAGGCGCCCGCCAGTTCCCGGCCCTCGTGCCGACGTCACCCGAGGACCCCGAGGCTCCCGCCAACCGGGCCGCATGGGAGAGCCTGCAGCAGTTCGACCGCCCGTTCGTGTGCGCGTTCAGCGACAAGGACCCCATCACGGCGGGTGCCCACCGCGTCCTCGAGGAGCTCATCCCCGGGGCAGCGGGCCAGGCCCACACCACCATCGAGGGCGGCGGCCACTTCCTGCAGGAGGACCGGGGACCGCAGCTCGCGCAGGTCGTGATCGACCTCATCGCCAATCGCTGACGGCCGAGCGCGCCCGGCCCGGCGGGCTACCCAGTCTCGGCGCGGAGCGTCCGCTCGAGACGCTCGCACAGCTCTCGCGGCCCCAGAGGGGTGCGGACCACGTCGTCGGCCCCGGCAGCAAGGGCGTGCGCGGCGTCGGCGTCTTCAGGATCGCCGCTGAGCAGCAGGATCGGGACAGACGCCGCGCGGGCGTCGGCGCGCAGCAGCGCCGTGAGCTCGAAGCCGTCGAGCCCGGGCGACCCGAGGTCGATGAGGATGACGTCAGGTCCGGGCCGAGCGGAGAACACAGCGTCCAACGTGCGTGCCGCGTCGCGGGCCCGCACCACCTCCATGCCCGCACCGCGGGCCTGCTCCCCCACCGCGTCGACCACCGCGCCACCGGCGAGCACCAGGCGGCGGCCGACCAGCGGAGAGCGACGACCGCCGCTGTCCTCACTCACCGGGCTGGCAACGACGGCCGGGCTGGAGGGCAGTCGGAGCACGAAGCAGGCGCCGGAGGGCTGGTGCGGTTCGTGCCAGACCTCCCCGCCGTGCAGCTCGGCAAGGCTCTGCACGATGGCCAGCCCCAGGCCCGTGCCGCGCCCCGGGCCGCGGTGCGCGGTCGCGAACCGTTCGAACAGCCGTGGCGCGAACTCGGGGTCGACCCCAGCGCCGTTGTCGCACACGCGCACGACCACCCAGGGCCCCTCGGAGCAAGCCGACACCTCATAGGGAGGAGCTCCGTAGCGGACCGCGTTCTGGAGGAGGTTGGTCACCATCTGAGCAAGGCGGAGCGGATCCACGAAGGCAAGGACTCCCGGTGCGGCGTCCACCACCGCGTCGGCCTCCCGCCCGGCGTCGACGACGATCTGGGGCAGCTCTACGGAGAGGTCGAGGACCTTCGGCTCGACGCTCACCGCGCCGCCGTCGATCACCGAGATCGACAAGATGTCCTCCACCAGCGACGTGAGGCGATGCCCCTGTCGCTCGATGGCCTCGAGCATGTCGGCGCGCTTCTCTTCGGTCAGCGGGATGTCGGAGCGACGCAAAAGGTTGGCGAACCCGACGATGGCCGTGATCGGCGTGCGCATGTCGTGAGTGGCCGTGGCCAGGAACCGATCTCTGATCGACAGGGAGTGCTCGAGATCGGCGTTCAGCGCCATCTGGGTGATCATGTGTCGGCGGGCCGCTCGATGGGCGGCCAGCTCAGCGGTCACGTCGGTGAGGGCCGTCACCACGGCGGTGAGCTGTCCGGCGGCATCACGCACCGGCTCTGTGGCGATGCGGAGCGCGACGAACCGATCGGCCTTCGTTCGCCACACCACGATCCGTCCCGCCGTGCCCTCACCCGTGTCCATGGTCTGGTGCACGGGCCGCTCGGCTACCGGCAAGGGGGTGCCGTCCTCCTGGAAGGCGTTCCACTCCCCAGACCGGAACAGGGCCGACAGCTCATCGGCCTGATACCCGAGCAGCTCCCTCCCGGCCCGATTCATCAGCAGCACCTCCCCGTCCAGGGTGGAGAGCACCACACCCTGCTCGAGGGCCTCCAGGCTCGCCTGCTGGACGGCAGCCTGCGCGGCGAGCGAGGCCGTCCGACGCGCCACCCGTTGCTCCAGCTGCTCGTTGGCCAGCTCGAGCTCCTCGACCAGTCCGCTGCGCTCCGAGTCGATGGCCGCTACGGCCCATGCCGCGCGCCACAAGACGAGCGTGCCCAGGGCCGCGGCGGCGATGGCCATGATGGCGACGCCGAGCCCGGTCTCCGAGACATCGGCCGGGAGACCCTGCGCGATGAGCCAGCCCACGAGCAGAGGAAGGGCCACGATGAGCGGCACGGCCCGACGGATCAGCACCGCCGGCGCCGGACCCCGTCGCGCCAGCCCGATGAGCCCCTGATCGGGCGTGGCCAGGACGATGCCCGCCGCGATCACCACGAGCGTGAGCGCGGTGTGGAGGGCCACGCTCGCGTACGGACCCACCTTGCGCAGCGACTGGACGTCGTACACGTAGCTGGTGGCGGCGACGCCCGCCACCAGGGCGACGAGCACACCCCCGAGATGGGCGCTGCGGTGACGCCCCAGGCCTCGCAGCACGAGCGCCCCGCCGGCAGTGGTCGCGCAGACGGCGGTGATGAGGGCCATGCGACCCGGAGCGGCGCTTCCCTCGGCCCGCACCGCCGCCCCGAACAGGAACGTGTCGAGCCCGAAGGCGCGCTCGGTCAGGTGCTCAGCGAGGCTGACCGCACCGATCGACGCACCGGCCGCTGCCGGCACCAGCGCCACGGGGAACCATCCCCCCACCGCGGGGGTGTCACGCACCAGCAGCGCGATGCCGAGCAAGCCGAGGCAGACCGCCGTGACGGGCTTCATGGTCTCGAAGCTCGGCACGACTGCCGTCAGCTGCTCGACCTCGAGCCACCAGCCCGCCAACACGAGCAGCGGAACGACAACAGCCAACCCGCCGCACGCCGAAGGAGCGCCATGAGACAACGGACGCGCCCGACGGTCCTCCACCCCCGAGAGTCTGACGCCTTCCGATCCAGCGCGCGCGGGCAGGAACGTCCCCGCTCCTCGCCTCATTGGCGCGTACGGCCCAAGCGCATGCAAACCGGGCCCGTCCGCGGCACGACGAGAGGCCGAACGGTGCCGCTAGCCACCCAGGATGGTCGGGAGCGCTGCTGACTGGCCCGCCAGCAGCAGCGTGCCGACGGTGAGGCTGAACCCAGCCGTGACCACGGCGAGC
>JBKJIL010000071.1:0-13908 GCA_046598435.1 Acidimicrobiales bacterium
CGACTCCGGTCGTTGTCGATGTGCTCGCCGATGTCGACCACTGCCGCGACATCGGACTCGGGAAAGCCAAGCACGAGCCGCCAGCGTCCCCACAGGTGCACCACGCACAACTTGTCCAAGCTCTCGCCCGCGAGCCGGTACCCGGCGGCATCGCAGCCCACCCGTTCCAGCGCCTCGGTCGCGCTGACGAATGCGGCCTTGACCGGTCCCCGGAGCTTGCCTGCTGCCTGCTTGCCGACCGGCGTCCACGCCAGCCGGAACCCGTTCGAGCTCAGAGGTCAGCGCTCGAGAACGGCTCGTACTCACCGCGCCGAAGCTGCTCAATCGACTTGCGGACCCGAGGGTGAGCGCGGATGCGGTCGTCCTCAAGCTTGTCGACGAGCGCACGGAGCAACTCGCGGTCCTGGCCCAGATCGCGGAGCTTCGCCACCACGGGAAGCACCTCAGCCAACGACGCCGTCGACACCCGAGCGGGCTTCGCGTCAGGCACCGGGTCAAGCGGACCATGAGCGAGCCAGTCCCTCGTCGTGCGTTCCGACAGCCCCAGCATCTTGGCGGCCACCGACACCCGCACGCCGGGCACCTCCTGCTCGCGCCGTTGACGCATCAGCGTCAATCGGCGCTTGAGCTGCGGGCTCACCGACGGGTCATGCGTGGCCACGTCCAGGTCGATCAAATCCTGCACGGCGGCCTCGGCTGCGCTGACATCGGCGATCAAGCTCACGCCGCCAGGGTAGCGCGGCAGGCTCCGAGAATCAGCCCGTTTCCGGAGGATGATGCCGTCTCGTGGCGCCGAATGACGGGTCGTGCCGGACCGTTCGGTAGAAGATCCGGTAGAAGACACCCCGGGATGCAGAAGGCCCCACTCCTAAAAGTGGGGCCTGACCTGCATGTTCGTTGGTGGCGGGGGCAGGATTTGAACCTGCGACCTTCGGGTTATGAGCCCGACGAGCTACCTGACTGCTCCACCCCGCGTCGACTTGTGGTGGACGGGTGACTCTACCGGTGGCGCTGCGACGGGGCAACCTGAGGGTCGATTCAGCCGCCGAGGTAGACGCTGCGCAACAGGTCGGTGCGACCAGCCAGCTCCTGCGCGGGGCCACTGAAGCGGACGCGGCCCTTCTCGAGGAACAGCACGCGCTCGGCGTGGGCCATGGCGAGGGTGGCGTGCTGCTCCACGATGAGCACGGTCGTGCCCGAGCGGTGGAGCTCGTCGAGCACGACGAACAGCTCCTCCACCACGATGGGGGCCAGGCCCAGCGACAGCTCGTCCACCATCAGCAGCCGGGGCTGGGTGACGAGCGCTCGCCCGATGGCCAGCATCTGCTGCTGGCCACCCGAGAGGGTGCCGGCCAGCTGCTTGCGCCGCTCGTGGAACCAGGGGAACAGCGCGTTGGCCCGCTCCAGGCCCTCGGCGAGGGGGGCGCCGCGGAGGAGGTGACCGCCGAGGCGGAGGTTCTCCTCGACGCTGAGGTCGGCGAGCAGGCCTCGCCCACCGGGCACGTGACCGATGCCGAGCTCCACGATCTCCTCGGGCGCCAGGCCCACGAGGTCCTGCCCGTCGAAGCGGATGGACCCGCCCGACACGCCGGCCAGGTTGGAGATGGCCTTGAGCACCGTCGACTTGCCGGCGCCGTTGGTGCCGAGCATGGCCACGAACTCGCCTTCGGCCACCTCGCACGACACGCCGAAGAGGATCTGGACCCTGCCGTAGCGCACCTCCACATCGGTGAGCTCGAGGAGCGGGGTGCCGGGCTTCGATTCGGTCATCATCAGGCAGTGGCCCCCAGGTAGGAGCGCAGCACCTCGGGGTGCTGGCGCACGTCGTCGGGCCGGCCGCTCGTCACGACGGCCCCTTCGGCCATGGCGACGATGGTGTCGCTGATGCCCATCACGAGGGGCATGTCGTGCTCGATGAGCACGATGGTGGCGTCGAGGTGCTCGGCCAGGCGTCGCAGCAGCGGCCCGAGGGCCTCGGTCTCCGCCTGAGCGATGCCGGAGGCCGGCTCGTCGAGCAGCAGCAGCTTGGGCCGCACCACCGAGACGGCGGCCAGCTCCGTGAGCCGCAGCATGCCGGTGGACAGCTCCGACGGCGGCTTGTCGGCATGGCGGGTGAGCCCCACCAGCTCGAGCGCCTCTTCGGCCCGGCGGGACACCTCGAGCTCGTCGGCCCGGGCACCGGCGGTGCCGAGCACCGAGCGCCAGAACCCCGAGCGGGTCATGGCCTCGTGCTGCACGGTGCGCAGGATCTCCCCGATCGGCACCGACGAGAACAGGCGGGCGTTCTGGAAGGTGCGGGCCACGCCCAGGCCGTTGCGCTCCCACGGGCGCCGAGCGATCAGCTCGGCGGTGCTGCCATCGGCCGAGCGCAGGTGGACCTGGCCGGCGTCGGGCTTGCGGATGCCGGAGATGCAGTCGAACAGCGTGGTCTTGCCAGCCCCGTTCGGACCGATGATGCCGGTGACGCTGCCCCGCTCCACGTCGAAGGTCACGTCGTCGAGCGCCTTCACCCCACCGAAGGCCAGGGACAGCCCTTGGATCGACAGCACGGGATCGCTCACGACCCCACCTCCTCGGTCTCGAACGTCGTCTCGGCCGACCCGGCCGACGGACCCGGGCTCGTGGACGAGCGGGACATCAGCTCACCCAGGTCCTCGTCGCCGTCGCCATCGACGTCGTCATAGGCGGACGCCCGGGAGCGCACGAAGCGCGCCATCGAGGCGAGGCCGCCAGGGTTCACGGCCAGCATCAAGATGAGCAGCGCCGACGCCGTGATCTGCGGCCAGAACGACAGCGACGTGGCCTGCACCTCCCCGCGGGTGAGCTCGGGATAGAGGCCGAAGAGGAAGGCGCCGATGGCCGGACCGGCCAGCGAGCCGATGCCCGCCACGACCGAGTTGGCCAGCGCCGAGATGGACGAGAACACCGAGGCGCTCTGCGTGCCCACGGCACCGAGCTGGTAGGTGAGCATCGTGCCGCCGAGCGCCGCGATGGCACCGGAGACGGCGAAGCCGGTGAGCTTCACCCGCACGGGCCGGATGCCGTAGGCAGCGGCCACGATCTCGCTGTCGCGGATGGCGGCGAACGAGCGGCCGATGCGCGAGCGCGAGATCCGCCAGCAGACGAGCACGGCGACGGCGGCCAGGCTGAGGAACACCCAGTAGCGGGCCTCGTCGGTGGCCATCCAGGTGGGCGGCGCCACACGGTCCGACGCATCGAAGCGCGGCACGATGGCCCGTTCGGCCGCGAGGCCGAAGGCCAGCGTGGCCACCGCGAGGTGCAGGCCCCGCAGCCGCAGGGCGGGCAGGCTCACCAACGCCGCCACCGGGACGGCCAGCGCCACGCCACAGAGGATCGGCAACGGGAACGGCAGCCCCAACGTGTTGGCGCCGATGGCGGCACCGGCCCCACCGACGGCGACGAAGGCGCCCTGGGCCAGCGACACCTGGCCCAGCCAGCCCACCAGCACCACGAACGAGAGCAGCACCATGCCGTCGGCGATGGCCAGGTTGGCGGGCAGCGTGTAGAAGTCGTCGACGAAGGGCAGCACCGGGAACAGCACCGTCATGGCAGCCAGCGCCACGAGCGCCAGGCGCTTCACGAGGCGCCAGCCGCGCCAGCCCCACAGCGCGGCGGGCACGGTGGCCTGCACGAGCCGGTAGGCCTCGACGGGGTCGATGGCTCGGGCCAGCGCCGAGTCGGCGGCGCCTCCCCGGCCGATCACGCCGTTGTCCTCGTCTTCGCGGATGCCGGTGAAGATCCACTTCGGGCGCAGGGCCAGCACGCCGATCACGGCGCCGAGGGTGAGCACCTCAGGGGCGCCCTGCCAGAGCTTGGGGTCGAGCGACACGAGGTAGTGCCGCACCCACTCCTCGCCGAGACCGAGGCCGATGGCGGCGCCCACCGCGATGGGGAACGACACCATGCCGCCCACGATGGCGGCGGCGAAGCCCTTGATCGTCAGCAGCAGCAGCAGGTTCGGATCGGACGACACGATCACCGAGGCCAGGGCGATGCCGGCCAGGCCGGCGACCATCGAGCCCGACACCCACGACACGACGGCCAGCTTGCGGGCGGAGACGCCCAGCAGGGCGGCCACGTCAGGATCGGTGGCGGAGGCTCGGATGGCCAGTCCGGTGCGGGTGGCCCGGAAGAACCACCACGTGACCGCGGCGAGAGCAGCGAGGAGGAGCATCACGCCGAAGCGCTCCCATGACACGTTCACGCCACCGATGGCGAAGGCCGCGGTGCGGGGGAAGATGGCCTGGTCGTTGGGGACGATGAGCTGGTCGGCGCCGAAGATCTGCTGGGTGAAGGCCGACAGCAGCAGAGCCAGACCGAGCGTGACGATGATGTTCACCACCATCGGTGCGCGGGCCCGGGCGAAGGGACGGATAACCAGGCGCTCGATCAGGAGCCCCATCAGCGCGGCCGCCGTGAGCGAGACGGGCACGGCCCCCCAGAACGGGAGGCGCACGAAGCGCTCCACGTCGAGGTGCAGCACGAGCAGGTCGAGGTGGATGCCGAACGAGCGCCCGGCCACCAGGTCGAAGTGGAAGAAGGCGATGAAGGTGGCCATTGCCCCGTAGGCGAAGTTGGGCACCCGGGTGGCCTTGTAGGTGAACACCAGGCCCATGGCCAAGAGGGCGTAGACGGCGCCGGTGACGAGACCGCCGGGCAGGGTTCCGAGGAGCTCTTGCATCAGGCCGCAGCCCCTTCGATCTCACGACGAACACGTTCCAGGCCACGGTGGGCGAGCAGGAGCCACAGCAGGAGCGCGCTCCCCCACACCCACGGACGACCGGCGGCGAAGTTGGCGGCCAGCAGCCGCACCCGCTCCACCACCGTCTCGACCGACGACCCGCCGGGCTGGGACGCATCGCTGGCCGGCTGGCCCGGGCCGACCGCGTCGGGGGTCGGGCTCACCGAGGTGCTGGGCAGCGGCGTGGGGACGAAGGCCGGGGCCTCGAGCCCCTCACCGCTGCCGCCCGAGGGCGTGCCCCCACCGATGTCGTCGAGGCCGAAGCCACCGATGTTGGCCCGGGCGGCCACGCCGGTGTAGGCGAACCCGAGGGCGATCTGCACCCGCTGCGGGCTGAAGTTGGAGGGAGCGGTGAGATCCTGGGGCAGGTCGCACACGATGAGCAGTCCGGCCTTCATCGAGGCGGCCAGGCTGCCGTCGTCGGCCACGCCGAGCTCAGGCTGGGGTCGGCCGAACAGGAAGCCCTGCGGGTACAGCTCGGGCTGGTCGAGGATCGTGAGCGCGCAGCCGCTCGGCGCCAGCGCGGCGCGCACCTGTCGGAGCACCGCTCGGGCGGCCGACCCGCCCACCGGCAGCACGGTGTTGTCCACCATCAGGTCGCCGTCGCGGAGATCGAACGTGGTGCCGGCCACCGTCACGCCGATGAGGTCGACGGCGGCCTCGGTGGCGGCCCCGCCGGCCGTGCCGTCGGTGTGCGACGCACCGTGGGCCTGCACCTCGTCGATGTCGATCAGCCCGTCGAGGATGGACACGTCGGCGATCTGGGCGGAAGCCGTGCTGCGAAGCACGCCGTCCACCGGACCACCGCGGGCGTTGGCCGTGCCGGCGCCGACCGAGACAGACGGCCCGAGGTCGAGGGCGTCGTCGGTGGACCCGCCCACCGCTTCGAGCTCCACGGTCGGGCCCACGCCACAGCGGGCACTGGAGTGCCCGATGGGTGGCACGGCTGCCGTCTCGGCCCGGAGGTCGGTCGGGAAGGAGAACTCGATGTCGGCCAGCGGGCCGGGGAAGGCGCACTCGGCCTGCGGGAGGTTGTTCTCCTCGCCCTTGCGCTCCTTGTCGGCGTTGGCGACGTAGCCGCCGACCACCGCGTCGAAGCGGGTGGGGGCGCCCGCTACGCCGTTGGCCGCCTCGGAGCCACCCGTGCGACGGGCCAGCCCGACGACCTGGGGCACGGTGCCGGTGCTCACCGGCAGGGGGATGTCGTACTCCACGCGGAGGGCGAAGGCCTCCATCTCGGCCACCACGCCGAGCTCGTCGACGCCGGCGGCGCCCGCTCGGCGAGCGCTGGCGCCCACCGGGGCCAGCACGAGTCCGACCAGCACCGCTGCGGCGGCGGCGCCCACGAGTCGGCTGCGGCGATCGAGCAGGGTGGCCGTGTCGGCGGGCAGCAGCTCAGCGCGCTCGCCGAGCTCGAGGCGCTCGGCGTTCAAGGCGCCGCGCACCACGCCCAGGGCGCAGGCCACGAGCGTGAGGACGCCGGCGATGGCACCCCGGACGAGGGCCACCCGGAGCAGGCTGGGCGAGTCGGGCACGATGACGCCCACCAGCGAGGTGGCGCCGATGGCCAGGAAGGCGGCGTACACGAGCGCCTGCGGACCCAACGGGAGCGCCCGACCGCGGCCCTCGGGTCGGTCGACGACGATGCGGCCGGCGGCCACGTCGACGGCCCCCCAGCGCGAGCCGAGGGCGCCGAACAGCGATGCGAGGAGCGCCGCGAAGAGGGTGGCGTCGGCGAAGGCGGCGCCCTTGGTGAGGGTGCCGTCGCTGGCGGCCCCGTGGAACAGCACCCACGCCGCGCCGGTGTTGACGACGGCCTGCACCCCGGCCAGGGGCAGGGCCAGATCGCGCCATGCCCGCCGCAGGAGGGGCACCGGGGTGGGGCGGCGGGTCCGCAGGGCCGCGCCGCAGGCGGCGCCGGCGGCCCGGGCCGCGATGTCGACGGCCACGGCGGCGGGGACGACGAGCGCCACCAGCGCCACGATCACGACGACGGTCGGCGCCGAGCGCTCGCGGAGCACGGCGGCGACGATCACGCCGCCCGCCGCCGCCCACAGGCCGGCCCACCCGGCCCAGGCGAGGGCGATGCGCCAGGGACGGCGGGCGACGAGGCGATCGGTCGAGGCGGGCGTGACCTCGTCGACGGTGCCATGCAGTGAGGCGGCGGCACCTTCGTAGAAGCCCGACACCCAGCCGGTGAGGGTGGCCGCCATCGTGGCGCCGATCACCACTGCGACGAGGCCACCCGGGGACAAGACGCCGTGGGCGGCGCGCGACGCGGCCGTCACGGCCAGCAGCGTGAAGGCGACGACGTTGCCGATCACGCCGGCTCGGGCCCGGGCCTGCAGCCACAGGCCGAGGGCGGGAGGAGCCGCCGGCTCGACGGGCACGGGGGCGGGCGACGACGTGCGGCGGGCGATGCGCATGGGGGACCTCACGGCTTGGGCGTCGTTCGGAAGATGTCGCAGGACGCGAAGTTGGCCGGCACGGCCTTGCCCGGGGGCAGAGGCGTGGACGTCAGCTGATCGGTGATCTGCTGCCAGGAGTACTTGCCGTTCTTGTTCTGCACCTCGATCACGTAGCCGCCCTTCAACGCCGTGTGGCAGGTGGGCGTCCACGTCCACGTGGGCTGGTTGGCGTCGTTGGTGAGGCCGGGTCGCCAGTCGGTGAACGTGTTCAGGATCTGCTGGAGGTGCGCCCGCGTCATGTCGTTGCCCAGCTGCGCGAGCCCGTCGCGCAGGAGCAGGGCGGCCAGGAAGTAGCTCATGGTCACCGAGGAGCGGGCCTCGGTGCGGGGCGACACCTTGTGGATGTAGTCCTCGTAGCCGGGCACCTCGTAGAGGGCACCGAAGGCGTCGAAGGCGATCATCCCGGCGCTGATCTCGCCGAGCGCCTCAGGGACGACGGGCACACCGATGAGGTAGCCACCCCAGCCCTCCGGGGGCTCGTAGCCCTGGATCTGGGCTTCGACGCCGCAGTTGATGACCCGCGAGGCGTCGATCTCGAACTGGATGAAGTCCACGTCGGCAGCACTGGCCTGGCTGATGGCGTCAGAGCAGGACGTCTGGTCGATGGCGAAGGGCACCAGCACGGGCGCCTCGATCCCGTAGCGGCTCCAGTCGTCGCGCACCTCCTCGGCGTAGTCGGCGCTGAAGTTGTTGGCGCCGGCATCGAGGTAGAAGATCGCCACCTTCTTCGTGTTGGTGTTGGTGGCGACGTAGTGCTCCAGCTGGAACGACGCCGTGCGCTGGGGGCCGCCGAGCGGGAACCACCAGGGGTTGGTGAACTCCTCGTCGAACTGGCCGAGGTGCACGACGGGCACGCCCTTGGAGGCGACGTAGTCGCCCACGGTGGCGGCGTAGACCATGCTCAGCGCGAAGACGTTGTCGACCTCGAGGAGTCGCTTGGTGTTGGCCAGCTGGGCGGCGGGGTCGCCGCCGTCGTCGTAGAGGGTGAGGGCGAGCTTGCGCCCGTTCACGCCACCGTGGTCGTTCACCCACTGCACGCCAGCGGTGAAGCCCACCGCGATCTGCTCGCCGTACACGGCGGCCGGCCCCGAGGTGAAGGTCGATCCTCCGATCCGGATCACGGAGTCCGTGATCCCCGGGTCCATCTTCACGGCGCCGCCACCGGTGGTCGCGGTGGAGCCGGTCTGGCCCGGCACCGACGCACCGCCGCCGGCGGTGGGGTCGGTCACGCCGCCGGCGCCCCCCGCCGCCAGGCCGTCGGCTGAGCCGTCGTCACCCGACTGGGTGACACCGACGCCGCCCGGCCCAGACCGCGCCGCCGAGATCTCCTCGATGGGCACCTTGCCACCGACAGCGGCCACGGCCGCGGCCAGGGTCAGCGCAGTGGCCGCCGCGATGTGGCCCTGCCACCTCCCCACTGGTCGCCTCAGCACAGCCACGCCCTCCCCCTCGTTCGATTCGTCTTGGGTTGTTCGGCAGGAGGACGGGGGTCTCCTGCCGAAAACCTGAACATGGCTTCAGGTTCTTTGGCGGTGACCCTGGCGGAGGACGTCCGCAAGGCGGCAGAGGCCGTCATCGCGGGCGGCGACGTGCGCTTCGATCACGGCCGAGAGCGTCCCCTCGGCGCCAAGGGTCGCCGCACCCGAGCCGCCATCTTGCTCGGCGCCCACGGCGCCATCGTCGATCTCGGCTGGCCGGGTCTGACCATCACCGCCGTCGCCGACCGCGCCGGTGTCGGAACCGGCACCATCTACCAGTACTTCCGCGGCAAGGAGGACATCCTCGCCGCGCTGGTCGGCGAGTGGACCCTCACCGCGCTGGGCCAGCTCCGAGCCTGGGATCCCGCCGAGGGTCAGCCCGGGCTGCGGCGCCTGCTCGAGCGGTTCGTGCACGGCTACGCCGCGACGGCGCCGTTCCAGCGCGTGTGGGAGGAGGTGAGCCTCGTCGAGCCTCGCCTGTCGGAGCTCCGCCTGAGCCTCAGCGAGGCCTACGCTCAGCTCTTCGCCGACGCCTTCATCGAGGCCGAGGCAGTCGGGCTGCTCGACGCCGGCCCCGAACCGTTGGAGACGGCCCGCGCCCTCTGCGCCCTCGTCGACCGCTACTGCTACCAGATGTTCGTGCAGGAGGTCCGCCCGGCCGACCCGCGGCAGGTGGCCGAGCTGGTCACCCGCCTGTGGGCAGGCGCGCTCCACCTCTGACCCGGCGAGCGCCTCTGAGGCACGACCCGGCTCAGGCCGAGGCGGCGCCGGTGGTCGTGGTGGTGGCAGGGGGCTGGGTGGTGGCGGTGGTCGACGGGCTGGCTCCGGCCTCTTCGAGCAGGCGCTCGGCACGGGCGATCTTGGCTCGCGCCTGGCGGTTGAGCTCGGCGTAGCGAGCGAAGTCGGGCAGGGCGGCGTCGGCCTGGTCGAAGAGGTCGTTGGCCTCCACGAGGAGCTGGGCCACCTGCTCGGCGACGGTGCCGGTGGGCTGGTCCGGGTCGACCGGGGTGTCGGGGTCTTCCTCGATGGGCGGCGAGTCACCGAACACCTCGGCCAGCGCCTCCTCGAGGGTGTCGCGGATCACGACGGTGCCCTCGAAGTACACGATCACCTTCTCGAGGCCCGGCACCTCGGTCTGGGTGGAGGTGACGTAGAAGGGCCGCACGTAGACGAGGCCGCCATCGATCGGGATGGCGGTGAGGCTGCCGAAGCTGACCGACGAGCCCTGTCCCGAGAGGATCGTCTCCTGCTGGGAGACGGTCGGGTCGCGCTGGATCTCGCCCTGCACGAGCGCGGGACCGTTGGGAAGCTTGTCGCGCGGCATCACGAAGACCTGGAGCTTGCCGTAGTCGGCGCCGTCGCTCTTGCCCACCATGAACGCGGTGAGCAGCTGGTTGTCGTCCTTCTTGGAGGTCGGCACGTAGGGCCGCATCAAGAGGAACTCGGGCTCGTCGGAGCCCGGCAGCTGGGTGAAGAGGTAGTAGGGGTCGATCCTGGCGTCGCGCGTGGCGATCACGTTGCCCTGGGCATCAGTCGTCTGGGTGCCGGCACCGGCACCGGCGGTGCCGGGATCGCGGGCCACGTCCCAGTAGTCGTTGCCCTCGTAGAAGCTGTCGGGGCTGTCGACGTGGTAGCGGCTCCACATGTTCGTCTGCACCCGGAAGAGGTCCTCCGGGTAGCGCAGGTGGCGCTGCAGGTCGAGGGGCATCTCGGCGAAGTCGGTGAACAGCTCCGGAAAGGCCTTGCGATAGGCGGCGATGATCGGGTCGTCCACGGGCATGACGTAGAAGTCGACCCGACCGTCGTAGGCGTCGAGGACGACCTTCACCGAGTTCCGGACGTAGTTGAAGCCGTGGTCGAGGCCGCTGGCGCGATCGACCTGGGTGGTGTCGGCCCCTTCGGCATAGGGATAGCGATCGGAGGTGGTGTAGGCGTCGAGCATCCACTTGATGCGACCCTCGGAGATCACCGGGTAGGGATCGGCGTCGTAGTGCAGGAAGGGTGCCAGCGCGGTGGCCCGTTCCCGGATGTCGCGTCGCAGCAGCAGCTTCGACCGGCTCGTGATCTGGTCGGAGATGAGCGGGTTGGCGTCGCCGAAGCGCAGCGCGAAGGCGGCCCGCCGCACGATGCTGTTGAGGCGCACCCCGTCGCTGCCCTTGTAGGCCTCGTACTGGGTGGAGGTGTCGTCCTGGAAGCTGAGCTCGCGCTGCTTGGAGCCGACGACGACGTAGCCCGACTGGTTCTCGCCGAAGTACACGGCGGGCTGGGTCAGCTCGAGGGCGTCGTCGTCCGTCTGGTACGGGACATCACGAGCCACGAAGGAGGGCTCACCGCTCGCCTCCTTCGAGTTGGCCGGCGCCACGATGGCGCCGTAGCCGTGGGTGTAGGTGAGGTGGCGGGCGGCCCACGACGTGCGGGGGACGTTGCCGGTGTTGAGATCGCGCACCGAGAGCACCACCTGGGTGGCCACCCCGTCGAGCTCGTAGCGATCCACGTCGACGTCGTTGACCTGGTAGTAGTCCTTCACCCGCTGGAGCTGCGGGAACGTCTTGCCGAGCACCGCCGGTGACGGGTCCCAGATGCGGATGTTGCGCACCGAGTCGGCGTTGGCGACGAGGTCGATGGCGTCCTTGTCCGTGTTGAGCTCGAAGGGCGTGATCTCGATGTTGTCCTCGGCGAGGCCCATGGCAGCGCGGGTGGCGGCGATGTTGCGCTCGATGTAGGGCCGTTCCCGGTCGGGCTCGTTGGGGGTGACCGTCACCCGTTGGACGAACTCCGGGTAGATGGCGCCGGCTACCACCGCTATGAGGGCCCAGAGCCCGACACCGAGGATCGGCAGCGTCCATCCACGGCGCCAGATGTTGACGATGAACAGCAAGAAGCTGGCCACCGAGATGAGCAGCAGCAGGTTGATGGCCGGCAGCTGCGCGTTGACGTCCGTGTAGCCGGCGCCATCGACGAAGCCTCGGCTCGACAAGGTGAGGTCGAAGCGCTGCAGCCAGTACCCAGCCGCCTTCACGAGCGCCAGCATCCCCAGCAGCACCGAGAGATGGGCCTTGACCTGCGGCGTGACGCTGGTGCGGCGGGCGCTCACCCGGATCCCACCGTTCAGGTAGTGGGCCACGACGGTCACGATGAGCACGATGAGCACAGCCGCGAACAGCCAGCCCGTGACGAAGCTCAAGAAGGGGAGCTTGAAGACGTAGAAGCCGACGTCGGTACCGAACTGAGGGTCGTCCACCCCGAAGCTGCCGCCGTTCGTGAACAGCAGCCACGAGTTCCACTCGCCGGCCACCGGCGGGCCCGCGATGAGCGCCAGCAGGACGGCGGTGCCGGCGCGCACCCATCCGGTGCGGCCTCCCACCAGCTCGTGGTAGCGCTCGATGAACTCGTCGTCAGGGCCGGCAGGCCGGAACGGCGGTGCCAGCCGGTCGGCGATGACGAGGTTGATCCACATCAGCACGAAGAAGCCGACCGTGAAGATCGTCGCCAGCGCCAGCTTGGCGCCGAGGACGCCCTTCCACACGCCGGCCAGGTGGAGCGAGTCGAACCAGAGGTAGTCGGTGTAGAAGCCGGCGATGCCACGCAGCGACGTGATGAGGAAGAACAGCGCCACCGCACCGACGACCAAGGCGGCGCGACCGCGCCCTGGCGCCCGGGGCGGACGACGGGGCATGTCGGTCGGTGCTCGCATGACCGCTGAGGCTATCGGGGGGCCACACGCCCGGGAGCGCAGGCGACGGGAGGCCGTCGATCAGCTGTCGGCGGGCAGCACGAGGCAGTGGCACCCGGGGTGGGCCGGCGCGCAGGGGTTGCCGGTGGGGAAGTCGGTTCCCCGGGAGATCGCACCGGCCAGCACGTTGTCGTCGCAGTCCGGGCACGGCCCGGCGGCGGGGTCCACCACCCACTGCACCGAGGCTCCGGTGGGCACCCCGTCGAAGAGGCCCCGCGCGTAGGCCGCGCCGGAGAAGTGGGACGAGGTCTCCGACAGGCGGGTCCCCTTCCACTCGCGGTACAGCGCCCGCACGCGGTCGGCCACGTCGTCGAGGTTGCCGTCCGATGCCGCGAAGCTCCGGTCGATCCGCTCCCGCAACGGCACCGTCAGCGCTCGAGCCAGCTCGTCGGCCAGATCCGCCACCGGCGAGGCCACGCCGCCCGACCAGTCGGCGCCTGCGGCCGCCGCGTCGGTGAGCGCCGGTGCCGCGGCCTCCGCCCAACGGGCGGCGTGGTCGTCGACGCCGGGCAGGAGGTCATCGACGCCCTTGGGCTTCACGCGGCGCAGGAGGTCCAGCACCTCGTTCTGCTCGTCGGCCAGGGCCCGCTTGAGACGGCGGGACAGCTCCTTGTCCACCGAGGCCAACGCCGCTGCCCGGGCCAGGAAGGGCCGGGTGGCGGCATCGACACGAGGCGCCTCGTCCTCGAGCCCGCCCGCGTCGGTCTCGGCCGGTTCGACGACGTCGGGTGCGGCGACGGCGGTCTCGTCAGTAGCGGCGTCGGACGCGTCGGCGGGCGCGTCGGCGGACTCGGCCCGCAGTCGGGCGAAGACGTCATCAGCCACCGACGCTGGCTCCGACGGAACCACGCTCGCGGCGGCAGGCGCCGCGAGCGCCTCGTCGGTCCCGGCATCGACCGGGGCGTCCTCGAGGGCCGGTTCGCTCGGCACGATCGCAGCGTCGGGCTCGGGCTCGGGCTCTTGGACTGGCTCGGGCTCGGGCTCGGGCTCGGCGACCGCTGTCTCGGGCGGGCTCGGGGCATCGGTCTCCGCGTCAGACGGGGCCGGCGTCGTGGCCGGCTGGACCGCTTCGTCGGTGCTCGACTCCGGCGCGTCCTCAGCTGCGGGCTCCGCGAGGATGCGGACCCCTTCGTCCTCACTCGGCGGCTGCAGCACCGTGAGCTCCCCCGCCGGAAGCCCCTCGAAGCCACGCTTGCGTCTCTTGCGGGTCCGTCGGTCGTCGTGCTCGGTCGGCCGGGGGGCGGCGAACGCGTCGGTGGTCGGCACCGCCTCGGGGGACGTGGCCACCTCATCCGCCCCGCCCGGTTCCGCGGGGACGGTGGAGGCGGTGATGGCGGGCACCTCGCCGGAGAACGGCCCCGGCTGGTCGTCGTCGTCATCGGCATCCGTGTCGTGCTCGAGCTCGGCGATGGGCAGGTCGATGAGCCCGGCGTTGGCCACCTCCTCATCGAGCTGGGCCAGGGTGGG
>JBKJIL010000201.1:0-19199 GCA_046598435.1 Acidimicrobiales bacterium
CCCGCTGGATGTCGCTCACCTCGCGCCCGAGCCGATCGCGCAGATCGAGCGCTGGCTGAAGCGATGGCTCGACGCGGTCGCCTCGTTGGGCGCCGCGTCGAGCCATCGCTTCAGCCAGCGCTCGATCTGCGCGATCGGCTCGGGCGCGAGGTGAGCGACATCCAGCGGGGTCGTCTCGTACTCCTGGCGCAGCGCGTCGAGGTCCACCGATGGATCGTGGCACGCCACCGAGGCCGGCGGGCGAGATCAGCGACAGCGAGGAGACAACGAGACGATGTCGTCGAGCAGGTGCTCGAGAGCGTCGAGGCCCTCCGCCTTCTCCAGGTACCAGGCCCCGAGCCGCACCGCCTCCTGCTCCACCGCGGGATCGAACAGGCTGGAGATCACCAGGACGGGCTGGCCGGAGTCGTCCTCGATCAGATCGCGGAGCGTGCTGAGCCCGCGCGACCCTGGCATCACGAGGTCGAGGATCACGACGTCGGGGCGATGCTCGCGCACCAGCGCCCGCGCTGAAGGGGCATCGTGGGCCTCGGCCAGCACCACGTAGCCGTCTTCCTCGAGCACCGAGCGCACGAGGCCGCGAAAGCGCTCGTCGTCGTCAGCCAGCACCACGGAGGTGGCTCGGATCGACGGCTTCACCGGCACGGGGTCACCGTACCGACCCCGATGCTCGAGGGATCTGAGCCGTTCGGCTCATTACGGCGGGTAGGCCGCCGGTATCAGTCCGTGGGCGTAGGGGCCATCTCGCCGACCCCCCGAATGGAGCCGTCGAGGATCTCCTTGGGCACCAGCCCACGGGTCACCCACCGGCGCTCGTCGGCCCACACGAGCATCGGGGGGAGCACGACGAGCGCGCTCAGCAGGGCCACTGCCACGTTCATCGCCACGATGATGCCGAAGTCGCGCAGGAGCGGCAGCGACGACGTGGCGATGACGGCGACGCCCGCGACGGCGGTCATGGCCGAGACGATGAAGGCCCGCCCCGTGCGGGCCGCCGTGACGTCCACGGCCTCCTTCGGGGAGAGACCACGACGACGTTCCTCCACGAACCGCAGCAGGATCAACGAGGTGAACTCCGTGCAGACGGCGATCACCAGGGGGCCACCCACCGCCGTCATCGGGCTCAGCTTCAGGCCGAGGGCGAAGGCCACCAGCGACGCTGCGCCCACGGCGATCAGAACCGGCACGAGGGAGAGCAACGACCGCACGATGCTGCGGAGCCGGGCGGCCAGGAACAAGAAGACGAACAAGATGGCCAGGTAGGTCAAGAGGATGCGGTTGGCCTCCAGGTTGTCGAGCAGGCCCACCCCCACGACGGCCAGCCCCGACGGCGTGGCCGACACCCCCGGCGGCGGGTCCACGGTCTTGCGGATGTCCCGCACGGTCTCGGCCCGCTCGTCCAGGGCGCTGCCCCCGGTTCGGAAGATCAGGTTGAGCGCTCCCTTGTCGACGTTGCCCGTGGAGAGCTGGATGTCGCGCGGCGCCACCTCGAAGGCGGCCCGCACCTCGTCCCCGGTGGGCGCCACGTCCGAGGCACCCGGGATCTCCATGAGGAAGCTCACGGTGGTGACGACGCTCGACGCGGTGAGCAGCTGCGCGGGGTGCTCGGTGAGCTGCTCGTTGGCGAACTGGTGCACGAAGCCGACGGTGTCGTCGCTGAAGATGTCGTCGGCGCGGAAGAACATCCCGAGCTCGCTCGAGGACCCGGTCTCCTCCGACAGCACGTCGAGGTCGCGGATGACCTGGGTGTCCTGGTTGACCCACTGGATCGGGTCGGTCTGGAGGGTGAGCTTGTCCTCCACGAGGATGCCGCCGACGAAGATCACCAGGCTGGCCAGGATCAGGGCGGGAGCGATCCGTGCCGGGAGGGCGCCGAGGAAGACGACGAGACGTCCGAGCGGGCCCTCGCGGTAGTCGCGCCCCTTGGTGGGCGACTTGTACTCCCGGATGCCCAGGGCGGCGAGCGGCACGAAGATGCTGCACATGCAGATGGCGGCGATGCCCACGGCGAGCAGCAGGCCGAAGTCGCGGATCATCGGCACCTTGGCGAAGCGCAGCGCCAGGAAGGCGAACACCGCGTCGAAGGTCACCACCAAGAGGGCTGGGCCGAGGTTGCGAGCCGTCTCCTGGATGGGGTGCTGCTCCCGGTCGATCACCACCTCCTCCTCCACGCGCGCGTGCATCTGGATGGCGTAGTCGATGCCCACGCCGAGCATCACCGGGAGGCCGGCGATGGTGACGATCGTGAGGGGGATGCCCAGGTAGCCGGCCAGCCCGAAGGCCCACACCACGCCGATGAGGATCACCCCCAGCGGCAGCAGCCGCCACCGCACGTCGAAGGCCACCAGCAAGATGATGACCATCAGGCCGATGGCGATGGCGCCCAGCGTGAGCATGCCGCCGGTCAGGTAGTCGTTGATGTCCCGCAGGAGCACCGGTGCACCGGTGGTGGTGACCCGGGCCCCCGGGAAGGCGAGATCGGCGGTGGCAGCCTGCACGAAGTCGGCCGCCTTGCCCTCCGACTCGATGTCCTGGTTGCCGGGGAGGCGCACCACCATCTGGGCGTGCTGCTCGTCCGGGAAGAAGGGGCGCAGGGCCTTGCGGATCTCCCCCTCGTTGTCGTGGAGGAGGAAGTCGTTCCAGGCCGGGTCGCCGATCACGCGTCGCTCCGGCGGGATGGCGTTGACGCGCTCGAGCGTGACGCCCGTGGAGGCGTTGCGCGCCGCCTTGCCCTCCGGCGTGGGGTCGCGGTCGGTGGCCCCGAGGAGGATCTTGGCGGCAACCCCCTCAGCGATGTTGCCCGACGCCGGCAGCACGAGGTCGTTGGTGAACTGCATGGCCGCCAGCGGAGTCACCACCCCGAACACGAGGTCGCCGCCGGCCCGGAGCTCCGCATCGATGGCCTTCCAGGTGGCCACGTTCTCCGGCGTGAAGAGGTCGACGACGCCCCCCTCGTCCACGCTGACGAGGGTGAGCATGGCCTGACCGCCGAAGAGGTCCTGGTAGGCGACGCTGTCCTTGTAGACCGCTTCGTCCTTGTTGAGGTAGCTGTCCTGGCCGGTGGCGAACTCGAGCTTGGTGATGCCGAAGCCGAGCCCCACCGTGAGCACGAGCCCGACAACGCCCACGATGGCGGCGTGCTTGCCGAGGTTGACTGCCAGCCAGGACCAGAACTTGTGCATGCGATGACGCTCCTCGAGTTCCCAGCTCGTTTGGCGGAGGCTATCGCCCGGAGTGGCGTCGGGCCTGGAGCGGGGGGCGTGTCAGGTGCGCGCCGAGAAGGCGGTGGCGCCGCCGAGGTACGGCCGCAGGGCCTCGACCACGGCGACCGACCCGTCGGGCTGGCGGTGGGTCTCGAGGTAGGCGGCCACGGTGCGGGGCCATCCCATGGCCGAGCCGTTCACCGTGTGGCACACCTCGGTGCCCTTGGCGCCCGCGCTGCGGTGGCGGATGTTGGCCCGCCGCGCCTGGTAGTCGGCGAACCAGGACACGGAGCTCACCTCCAGCCACATGTCGCAGCCGGGGGCGTAGGCCTCGATGTCCCACGTGCGGGCAGCTGAGCCGCCCAGGTCGCCGGTGCAGAGGTCGAGCACGCGGTAGGGCAGCCCGAGCTCGGTGAGGATGGCCTCGCTGCGGGCCAGGACGTCCTCCTGGCAGGCAATGGCCTGCGCGGCATCGGCGGCGAGGGCCAAGAGCTCCACCTTGTCGAACTCGTGGACGCGCAGGAGGCCGCGGGTGTCTCGTCCGGCCGCCCCCGCCTCCCGCCGGAAGCACGAGGTGTGGGCGGTGTAGCGCACGGGCAGATCCGCGCTGTCCAGCACCTCGTCGCGGTGCAGCGAGGTGAGTGGCACCTCTGCGGTGGGGATGGCCCAGAGGTCGTCGCGCTCCATGTGGTACGCCTCCTCCTCGAACTTCGGGAGGTGGCCCGTGGAGATCATCGTGTCGGTGCGCACGAGGGTGGGCGGACGGATCTCCTCGTAGGCATCGGCGTTGCGATCGAGGCTGAGCTGGATCATGGCCCGCAGGAGGCGAGCCCCCCAGCCCCGGTAGAGCATGAACATCGAGCCGGAGATCTTGGCCGCCCGCTCCCCGTCGAGGATGCCGAGCTCGGGGCCGATGTCCCAGTGCGGCACGCGCTGGTGGGGGCCGTAGCGGGCCGCGTCGAAGCCCTCGACGCGCAGGACGACGTTGTCAGCCTCGCCGGCGCCGTCGGGGCAGTCGTCCGACGGCACGTTGGGGGTGCGCAGGAGAAGGTCGCGCACCTCGGTCTCGAGGCGCTCCACCTCGCCGTCGAGGGCCTTCTCCTCGTCGCCCAGGGCTCGGCTCTGCGCCATGATCGCCTCGGCGCCCTCGGCGTCGCCCTGACCGCGCAGCCGGCCCACGTCCTTGGACAGCGCCTTGACGCGAGCTCGCAGGTCGTCCCGCTGGGCGCCCAGCGCCCGCTGCTGCACGTCGAGGGCGACGATGCGATCGACGTTGTCGGCCGCCTCGCCACCGCGCCGGGCCAGCCCCGCCCGCACGGCGTCGGGATCGGTGCGGAGACGGCGGATGTCGAGCATCCCCAGACGGTAGTGGGACCGGATCTGTAGGTTGGCAGGCGAATCCGAACCGGGGGGCGACGATGGCCGACGAGCACGTAGCGGGGGTCTGGTTCCGCGTGACCGACCTCGAGGTGGCCTCGGGGCGGGGCTGCATCGTGACCACCACCGACGGGGTGGACTACCTCGACTTCTCGAGCGGCATCGCCGTCACGAGCACGGGCCACTGCCATCCGGCCGTGGTGGAAGCCATCCAGGCGCAGGCGGCCCGCTTCATCCACGCCCAGGTGAACGTGTACCGCCATGACCGTCTGGCGGAGCTGGCCGGGCGCCTGGCCGCGGTGACACCCGACGGCATCGACACGTTCTTCTTCGCCAACTCCGGCGCCGAGGCCACCGAAGGGGCCGTGAAGCTGGCCAAGCAGGCCACCGGACGTCCCAACGTGATCGTGTTCCAGGGCAGCTTCCACGGCCGCACGCACCTGGCCATGGCCATGACGACCTCGAAGACGGTGTACCGGGCCGGCCACGCGCCGCTCCCGGGGGGCGTGTACGTGGCGCCGTTCCCGGCCGGCGAGCACGACGTCGAGCCGTGCCTCGACGCTCTGCGGCTGCTGCTGCTCAGCCAGACCGCACCGGCCGAGACGGCTGCCATGCTGCTCGAGCCCGTGCTCGGTGAGGGCGGCTACCTCCCGGCCCCCACCTCGTTCCTCCGGGGCGTCGAGGCCATCTGTCGGGAGCACGGGATCCTGTTCGTGGCCGACGAGGTGCAGAGCGGGTTCGGTCGCACCGGCACCATGTTCTGCGTCGACCAGCACGGCGTGCGGCCCGATGTCGTGGTGATGGCGAAGGGCCTGGCGTCAGGGTTCCCCATCTCGGCCATCGGCGCCTCGGCCGAGCTCATGGCCCGCTGGCCGACCGGGAGCCACGGTGGCACCTACGGCGGCAACCCGATGGGGTGTGCGGCCGCCATCGCCACCATCGACGTGCTCACCGCGCCCGGCTTCCTCGACAACGTGGTGGCGCGCGGCGAGCAGCTGCGCGCCGGCCTCCTGGCGCTCACGGAGGACCATCCCGCCATCGTGGACGTGCGGGGCCCCGGCCTGATGGTGGCCTGCGAGCTCGACGACGCCACCCGGGTGGGGGCCGTGCTGGCCCACTGCCTGCGAGAGGGCCACCTCATCCTCATGAACGCCGGCACGTTCGGCACGGTGATCCGTTGGATGCCGCCTCTCGTGGTGAGCGCGGCGGAGATCGATCAGGCGCTGACAGCGTTCGCCAAGGCACTGACCGCCACCGCGTAGCTCGATCTGTGCACACGGACGCCCGCATGGCGGTGCTGTGTGTGCACAGATGCGGGGTGGGTAGCGTGCCGTGCGATGGCAGCCGTGGAGGTGGAGGACCTGACGATCCGCTACGGCGAGGTCCTGGCCGTCGACGCCATCTCCTTTGCGGCCCAGGCCGGTCAGATCACCGCCGTGCTCGGACCCAACGGGGCCGGCAAGACGAGCACGGTGGAGGTGCTGGAGGGCTTCCGCCGGCCCAGCGCCGGACGGACCACCGTCGTCGGCCTCGACCCGATCGCCGACCACGCCGCGCTCACCCGACGCGTGGGCGTCATGCTGCAGAGCGGCGGCGTGGGCCCCGGCGTGCGGGTGGGTGAGGCGCTCCGGCATGCGGCAGCCCTCTACGAGCACGCCCTCGATCCGGGCGTCCTCCTGGAGCGGGTGGGGCTCAGCGGCAAGGAGCGGCGCACGTGGCGACAGATCTCCGGGGGTGAGCAGCGGCGGCTGGCCCTCGCACTGGCCCTGGTCGGCCGCCCTCAGGTGGCCTTCCTCGACGAACCCGGCTCGGGGGTCGATCCCCAAGGTCGTCTGGCCATCCGCGAGGTCGTGGCCGGGCTGCGCGACGACGGGGTGACGGTCGTGCTGACCACCCACGACCTCGACGAGGCCGAGAAGCTGGCCGACCACGTGGTGATCCTCGACCACGGCCACATCGTGGCCGCCGGCAGCCCCGCCAGCCTCCGGGCTGACGGCTCGGCGGCCGAGGTGCGCTTCGGCGCGCCGCCCGGGCTCGACGTGCGCGCCCTGTCCGCTCGGCTCGGCGTCGCCGTCACCGAGGTGTCCACCGGCGAGTACCTCGTGGCAGCCGCGGGCACCCCGACCCTCGTCGCTTCCCTCACCGCGTGGCTGGCCGAGCGCGACCTGGCGCTGGCCGACCTGCGCGCCGGCCGGCAGCGCCTGGAGGACGTGTTCCTCCGACTCGTCGCCGAGCCGAGCGCGGTGGCCGCGTCATCGTCCGGCGGGACTCGTCGTCGTCGGCGGGAGCACTCGTGAGGCCGCTCGTCGCGCAGCTGCGCCTCGAGCTCACGCTGCTGGCCCGCAACGGTGAGTCGCTGCTGCTCACGCTGGGCATCCCGGTGCTGCTGCTGGCCTTCTTCGCCAAGGTCGACGTGCTGCCCATCGACGGCGAACCCATCGACTTCCTGGCGCCGGGCGTGCTGGCCCTGGCCGTGCTGTCGACCTCGTTGGTGAACCTGGCCATCGCCACCGGCTTCGAGCGGGAGTACGGCGTGCTGAAGCGCCTCGGCGCCACGCCGCTCGGCCGGCCCCGGCTGCTGGTGGCCAAGACGCTGGCCATCCTCGTGGTGGAGGTGGTGCAGGTGGCGCTGCTGTGGGCCCTGGCCCTGGGGCTGGGCTGGGATCCGGCGCCCCGCCTCGGCGCGCTCGGCGCCCTCGTCCTCGGCACGGTGGCCTGCGCCGGGCTCGGCCTCTGCCTGGCCGGCTCGCTGAAGGCGCTCGTCACGCTGGCCGCCGCCAACGGCCTCTACCTGGTGCTGCTCCTGCTCTCGGGCATGGTGATCCCGCTGGCCGAGCTGCCCGGCCCCGTGCGCGCCATCGCGCGTGCGCTGCCGAGTGGCGCCCTGGCCGAGGCCGTGCGGGGCACCCTCACGGCGGGTGGGACCGTGCCCGGGCGGGCCTGGGTGGTGCTGGCGGGATGGGCCATCGCGGCCCCGCTGCTCGCCGTCCGGCTCTTCCGCTGGGAGTGATCACGATCCCGTGACACCCCACCGCAACTACGGGTGGGGCTGCTCCACCGGGGGGGCCGGGTGCTTGTCGAACTCGGCGGCCACCTTCTGGAAGGTCAGCACCTCACGGCGACGATCCAGCGCCTCCTGTCGGTCGGCAGCCTGGGTGCGGCTCGACCAGCGGAAGAAGATGATCGTGATCAGCACCCACAGATAGGTGCCCGCGCCCAGCTTCATGATGGCCCCTGCGACCTGCTGGTCGGTGGTGACCGAGATGCCGAACATCCGCTCCGGGATGTCGTACACCTCGTAGACGGCGCCCTCGGCGAACACCAGCCACGCGCCCGGCACGGTGGGCACGATCGACGTGATGAACAGGTAGATCATCTGAGCCGGCGGGCTGATCCGCAGCTCGGGCAGCGGCCCGCACACCGGGAGCCACAGCAGGAAGGCCGACGTGACGATGGCCGTGTGCACGCCGTAGTGGAACAGGCCGTTGGTGGAGGCGGTGTTCACGATGACCTGCCAGTGCAGCAGGAGAGCGAGGGCGTTGAAGACGAGCGCGGCGCGCACCGGCCGGGCCAGCTTGTGCACCCAGCGGTCCACCCGTCCCTCGCCGAGGACGAGCCGAGCCAGCCACTCGGGGGTGGCCAGGAGCATCACCGCGGGCATGACCAGCGTGAGCAGGGTGTGCTGCACCATGTGGACGAGGTAGAGGTACTCCTCGCCGATGTCGTGCATCGGCCAGTCGGCCGACAGCCACAGCAGCAAGATCCCGAACACGAACCAGCGCCGCTGCGCTGGCGTCACGGCTGGGCTGCCGGCGGGCACCACCTTCGGGCCGATCACGCGCGCCGCGTAGACGTACAGGCCGACGACGGCCACGACGAGCAGCCACACCTCCGGGTGCGGTACCCAGCGCCAGAAGTCGGTCCCCCCGGCCTGCGCACCCAGCATCACGTCAGCTCCGGAGGAACTTCAAGTAGTCGTCGGAGAAGTACTGGAAGCTGAAGAACATGATCATGAACACGGCGACGGCCAGGCACAGGCCGAACACGAACACCCGCTTGAAGAGCGGGTTGTCGTACTTCAGGTGCATGAAGTAGCCGGTGACGATGGCGAACTTGGCGATCATCATCGGGAAGAGCACCGCGACGAGCGCCGTCGTGGAGGCATCCTCCCAGAAGTAGGTGCCCACCTCGGCGGCCGTGATCACACCCAGGATCAGAGCGATCTTCACGTACTTGGCATCGCTCGGGTGATCGTGGACGGTCTCGTCCACGTCGTGCTCGGCGGCAGCGCTCACGGTGGTCGTGGTGGTGCTCATCAGCTCGTCCTAGGGGATGAGGTAGACGATCGTGAAGATGAGGATCCACACGATGTCGACGAAGTGCCAGTAGAGGCCGACGATCTCCACGGCCTCGGCCTTCTCAGGACCGAGGTTGCCGCGCAGCGACATGACGAGCAGCGACATCAGCATGATGATGCCGACGCTGACGTGGACGCCGTGGAAGCCGGTGAGGGTGTAGAAGGCCGACCCGAAGATGTTGGTCGTGTAGCCGAGCCCCTCGCGGTAGAAGGTGGTGAACTCGTACACCTGGCCGCCGATGAACACGGCGCCGAGCATGGCGGTGGTGCCCAGCCACACCCGGTTGCGACGCACGTCGCCCCGCACGATGGACGCCACGGCGAGCGCCATGGTGAGCGAGCTCATCAGCAGCACGAACGAGCTGACCGAGGTGAAGGGGATGTCGAAGACGTCCTTCGGGCCGAGGCCACCCACACTGCGGTGACGCAGGAGCAGGTAGGTGGAGATCAGCCCGCCGAAGAGCAGGCAGTCCGAGCCCAGGAAGACCCACATGGCCAGCTTCTCGTTGGAGAGGCCGGTGGCAGTGGCGTGCCCGTGACCGGGCTCCTCGTGGACGGACGTGGGGACGTGGACAGCGGTGTCAGTCACCGACGGTCACCTCCTCCTCGATGGCCGGTGCTTCGGTGACGTCGGTGGTCGCGCCACCGTCACCTCCGTCACCGTCGGGACCGGGATCGTCATGGCCGTGGGGCGGCAGGTCCAGGTCGTCGGCGGGCTCGAGCGCCCAGCCCACGAAGCCGGCCAGCACCATGGCCGCGCCGACGGCCGAGATGGCCAGGTTGAAGATGAGGCCGTAGCCGATGACGGGGAGGCCCGCCGACAGCACGAGCGGGTAGTACGAGGGGGCCGGCAGGTGGGCGCGGGAGCCGTCGCCCGGCATGGCCACCTCCTCGGCGGTGGCGATGCGCACGACCTTGCCCGTCTCGTCCTCGCCGTACTTGCGGTGCCAGAAGTCGTCGAGCTGGGTGACGACAGGCGGATCGTCGAAGTTGTGCTCGGGGGTGGGCGACGGGATGCTCCACTCGAGGCTGCGAGCGTCCCACGGGTCGGGCCCGGGAGCCGGCAGCGACGCGGCCCGGCGCTTCGAGCGGACGATGTTGAAGAAGAAGACGAGCATGGCCAGGGCGATGATGAACGCCCCGACGGTGGCCACCATGTTCCACAGGTTGAACCCGTAGCCGTCGCGGTAGGTCGGGATGCGGCGGCTCATGCCCTGGAGGCCGAGGATGTGCATCGGGCCGAAGGTGAGGTTGAAGCCCACCAGGGTGAGCCAGAAGTGCACCTTGCCGATCTTCTCGTTCAGCATGTAGCCGAAGACCTTGGGCCACCAGAAGTAGAAGCCGCCGAGGAAGCCGAACAGCGCGCCGCCGAAGATCACGTAGTGGAAGTGGGCGACGATGTAATAGGTGTCGGTCTGCTGGGTGTCGGCGGGGGCGACGGCGTGGGTGACGCCGGACAGGCCGCCGATGGTGAACATGGCGACGAGCCCCATGGCGAAGAGCATCGGGGTGGTGAAGCTCAGCTTGCCGCCCCACATGGTGGCCATCCAGTTGAGGATCTTCACGCCGGTGGGCACCGCGATGAACATCGTCGACACGGAGAAGGCGGCCACCGAGATGGGCCCGAGACCGGAGGCGAACATGTGGTGGGCCCACACACCCCAGCCCATGAAGCCGATGGCGATGCCCGAGAACACCATGAACGCGTAGCCGAAGATCGGCTTGCGCGAAAGCACGAGGATGATCTCGGAGACCACGCCGAAGGCGGGCAAGATCAGGATGTAGACCTCCGGATGGCCGAAGATCCAGAACAGGTGCTCCCAGAGCAGCGGGTCGGCGCCCTGGTTCACGTTGAAGAAGTTGGCGTCGAACAGCCGGTCGAAGGTCAGGAGGAACAGCGCCACCGAGATCACCGGGATGGCGAACACCAGCAGCACCTGGGTGACGAGGCTCATCCAGGTGAAGACCGGCATCTTCATGAGCGACATGCCCGGCGCCCGCATGTTGAGGCAGGTGACCACGAGGTTGATGCCACCCACGAGTGACGCGATGCCGGTGATCTGCAGACCCAGGGCGTAGAAGTCCATGCCGTGGCTGGGCGAGAACGCCACCCCGGTGTTGGGGGCGTAGGCGAACCAGCCGCCGTCGGCGCCGCCGCCCAGGAACCACGACGAGTTGAGGAACAGCCCGCCGAAGAGGAACGTCCAGAAGCTCAGCGCGTTGAGGCGGGGGAAGGCGACGTCGCGGGCCCCGATCTGCAGCGGGATGAGGTAGTTCATGAACGCCGCACCCATCGGCATCACGACCAGGAAGATCATGGTGATGCCGTGCATCGTGAAGACCTGGTTGTAGAGGGCCGCCGAGAGCAGCTTCTGGCCGGGGGCCGCCAGCTGGGCCCGGATGGCCAGGGCTTCGACGCCGCCGATCAAGAAGAAGAACAGCGACGAGGCGCCGTACATGATCCCGATCTTCTTGTGATCGACGGTGCTCACCCAGGCCCGCCAGCCCGTCTTCGCGCGCGGGCGGGTGAAGACCCCGAGGGCGGAGTGGTGGCGCGCCAGCGTGCCCGAAGGCAACGCCAGCACGTCAGAAGGTCGCTCCACGATTGCCATGTCTGCTACTCCAACGTCTCGAGGTAGGCGACGAGTGCGTTGATCTGCACGTCGGTGAGTCCCAGGTTCGGCATGCCACGCGACCCTTGCGGGTACATCGGCTTGCGGCCCGGCGGGTCCTTCAGCCACGCCTTGAGGTCGGCCACGTTCAGGCGGCCGCCGAGCTCGGGGGCGTCGATCTCGCCGTTGCCGTCCTCGTCGGCCCAGATGTCGTACACGCCGCCGGCGAAGATGCCCCGACTGGCGAAGTGGGTGAGGTTGGGCGCCGCACCCGACACCTGGGCGGTGCCGGTGTAGATGTCCTCGTTGCCGCCCTCTCCGCTCACGAGGTGACAGCCAGTGCAGGAGGTGCGGAAGATGTCCATGCCCTCCTTGGCCAGCGCGCTGGTGGGCACCTTGGCGCCCTGGCGCTGGTTGTCCTCCCATGCGGCGTAGTCGGCCTCGTCGAGGGCGACCACGCGCATGCGCATGAAGCCGTGGGACAGACCGCAGAACTCCGTGCACTGCCCGCGGTACACGCCAGGCTCGTCGGCCTGCATGATCAGCGGGTGATCACGTCCGGGCACGGCGTCTCGCTTGCCGTTCAGGGCGGGGATCCAGAAGGAGTGGATGACGTCCCGGGAGGTGATGGTGAGGCTGATCGGCTTGCCGGCCGGGATGACGAGGTCGTTGGCGGTGACGATGTCGTCCTCGCCGTCCTGGTCGACGTCGTAGCGGTACTCCCACCACCACTGCTGACCGATGACGGTGATCTCCTGCGCGCCGGCCGGCTTGTCAGCCAGGTCAAGGAGGGTGAGCACGGATGCGCCACCCACGCCGGCAAGGAGCAGCGCGGGGAGGATCGTCCAGCCGATCTCGAGCTTGAAGTTGCCGTGCACCTGGGGGGGCAGGCTGTCGTCGTCACCCTTGCGCTTGCGGAAGCGCCAGGCGAGGAAGAGCACCCCGGCCTGCACGGCGACGAAGACCACCCCGGCGATGAGGAACACCGGGTTGACGAGGTCGTCGATCATCCGCGACTGCGGACCCTTGGGGTCGAGGGTGTCGAGCGGTGCCTTCTCGGCGCAGGCCGTGAGGGCGAGGACCAGCGGCACCACGAGGGCGACGCGGCTACGGCGGAACATGCTGGCTCCTCGAGCGTCCGGGGTGGGGCGGGTGGACATCAGCCCGCCTCAGCCACGGTCGTGGTGGTGGCGGGGTTGGTGCCGGCGGGGACGTGGACTTCGTTGCCGTTGCCGTCCTCGCCGTGCTCCGCTTCGTGGTGCTCGATGATGCGCTCGCCTCGGGCGGCCGAGGCCACACCGGCGGCGACGACGCCCACCGCGCACAGGGCGAGGACTCCGGCGATCAGGTTCGGAGAAAGCTTCGGCTTGGCGGCGAAGAGGGCGCCGATGGCGATGATGACGAGGCCGAGGGCGGTGGCCACCCAGACGGCACCGAGCTCGGAGGACGTGAGCAGGACACGGGAGAAGGCGAAGACGGAGCCGCCCACCACGAGGAGGCCGGCCAGCGGCACCTCGAAGGGGCCCATCACGCGGTTGCGGACCAGCCGGTTGGCGTCGGGGTCGCCGGTGGCCCGATCAGACCAGGCGAGGACCATCCACTCGACGAGCACGGCCAGGAGCACCAGGAAGCCGGCCACGAACATCACGTTGGAGATCACGAGACCCAGGGTGACGAGACCGGCGCCGAAGGCGCCGATGGCGGGCCAGTAGGCGCGATGGGCGGGAGCGGGGTCGCGGGGGGCGGTGTCGGTGCCGGCCACCTCGGCGAGGGCCGACGGCGCGGCGTCACGGATGGCGACGGAGACAAGGCCCAGGAAGAGGCTGACGGCACTGATCGAGACGAGGAGCGCATAGCCGAGGTGGTCGCCGACGCCGCCGTTGTAGCCCGCGGTGACAGGGCCGAGGCCGGTGCCGCCGGTGCTCCAGCCATAGGCGGCAGCCAGCACGAGGCTGACGAGCCCGAGCCCGAAGAACCACTTTGATCCGGTGGTGATCATCGAAGGAGCTGCCTCGCTACTTGGTGATGTAGATGCCGTACCAGACGGCGACGTAGACGGCGATGGTGACGTACCAGTAGAGGGCGGCTGCTGACATGCCCTCCGCGTCACGACCGGTGAGCTGGCCGCCGAGGGCCTGGAAGCCCATGACCGCCGTGAACACGAGCCCCACGAAGACCATCACCAGGTGGGCGCCGGTCACCGCGTAGAGCAGGCCGGCGGTGCCGGAGGCCGTGAGGGGCATGGCCAGCTGCTGGTACAGGTAGGCGGTGGAGTTGAGGAAGGCGGCGCCGAGGAGGACCGTGATCCCGAGCGCCAGGTAGGCGTGGGTGCGATCCGCGTGGCGCAGGGAGTGGACGATCCACGCCATCGTGACGGCCGACATGGCCAGGGTGAGCAAGCCCATGTTGCCGGGGGTGAGCGGCAGCACGACCCCCTCGGGGAGAGCGGTGACACCGCTGGCGATGCGGTCGCCGCGCACCTGGAGGTAGGCGGCGAGCATCGTCAGCACGACCATGCTGGAGGCCACCGCACCGAAGGCGGCGCCCACGAGCAGGACGCGGGGGCGGCGGGGCTCGGGGGCCGGGGCGATGGCGAGCGGGCTGACGGCGGTGGCGGCGGACATCAGGCCGAGGCCTCCTGGTGACGAGCGTCGTAGAGCGGGGCTTCCGAGGTGATGCTCGGGAGGCTGGCGAAGTTCCCGGCCGGCGGCGGCGAGCTGGTGGCCCACTCGAGGGTGTGGCCGCCCCAGGGGTCGTCGCCGGGTAGCGAGGCGCTGCGAGCGGCGCCCACGATGAGGGCGAGGAAGCCGGCGACGGCGAGGCCCAGCACCGCGGCGCCCACGGCGGAGGCCAGGTTGAGCGCCTCGATCGTGCTCAGGTTGTCCTCGGGCAGGAGACCGAGGCCAGCCGGCTGGCCGAGGAGCCCGGCGACGAGGTCGGGGAAGCTCCACAGGACCGTGCCGGCGAGGAGGAGCACGGCGACGATCCGAGCGCCCGCCTCTGCGAAGGCCCGGCCGAGGATCTTCGGCGACCAGTAGACGAGGCCGCCGAGCAGGGCGATGGCCGCCGCCAGCACGACGTAGGAGGCCACCGAGGTGCTCCAGGTGGTGCCGTAGAGGGAGGTTCCGTCGCCGTCGACGAGGGTCTTCACCGGCTTGATGGCCTGCACGGCGCCGGCCAGCACGCCCACCAGGAGCATGAGCCCGGCGGCCAGGCCGAACAGGAGCGGGCTGCCGAGGGTGATCCGACCCTGGCGGGCGGTGAGGGCCCACAGGCCGAGCAGGCCCAGCACGGGCAGCACGGCGATGACCGACACGGCCACCCACGGGGCGTCGTAGAGCCAGGGGTAGGCGTCCTGGCCGAAGCCGGGCAGGGCCCAGGCGCCCACGCTGAACACGCCGAAGGCGCCGATCAGGCCCTGGGCTACGCGGTGCTGCTGGTGGCGGGTCTGGGAGAAGACGGGGACGACCGAGCCGATCACGCCGAGGGCTGGGATGGCGAAGGCGTAGACGGCCGGGGTGCCGAAGGCCCAGGCGATGCGGGCGTAGAGGGTGGCCGCGCCGCCACCGAAGAAGCCGCCCGAGCCGCCGTAGCGGACGTCGAGGTAGGCCAGGATCGTGATCGCGGCCAGCACCGGCAGCATGATGATCCACACGGCGCCGGCGACGAGGGCGGACCAGGCGAACAGCGGCGTGCGGGCCAGGGACAGGCCGGGCACCCGCTGGGTGATCACGGTGGTGGCGATGCAGATCCACGCCACCGCCAGGGCCACGAGCAGCATGGTGAAGGCGGCGATGAAGAGGCGGACGCCGTCGACGTCGGTGCCGTTGGGGCCGCCGTCGATGACGAACGAGCCGACGACGAGGCCACCACCGATCAGGTAGCCCCACGCTGCCGCGGCGGCCGCCCGGGGGAAGGCGATCGTGGCCGCACCGACCTGGAGGGGCACGACGACCGTGGCCACCCCGATGGTGAGGGGCAGGAGCACCAGGAAGGCGCCGGCGATCGAGCGGTAGGCGAACAGCTGGGCGAGCCCGTCACTGCTCAGGATGTCGATGCCGGAGAGGTCGATCTTCTCGGCGGCGACGAGGGCGGCAGCGGCCCCGGCGAGCAGCACGTGGGCCAGGGCAGCGACGATCCACAGCCGGCCGACGACCTTGTGGTCGCCGGAGCCGAGGATGGCGGCCAGGCCCGGCTGGGCCGGGGTGGGAGCCGTGGACTCGGGCGACGCCGTGACGGCGGCCGGAGCGTCTTCGGTGACGGTCATCGAGGCACCTGGGGGAGCGGACGGGTTCGGTTCGGGAATCTAGTCACGTGGGCCCTTGCGCTTCGAACCTGGACGGACACGGGCAGCTCACCAGCCGGATCGGAGCAGCTGGTCGAGGGCCATGGCCCCGAACAGGAGCGTGATGTAGGTGATCGACCAGGAGAACAGGCGCATGGCCGTGGCCCGGATCTCCACCTCGGCCACCCCGCCACCCACGATGGCCAGCCCGGGGTCCTGCATGCGCAGGAGGCGCACGGCGTAGTACGTGAACACGGCGCCGAGGACGAGGGCAGAGCCCAGGTACAGATGCCCCATGCCCGCCACCGGCGAGAACAGCACGGTGAGGGCCCAGAGGAAGAGGGTGTAGGCGAGGATCCGGGTGGAGGTGTGGCGCAGGCTCTCCACCACCGGCAGCATCGGCACGTCCGCCGCTGCGTAGTCGTCGCGATAGCGGATGGCGAGGGCCCAGAAGTGGGGCGGGGTCCAGTAGAAGATGATGGCGAACAGGATGACCGGCGCCCAGTCGAGGCTGTTGGTGACCGAGCTCCAGCCGATGAGGGTGGGCACGGCACCGGCGGCGCCGCCGATGACGATGTTGCGGGTGGAGGTGCGCTTCAGCCAGAGCGTGTACACGAACACGTAGAACAGGCAGGCGGCCACGGCGAGGGCGGCGCTGAGCAGGTTGACCGTCGTCCACAGGAAGACGAAGGCCACCACCTCGAGGCAGATGGCGAAGGTGAGGGCAGCCCGGGGCGACATGGCGCCGGTGACCAGCGGGCGACCCTTGGTGCGCTCCATGAGGCGGTCGATGTCGCGGTCGACGTACATGTTGATGGCGTTGGCGCCACCGGCCGCCATGGTGCCGCCCCAGACGGTGCAGAACATCAGCCAGATCGAGGGGAGCCCCCGCTCGGCCACGATCATGGTGGGCACCGTGGTGACGAGCAGGAGCTCGATGATCCGCGGCTTCGTCAGCGCGACATAGGCCCCGATCCGGGCGCGAGTCGAGAGCCGGGGAGCGAACACGCCAGGCAGGCTAGGCCCGCTCCCCCGGCTGCGGCGAACCCACGGCGCGCCGCGTCTGGAGTGCGCCGGCGTGGGTCCCTACCCTGGTCGCCGTGCCCCGGATCCCCGCCCCTCTCGTGTCGCTGTGGCGGGCACCGATCCGGCCCGAGACGTACCGGCGACTCACGCTGATCGCCCTCGTATCGCTCATCGCCATCATCGTGACGGGCGCCGCGGTTCGCCTCACCGGCTCGGGGATGGGCTGCCCGACCTGGCCCGCCTGCGAGGACGGATCGCTGGTGCCGCGCGGGGCCACCGGCGACCACGGCTGGATCGAGTTCGTGAACCGGTTGTTCACGGGCGCGGTGTCGGTGGCCGTGGCCCTGGCCGTGCTCGGCTCGCGACGCCGGCAACCCCGGCGCCCCGTGCTCACCCGGCTGTCGTGGGGCTTGGTGGCTGGGGTGTTCGCCCAGGCCCTGCTCGGCGGCCTGGTGGTGATCCTGCACGTCACCCCCGTCGCGGTGGCCGGGCACTACCTGCTCTCCGCTGTGCTCGTCGCCAACGCCGTCGTCCTGCACCACAAGGCCGGCGAGGGAGGCGAGGCCGGTGAGGGTGGTGAGGGCCACGGGGCGCGCCGCCCGCGAGCCACCCCGCAGCTGCTGCAGCGGTCGCGGCTGCTGGTGGGCGCGGGCGCGGCGGTCCTCGTCACGGGCACGTTCGTCACCGGCAGCGGACCGCACGGAGGCGACGAGGCGGCCGACCGCCTGCCCTTCGCCGTCACCACCGTCGCCCGGGTCCACAGCCTCACCGTGTGGGCCTTCCTCGCCCTCGTGGTGCTGGTGCTGCACGGCTTGGGCCGCGGCGACGCCGACCCGGCGACCATCGGCCGGGGCCGGGTGCTGGTCGGCCTGGTCGCCGCCCAAGGGGCGCTGGGCTACGTCCAGTACTTCGCCGGGGTGCCCGAGCCCCTCGTGGCCCTCCACGTGCTGGGCTCGGTGCTCGTGTGGGTGGCCGCCCTGCGGTTCCACCTGGCGCTGACAGCCCCCGTCGTCGATCTCGCCGCCCGGCCCGTCTCCCGACCGACGCCGGTGGCGCCGGCCCTGCCCTGATGGCCGGTCCCGCCCCCGCCCCCGCACCGGTCGAGGTCGACCAGCCGGTCGACGACTCGCGCACCGACGCCGACACGCCGTGGATCGTGCTGGTGTGGAACGACCCCATCAACCTGATGTCCTACGTCGCCTTCGTGCTGCAGAAGCTCTTCGGGTACCCGAAGGACAAGGCCGACCGGCTGATGCTCCAGGTGCACACCGAGGGTCGGGCCGTGGTGGCCAACGGGCCGCGTGAGACCTGCGAGCTCCACGTGTTCCGGCTCCACGAGCACGGGCTCTGGGCGACGATGCAGCACGACACCTGATGGCGCTGTTCCGTCGCCGGCGCGTGAGCCGCACCCGCCGGGGCACCTACCTCGTGCAGCTCCCCGAACCCGAGCGGGCGCTGCTCGGCAACCTCGTGGCGCAGCTGCGCGAGGTGCTCAGCGAGACGACCGACGACCCGTCGCTGCGGCGTCTGTTCCCTACCGCCTACAACGAGGACCCCGAACGGGACCGCGAGTACCAGCAGCTCGTGCGCGACGAGCTCCTCGAGCGGCGCCTGGCCGCCCTGGCGTCGGTGGAGGCCACGCTGGCCGACCCGGAGCTCACCGAGGAGCAGCTCACGGCGTGGCTGAGCGCCGTCAACGACCTGCGCCTCGTGCTCGGCACCCGCCTCGACGTGGGCGAAGAGCTGCTCGACATCGAGGCCGACGACCCCGACGCTCCGGCCTACGCCGTGTACGAGTACCTGGGCTTTCTGTTGAGCGAGGTGGTCGACGCCCTGGCCGACGGTCTGCCCGAGCCGACGGCCCCCGAGGGGTGACCCGGATTTGAGGGTCGCGGCGGCACTGCTAGTGTCTCGCCCCTACCCTCAACGGGGAGCAATCCCGGGCTGCCGTCAGGTGTCCCAAGCCCCCATCGTCTAGTGGCCTAGGACACCGGCCTTTCACGCCGGCAGCACGGGTTCGAATCCCGTTGGGGGTGCGGAGCAGCAAGACAATTGAGTCACCACGGTCCCGTGGTGCAGTTTGGAGTGCACGCCGGCCTGTCAAGCCGGAGGTCGCGGGTTCAAATCCCGTCGGGACCGCTCAAGTTCGAGGTCGGGTAGCTCAGTTGGCAGAGCGCGCGCCTGAAAAGCGTGAGGTCACCGGATCGACGCCGGTCTCGACCACCAGAGAGACGACAGCGGTTGCGAGGGCGCGATCTGCGACACTCGTGCCCGTGCGACGCGTGACCCGGCTGATGCTGGTCATCAGCGCTGCACGCCCCGGCCCCGAGCGCGGCAGC
>JBKJIL010000020.1:0-18988 GCA_046598435.1 Acidimicrobiales bacterium
AAGGCCCTGGGAGACCTCGGCGTGTCCCGCGTGATCGTGCCACCGCTGGCCTACGACCCTGAGGGCCAGCGCACCGCCTTCGCCAAGTACGGCGAGGACGTCATCGCCCGCTCCTGAGGACCAGCTGCTGGGGCCCCCCTCAGCGGACCCGCAGGGGCTCCAGGGCCGTGATGTAGTCGGTGAGGCGGGTAGCCAGCTCGAAGGCCAGGTCAGGATCCCCGAGATCAGGGTCGGGCCAGATCTCCGAGAGGCGCTGCCAGCCATTGCGGTCGTCGATGAACGGACCGGCCACGGCGTCGGGGCCGACCGCCTTGCGCCAAGCACGGGATTGACCGAGGAGGTGGGCGAGGGCCCGCTCGTTCTCCGCGGGGTCACGGTGCTCGGCGTGGAACCCGATCTCGATGGCCAGCACGCTGGCCTCCGGCACGTGCTTGGCGCCGATCACCTGGGCCTCGTAGTGCTCCCGCGTGGCGGTGACCGGCCCGAACCACACCTTGATGCCGTAGCGGTGGTGACGGGTGCGCAGCTCACCGAGCTCCAGCGGCACCACGCCGCGGAGCACCTCTCGCACCTCATCGAACAGCTGCAGCTCCATCCCGTCATCTTCCCCGACGCTGGCCCCGATGCGCAGACCGCAGGCAGAGCGCTGTTCTGGGGCACGCCCCCGACGCGTCCGTAGGAGGGGCTTGAGTGAGAACCATGATTCTCGTATGATGAGAACGATCGTTCTCACCTCTTGCTCGATGGAGCCACCATGCCCGACAGCGCCCGTCCGCCGTTGCCACCTTTCGACGAGACGTCGGCCCGCGCCAAGGTGCTGGCCGCCGAGGCAGCGTGGAACTCGCTCGACCCCGAGCGCGTCGCCGCGGCATACACCCTCGAGTCGGTCTGGCGGAACCGTGACACGTTCATCGTCGGGCGCGAGCAGATCGTCGAGTTCCTCCGCGCCAAGTGGGACCGCGAGCTCGACTACGCCCTGCGCAAGAGCCTGTGGGCGTACTCGGGCAACCGGATCGCGGTGCGGTTCCAGTACGAATGGCGCGACACATCCGGCTCGTGGTTCCGC
Source organism: Acidimicrobiales bacterium (assembly GCA_046598435.1). Lineage (GTDB taxonomy): Bacteria > Actinomycetota > Acidimicrobiia > Acidimicrobiales > VFJN01 > VFJN01. Next base: position 1,067 of record JBKJIL010000020.1, read on the forward strand.
TCGTACGGCAACGAGAACTGGGAGTTCGACGACGCTGGTTACATGCAGCGCCGCGAGGCCAGCATCAACGACGTGAGGATCGAAGCATCGCAGCGCCGGATCTTCGGACCGCGGGCCGACGGCGACACGACCGGCATCCCACTGCGATGAACCGCTCTGGGACGATCACCGCTGATGCCGCCGAGCGAGCCGTACTCGATGCCGCCGACGAGCTCTTCTACCGACGCGGCATCGCCGGTGTCTCGATGAGTGAGATCCGCGACGCCGCACAGGTGTCGATGCGCCGCCTCTACGTGCTCTATCCCTCCAAGCGCGATCTTGTGGCTGGTTGGCTCGAGGACCGCCACCTCCGGTGGATGGCGTGGTTCACCGACGCCACCGACCGGCACACGCAACGTGGCACCGACAGCGTGCTCGCCACCTTCGACGCCCTCGCGGAATGGGTGGCATCACCGGGGTATCGCGGCTGCGCGTTCCTGAACTCGCTCGCGGAAGCCGACGAGATCGACGACGTCCATCGCGCCGTCATCGCGCACCACAAGCGCTCGCTGATCGAGCATGTGGCGGCACTGGCGCTTGCCGATCACCCCGATGCACCCACATGGCTGCCCGCCGCGATCGGCGTCCTCATCGACGGCGCCATCGTGCAGTCAGCCGTCTTCGAGACCACCACACCAGTCACTGCGGCCCGCACAGCCGCTGCGCATCTCATCGGAGTGACCTCATGAACCTCACCGTCGAAGCTCTCTGGCGCTACCCCGTGAAGACCCTCGGTGGCGAACCTCTCGCCACCGCGACCATCACGACCAACGGGATCGTCGGCGATCGCATCGTGCACGTGCGCGGCCCCGAAGGCGTACGCACATCGCGACGCCATCACCGCCTCCTGGGCTTGCACGCCACCATCGGCCACGACGGCGAGCCGATGGTCGACGGTCTTCACTGGACCTCTCCTGACGTGCTGGCGCGAGTGCGCGATGCGGCCGGTGCCGACGCGACCCTGGCGGCCTACGAAGGACCGGAGCGCTTCGACGTACTGCCCCTGCTCGTGGCGACCGACGGTGCGGTCGCCGAGTTCGGGCGTGACGTCCGCCGGCTGCGGCCCAACGTCGTCATCGGCGGGGTCGACGGCATGGACGAGATCGACTGGCCGGGCGCTGAGCTGCACATCGGCGACGTCGTCATCGGCATCGACTCACGACGAGGCCGTTGCCCCATGACCACGGTCGACCCCGACACCCTCGAACGAGACCGATCCGTCCTCACAGACATCATCGAGCGGTTTCAGGGCAAGCTGGCGCTCAACGCGTTCGTGATCAGTCCCGGCGTGGTGCAGGTCGGCGACAGCGCCCGCCTGGTCCACCGACAGCCGGCGTGATCGCACGATGCGGCGCAGCCCACCCGGCTGGGCCTCGCCGGAGTGCTCCGTGGTTCAGCCCTGTCGACGTGGTACCTGAGCAGCGGCCGTCGCCCACGGAGCACGCCCCTGACCCGGCCCCTGTGCTCAGATCGAGAACGGCGAACCTACGAGCTGCTCGCTGAGATCCCACAACGCGGCCGCGTGATCGTCGTCGAGCAGGTACGGCAGGAACCCGTTCACCCCGGGATCGGCGCCGAGCACCCCCACGCCGCAGTCGGCCAGATAGGCACCGTTGTGCTCGGCGAGGGCGGCGGTGGTCGCGGCCCACACCTGTGTCGCGGCGCCAGCCTCGACCGACTTGAACCGCATGCCCCGTGGAGCCTCAGGGTCCGGGACCGCTCCGGCGGCAGCCCCCGTGTCCTGGGACCGGGACCGGGAGAACGCCATCATGTCGTTGATGAGCTCCTCGTTGAGGTGGCGTCCGAGATCGGTGACGATGCCGCCGGGATGCACCGACACGGAGAGCAGTCCGTGCGAGCTGGCCCGCCGCGCCAGCTCGCGAGCGAACAGCGCGTTCGCCGTCTTCGACTGCCCGTAGGCGACCCACGCCGAGTACTCGGTGGTCTCGAAGTTGGGGTCGACCAAGTCGACGTCGGCGCGGGAGTGGCCGGCCGACGTCAAGGTCACCACCCGCGGCTCGCTCCCCCGGAGGAGCGCTGGCGACAGCAGAGCAGTCAGCAGGAAGTGGCCGAGGTGGTTGGTCCCGAACTGGGTCTCGAAGCCATCGGCGGTGTGGCCGAACGGGCAAGCCATGACGCCGGCGTTGTTGACCAGCACATCGATGGCATCGTGGGTATCGAGGTAGCCGTCGACAAAGGCCCGGATGCTGGCGAGGTCGCCCAGATCCACGACACCCGATTCAGCGGTCGCGTCGGGGACACTGCCCTTCAGCTCGGCGAGGGCTTGAGCCGCCCGTGCCTCGCTGCGGGCCAGCACGGTGATGGTCGCTCCGTGCGCGGCGAGCGCCCTGGCGCTCTCCCGACCCAACCCAGTGGCCGCGCCGGTGATGACGAAGCGACGACCGGCCAGGTCCATCCCGTCGAGCACCTCGTCGGTGGTCGTGTCTCTCCCGAACTGGCTCATGTCCGTCACCCCATCGGTCTCTGCCCCGATCGGTCACCCTAAGCCACCCGGCGCACGTGCAGATCGCTCCTAGCGCGATCCCCGGCGGGGGGGGGCTCGACGTACAGCGCCAGAGGGGTTCAAGGCCAAGAGAGCTCATCACCTGGTGACGTGGTGTGTCAGGAAGTACCACCAGACCAGGGCAGACGTGGATCGGCCGTCCTGGCGGTGTCGGCTCTGACGGCCAGCTCCCACGCGTTCGTTGGCCATCCGCGAGCAACAGCCAGGCACATGACCGCAGGGGCCCTCCGAAAGCGTCGTTCGGTAGCTGTCGCGACGCGGCGTGATTCTCCGCCGCCAATAGGTGGCGCACCGCGTGATGCGCGTCTGCCAGGGTGGCGAGGTGGAACCGCCGCTGGCTCGCGTCATCTGGCATCGACTCGAGAGCATCAACGCAGTGGCCTACTTCTGCCAGGAGTGCCTCGACGAACCCGCCCGCCTCGGGCTCGAGGGCTTCTGGGCGGGGTACTTCGCGTGTCGTGCCGCACCGCTGGGTGCGGTCGAGGCCGGCGTCGTCGAAGCGACGTTCTTCAACTTCCATCCACGGCCGGTTCGGCGCGCCATCCCCAACGCCTGGACCGTCGTCGCTCCGTCAGATCTGACGAGCGCGCGAGCCAGCGCTGCCGCCGCAGCCCTGCGAAGGCTGCTCAGCGCAGATGTGGCCGAAGAGCTCTCCGGGCGCGTGCTGGCCGTCGTCCAGGAGGTCATCGATCGCGCCGTGGGATCAGGCAGGCCCCTGTTCTCTGCGAACCGTGATGTTGCCGCGCCGTCTGACCCAGTTGCGGCGATGTGGCAGGCCGCCACCACCCTGCGCGAGCACCGCGGCGACGCGCACGTCGCCCTCTTGGCCACCGAGAGCCTCGACGGCTGCGAGGCCCACGTCCTGTTCTCGGCGTGCGAAGGCGTCCCAGCGGAGATGTATCAACGGAGTCGAGGCTGGTCGGTTGACGACTGGCAGGACGCTGTTGATCGGCTGGTCGTTCGTGACCTTCTTCGATCGGATGGGCACCCAACGGATCGAGGACGACAGCTCCGCGAGCGAATCGAACGCCGTACCGACGAGATCTCAGTCCAGCCGTACGCCGGGATCGGCGACGACCGCATTCAACGCTTGCTGCACGATCTCACCCCCGCCGCCGAACGCATCGCTGCCACCGGCGAGATCATGTTCCCCAACCCGATGGGACTCCCGAGAGACACGCGGCCCCGCCAAGACTGACCCCAGACCGGCCACCTGCGTCAGGACGGTCTCGGCCGTGCCACAGACCGACCTTGGCCACGAACTCCACACATGGTCGGCTGCTCGGACACAGCGCTGACCCTGCCAGCCAACACTGCAGTCAAGGCGCTCACCGTCGCGCGCCGATCTCCGGCACATCCTCCGCTGATGCGGTGTCACTACGCACCGGTCTCCCACGGCAGGGGCCCAGGTCGATCCGGTGATCTGTGGTGGTTGTGAACCGCTCGCGCTCGGCTTCACGCTGCGCCGCGACGATGTCGACGGAGTTGCAGTCACTTCACCTCTGTGACTCGCGTCGGGCGGCGGCCGCCGACCAGCGCTGGATAGGCAAGCTCGAGATCGGTCGGCTTGGTGCGTGCCACGAGCCGCACCTGTCGACTCGTGACTCGGACACGGGGGTCATCGCGCCGGGGACGGCTGAGCGCGTCGAGACGACGCACCTATCAGCGGCCAACTCCGACACTTCACCCGACACGAGGTGACTCCGAACCGGCGACATTCGCGTCACCCGACGGCTCTCCGGGTCGTGCTGATGGTCGTGCTCAAGGTCGTGCTGGGGGTCGTCCCTTGCTGTCATCGCAGTTCTCCTCGTCGCGCTCGCTGCGTGCGGAGGCGACGATGGCTCGTCGAGTGCCGTGACCGCCACCAGCACGACGGTGCCCGGTATCGAGGAACCGCCGACTTGCGAAGAGTGGATGGTTCGTCCGGTGGCAGCGGACGAGGTCGAGAAAGGCTGCGCTGTGCCGCTCAACGGTGGATTCGAGGGGTACGCGCAGGCTGGCATGGTGGCGATCGAGTGCGATGAGGGGCACACCATCTTTTGGGCTGACGCGGGGTGGGGCTACGTGGGCGAGCCCATGCATGCTCACGACCGGACTGAGGTCGTGGCTCCGCAGGCGGAGCGCACGCGTGCGGAGTTCCGCCACTGCCGCCGACCGTGCCACCGCCACCTCTGTCGGAGTAAGGCGACGACCGAGGGCGCCCTTTCCTGCCTGACATGACCTCGGCCTCTCAGGCAGGATCTGGACGTGGGCGTGACTGGTGATGACGAAGCGCTCCTCCAGCTCCGGGATGCGATTCGTGCGGAGCGAGAGTCCGAGGGCATCGCTGACTCAGAGCTGGTCTGGTTTGGCCGGAACGGTGGTCGCTTCGACGCCCGGCTCCGAGACGCAGACGGTCGAGAGCATCACGTCGTGGCGGATGAGGACCACACCGGGCTCCGGATCGTGTTGATGCTTACGGAGCCAGACCAGGTTCCGATGCAGACACCGGTCGTGGTCGTGGCGAATGGCGCCTCGGGCTCCGGGAAGTCGACCTTGCTGCGGTCCATCGCGGAGGTCTCGGAGGTTCCGTGGGTGACCTTCGACGAACCGATTCTCGGTGCGGCTGACCGAACGCTGCTGTTGTGGCCGCAGCGGTCGCCGCAGCTGCACGCAGGTTTCATTGACGGGATCGCCGCGTTGGCTGCAGCCGGCAATGCGGTTGCCATTGCTGCCGGTGGTCACAGCCAGGCCCGGTTTCGGGAGTCGATGCGGGGAGTCCGGGTGCTGTATGTCGGCCTCGATTGCCCGATCGATGTGCTGCTCGATTGTGAACGTGGCCGTGAAGGGCGATGGGGAGGACTCGCCATCCAATCCCTGAAGGCCCACGAGGGCTGGTCCTACGACCTCCGCATCGACACGAGCGAGGTGCCACCGCACGACGCAGCGCGCGCCGTCATCGCATTGCTCAGGTGACGTGCCCCTGATCTGCCGGTTGGCCCCAGTCGGGACACCCCCTGGGAACTCTGATCGGGACCTGGATCGGGACGCCTAGATGCGGTCGACGGCGATCAGGTAGTTCGACGCGGTCGTGCCCCGGAGGCGGGGCTCGACGGCGGCCAGCCACTCGTCGAGGTAGTCGCCGACCTTCTGGGCGTCGCCACCGGTCGCCGATCCCGCGGCGATCGCTCTGCGCATCGCCTCCTCGGCCGCCTTCTTCGTGGCGAAGCCGCTCTTGGCGCGTTGCCGACGATTGCCCGTTGCGGGATCGGGGGCGACGTCGATGACGTACCCCCAGGTGGTGCCACGGCGCTTCACGCTCCCCCGCATGCCGTTGCGGGCTACTTGGTTCGTGAGCATTTCGTGAGCAGACCTTGCCTCACGGTGTTGTCGATATCTCAGATATCCAGTGTTTGCAGTGCCCGGGGCGGGGGTCGAACCCGCACAGCCTCGTAAGGCCAGAGGGGTTTAAGCCCTCCGCGTCCACCAGTTGCGCCACCCGGGCTGGTGCCGGCTCAGCGTAAGGCAGCGTCGATGCCGCCGAGCTCACCGTCGCCTCGGAAGAGGTGCTGGTGGCCGTCGGTGAAACGCAAGAGGGCGTGCCCGCTCAGCACGAGCCCGTCGGGGGTGTCCACGCGCAGCGCATAGGTGCCAGGCAGCAGCTGATGGGCGTGATCGGTGCGGACGGTGGCCTCCCAGTCGGATGGACCCGGGCGCTCGTCACCCTCGCGGAGGACGACGAACAGGTCGGCGTAGGCGACCGCCAACTCCACCTCGTTGATGGCCAGCGCTGAGGCCAGCAGGCGCCACGACCGCATCCGGCGACGGTACCGCCCCCTCAGGCCGCCGCCACCCCCGGCCGATCGGCCCGCTCCTGCGGCGCTGGCGCGGCGGGCTCAAGGGCGGCCCAGAGCTCGGCCCGGGCGCGATCGGCGGCCGGGCTGGTCAGGCTGTTGGCGGCGATCACCCCCTCGATGAGATCGGCCTGGACGGCCGCCCAGGGCCGGCCCCGCACGACGACGGCGACCGTGGACCCTCCGGGCCACCGCTTGATGGAGCGCTGCACCCCCACCATCCGGGGTGGGCTGCGGAAGCCGGGGACGACCAGCCCGAGCGACCGGGCGGCCGCACCGAGCACCTGGACGGATCGAGCAAAGCGGAGGGACGACGACTGCAGCACTCCTCCAGTCAACTCAGGGGGTGTGACATCGTGGCGCCGTGGAGCTCGTCGACCCGATCCAACCCGAGGGCGGCACGGGTGAGCCGAGCCCCCCATCGCACAACCCGGCTCAGGCCGAGGTGCTGGCCGCCCTCGGGGCCCGCCCCCACGAGCGCCCCGCCTTCGATCCCCGCCTGCGCCAGGAGCTGCGCGCCGAGCTCGAGGAGCGCCTGGCCCCCGACGCCGAACGCCTCCCCGACGGCGAGTCGCTCTGGGTGTCGAAGCACCTGCTGTCGTCGGTCCACGGCTGTGAGGGCATGTACCTCGCCCGGGAGGCCGAGGAGTTCTCCTGGAACCCCGCCAACGCCCGCGGCGTGGTGTCCCACAAGGCGATCGAGCTGTCGGTGAGCTGGCGCGGGGACCCGGCGCCGGGCCTGCTCGTCGATGAGGCCATCGCCCGCCTCATCGCCAGCAACGACCGCATCTCGCTCTACCTGGGCGCGCTCGGCGAGGGCGAGCGGGCCGAGCTCCACGGCGAGGCCGTGGAGCGGGTGAGCATGTTCCTCGAGTGCTTCCCCAATCTCGAGCCCCGGTGGCGGCCGGTCGCCGAGAGTCGCCTGCGGGCTGACCTGTGCCAGGACCGCATCGTGCTGTCCGGCAAGGTCGACCTCACCGTGGGACGGGCCGACGGACTGCGGGCCGGCAAGGTGCTCATCGACCTCAAGACCGGCGGGTTCGCGCCGAGTCACGTCGACGACCTGCGCTTCTACGCCCTCGTCGAGACGCTGCGTCTGGGTGTGCCACCCCGCCTCCTCGCCTCCTACTACCTCGACGGCGGTCGGCTGATGGACGAGACCGTCACCGAGGACCTCCTGCGCAGCGCCCTCGAGCGCGTCGTCCACGGCGTGGCCGCCGCGGTCGACCTCCGCAGCGGCCAGCGGGAGCCGGTGCTGCGGCCCGGGACGCCGTGCCGGTGGTGCCCGCGACAGGAGGACTGCGAGGTCGGCCAGCGCTGGCTGGACGACCGCGATGAGGCGGACGGCTGGTAGGGCGCCGACAGCAGTGCCGACGGCTCCGGGGGACGGCCCCAGTCGCGGGCGCTAGGATCGCCGTGATGCCGCCCACAAAGCCGACAAAGGCCACGAAGCGGGCAGCCACCAACGGCACCACCGCGGTCCCGGCGCCCGAGCGCACGCGAGCCAGCGTCACCAAGAAGGCGACCCTCACCGCCGAGGCCCAGCCCGCCACCATCGACCTCCGCAACGAGTCCTCCCACTCCGTGGCCCTCGTGCCGGTGCCGTCCCCCCCGAGCCCTGCCGACGAGCTCGACGATCCGCGCCGGTCCGACGTCGACGAATGGGGGCGCTCGGAGCACATGCGCGAGATCGCGCGTCGGATCTACGACCCGCTCTACCGGTCGTGGCACCGCGTCGAGTGGGAAGGGCTCGAGAACATCCCCACCACGGGCGGCGCCTTGCTCGTGTCGAACCACGCCGGCGCCGTCCCGTCCGACGCTCCCGCGATCATGCACGGCATCGAGACCGAGCTGGGTCGACCCGTCTACGGCCTGGCCGACGAGATGTTCAAGCGCATGCCCGTCGTCGGCACGATGTGGTCGCGCGTCGGTGGCGTGCTCGCCCACCCCGACAACGCCTACCGGCTCTTGCGCGAGCAGGAGCAGCTGGCCCTGGTGTTCCCGGAGGGAACGAAGGGAACCGGGAAGACCTTCAGCGAGCGGTACCAGCTCCGGCGCTTCGGTCGCGGCGGGTTCGTACAGATCGCCATGCGAGCCGGCGTGCCGATCATCCCGATCGCCGTGATCGGCTCCGAAGAGGCCATGCCCACGCTCTGGAAGAGCCCGCAGCTGGCCAAGCTCCTCGGCGTGCCCTACGTACCGATCACCGCGAACATGCTGGCCTTCGGACCGCTCGGCGCCATGCTCGCCTTCCCGGCCAAGATCAAGATCCGCGTGCTCGACCCCGTGCACTTCGACGTCGAGCCCGATCAACCCCGCTACTCGCGCAGCCGGATCATGGACGAGTCGGAGGGGATCCGCCAGAAGATCCAAGAGGCGCTGTTCGACATGCTCCGCAGCCGCCAATCGATCTGGTTCGGTTGAGCTGATGCACACCGAGGACGTCAACGGAGCGCTGGTGCACGGTGGGTAAGCGCGTGCTCATCACCGGGCTCGGAACCTTCTGGGGCGGCCGGGTCGCCCAGGCGCTCGAGGCCGACCCGAACGTGGACGTCATCGTCGGTCTCGATCGCTTCGAGCCCGAGGTGCAGCTCGAGCGCACCGAGTACGTCCGCAGCGACGAGAGCTACTCGATCCTCGCCCGGATCGTGAAGGCGGCCCGGATCGACACGATCGTGCACACCTTCCTGGTGGTCGACTCCACGCAGATGCGCTCGCGGTCGATCCACGAGATCAACGTCATCGGAACGATGAACCTGTTCGCGGCGGCATCTGCGCCGGGCTCAACCGTGCGCGATGTCGTGGTGAAGTCCTCCACGCTCGTCTACGGCGCCGATCCGCGCGACCCCACCTGGTTCTCCGAGGAGTCACGCCGGGCCGCGCTGCCCAAGAGCGTCGTGGAGAAGAGCCTCCTCGCCGTCGAGGGCTACGTCCGCGACTTCGCCATCGACAACCCGCACGTGTCGGTGGCCGTCTTGCGCTTCGCCAACGTCTTGGGCCCGGACATCACCACACCACTCGTCAAGGCGCTCGAGCTGCCGCTCGTGCCGAGCCTGTTCGGGTTCGATCCGCGGATCCAGTTCGTGCACGAGGAAGACGTCGTGCGGGCGATCCTCTTCGCGCTCGAGACCCAGCTCCAGGGCGTGTACAACGTTGCGGGCGACGGCCTGCTCCCCTGGAGCGAGGTGGCCGCCATCTGCGGCAAGCGCACCTTCCCGCTGCCGCCCGTCGGCACGAACCTGCTGACGGGCCCGCTCGCCCGCCTCGGCGGGATCGATCTGCCCAAGGAGCTGCTCGACCTCCTGCGCCACGGGCGTGGCGTCGACAACCGACGCCTGAAGCAGGCCGGCTTCGACTACCGCTACACCTCAGCGGGCACGGTGTCCGACTTCGTGGAGGCCCTGCGGGTCCGCCGGATGGTCGGTGCCAGCAGCACCGCCTATCAGTACGAGCGCGACGTCGAGCAGTTCTTCCGCCACTCCCCCGCCGTCATCCGCGAGGACATTCGCGAGGACACCTGAACGCCAGAGCACTCGGCGCTAGGGGCCGTCGCTAGTTGCCGTTCGAGCTCCAGTGCCACGGCTCGCTGGGCAGGTTGTAGAAGCCGTAGGACCCGGCATGGGCATCCATCCACTGGAAGGCGGGGTTGCTCCGGGAGTTGATGACCCGACCGCCATGGGTGAAGTCCACGGCCAGACCCTGCTCGTGCATCGACGTACCCGGACGGGCTGTCGGCGGGCTGCACTGGCTCGGCGGCTTCTCGTAGATGTCGTAGTTGCTCGAGCCGCAGTTGTTTCGCCGGGTCTCGATCTGGCCCTGCGAGGAGCGGTAGCCGCCGCCGCACATCGAGATGCCGTCGCCGTTGGCCGCGTTCAGCAGGGACTGCAGGTTGCTGGCGATCGAGGACGCCACCGTGATCGACCCGCCGCTCGGGCAGGACACGCTCGACAGCGAACCGTTGAAGGTCACGCTGCTGCGACCGCTGCCACCGCCCCCTCCGCCGGAGCGGGGGCGACTGGCGGCCGCCTTGCGGGCGAGGGCCGCCTGGTCGGCTGCGATCTGGCGCGAGAGGGAGGCGTCGAGCTGGGCGAGGGCTGCGGCTTCGCCCAGCGCGTGGTCCAGGCGGTTCTGCACCTGGTCGGCGTAGGCGGCCTGCTGGTCGCGGGCGCTGGAGAGCTCACCGAGCCGATCGGCCGCGACCGCCCGCTTCTCCTGGGCTCGCTGGGAGGCGTCCTCGGCGAGCTGGCGCTCCACCTCGAGGTCCTCCTCTGCCGCCGTCAGCTGGTCGAGCAGGTCGGCGTCGTTGGTGTTCTGGATCTCGAGGAGGGCCCGCTTCTGGGCTGCCTCGCCGGGATCGCTGGTGTCGAGCGCGGCGAGAGCGTCATCGGAGGGCGGATGGACGAAGGCCTGCACGGCAAAGTCGCGGATGCCCTTGCGGAGCACCTCGATCTCGGCGGTCTTGGCGACCACTGCGGCCTCGGCCTGGGCGGCGGCGGCTTCGGCCTCGGTGGCTGCCCGCTTCGCCTCGGAGAGGAGCGCCTCCTGGCCTCGCACGTTGGCCTCGAGGGCGTCGAGGGCCGCCTCGACCTGCGCGTCCGTCGACTTCAGCGCGTCCACCTGCGAGGCCAGCTGGGCCTTCTTGGCCCGCACGGCTTCACGCTCGGCCGAGGGGTTGCCACCTGCCCGTTGGGCGGAGCTGATCATCGGCAACGAGACGACCGCAACGGCCAGCAGCACGCAAAGTGCTGTGACGACTGCTCGCAGGGACATCGAGGGAACGCGCACGAACCTCACCAGTTGGTAGACGACAGGCCTTCGCGAAGAGACAACCCCGGGGGGCCGACATGCAACCGTAACAATACCACCGCCCAATGTCACGTCTTCGACACGGACGGGGGCCGTTTCCGTCGGAACCGGCCCCCGGGGACATCGCCTCCCCGGGCAGGTGCCAGACTTCCGACCATGTCGCTCGTTCGCTCTGAGATCACTGCCGGCGTTGCCACCGTCACCCTGTCTGATCCTGACCGTCGCAACGCCCTCACCTTGCCGATGGTCACCGAGATCATGGACCTCTTCGACACCTTGGAGGACGATCCTGCGGTGGGGGCGGTCGTCGTCACCGGCGCCGCCCCGGCCTTCTGCGCGGGCGCCGACCTCTCGCATCTCTCGTCGTCGGCCGACGGGGGCGCCGAGACGGGCCTACGGGCCATCTACGAGGGCTTTCTGCGCATCGGTCGCTCACCGCTGCCCACCATCGCGGCGGTGAACGGGGCTGCCGTGGGCGCCGGGATGAACCTGGCCCTCGTCTGCGATGTGCGTGTCGCCGGTGCCCGGGCCCGGTTCGACACCCGCTTCCTGCAGCTCGGCCTGCATCCCGGCGGCGGCCACACCTGGATGTTCCGACGCATCGCCGGCCCCCAGGCGGTGGCCGCGACCGTGCTCTTCGGCGAGGTGCTCGACGGGGCCGAGGCCGAGCGGGTGGGGCTCGTGTGGCGCTGCCTGGCCGACGATCAGCTGCTGAGCACGGCCCAGGAGATGGCCGCCCGGGCGGCCAGCGCACCGCGCGAGCTGGTCGCCCGCACGAAGACCACCATCGCCGACATGGCCACCGTCACCGAGCACGGCGCCGCCGTCGACCGAGAGCTGGTCCCCCAGGTGTGGTCGCTCGAGCAGCCGGCCTTCAAGGAGCGGGTTGCCGCGCTCCAGGCCAAGATCACCTCGCGCTAGCGATCCGAGCGGTCGGCCAGCCACGCGGCGAGCAGCTCGTCGCGTCGTTCCGCCCACTCCTCGGTCGTGATGGCGTAGCGGATGTGGTCCTCCCACGTGCCGTTGATCTCCAGGTAGCGCTGGGCCACGCCCTCGTCACGGATCGACAGCTTCTCGACCACCCGTCGACTGGCCGTGTTGCGGGGGATGATCGAGATCTGGATCCGGTGCAGGTGCAGCTCCTCGAAGGCGGCCTGGCAGAGGAGCACCACCGCCTCGGGCACATAGCCCCGCCCGGCCCTCGCTTCGTCGATCCAGTACCCCACGTAGGCGCTCTGGAACGGCCCCCGCTGCACGATGGAGAGGTTGATCTCCCCCGCGAAGTGCCCCTCCACGAAGATGCCATAGCCGAAGCCGGTGCCGAGCTGCCGCTCCCGTTGGCGAGCGCCGCAGCGCACGGCGAAGGCGTCACGGCTCTCGATGGGGTCGGGTGCGCCAGGGGTGCGCATGGGCTCCCACTTGAGAAGCCAGTCGGCGTTGCGGCGCCGGACCTCCCGCCACGCGGCAAAGTCCTCCACCACCAACGGGCGCAGCACCACATCCCTGCCGATCAAGGTCGTCGTCACCTCACTCGGCCTCTCGGATGGCGTCGAGGGCGGTGGGGTCCTCCAACGAGGAGAGGTCTCCGGGATCGGCGCCCGTGGCCACCGCCCGCACGACTCGACGGACCACCTTCGCGCTGCGCGTCTTGGGCAGGGCCCGGACGAACCTGATCCCGGCGGGTCGAAAGCTCTTGCCCAGCTGCTCGGTGACGACCTCGGCCAGTGACGTCCGCAGCGCCTCATCAGGGGTGGCAGTGGCCGACAGCACCACGAAGGCCCACAGCTGCTCGCCCTTGCGGTCGTCCGGGAGACCGACGGCGGCGGCTTCCACCACGGCGGCGTGCGACACGAGGGCGCTCTCCACCTCAGCGGGACCGAGGCGCTTGCCGGCCACCTTGATGGTGTCGTCGCTCCGGCCGTGCAGGAACCACTCGGCCCGGCCGTCGATGGTCTCGACCGATGCCCAATCGCCGTGCACCCACACGTCGGGCCACCGCGACCAGTAGGTCTCCAGATAGCGCTCCGGGTCTTGGTAGAGGCCGCGGGTCATCCCTGGCCAGGGCTTGGTGCAGACCAGCTCGCCAACGGCACCGCGTACGGGCTGGCCGTCGTCGTCGAAGACGTCCACGGCCATGCCGAGGCTCGGCCCGCCGAGCGACATCGGGCTGATCGGGTGGACCGGGTGCGGCGACAGGAAGCAGGCACCCACCTCGGTGCCGCCGGAGAGGTTGATCACGGGACAGCGACCACCACCGATGTGCGTGGCGAACCAGTGCCACGGATCCTCGTTCCAGGGCTCGCCCGTGGAGGCCAGGATGCGCAGGGCCGAGAGGTCGTGAGCCGCAGGGTGCTCGTCGCCGTGGGCCATGAGGGCGCGGATCAGCGTCGGGCTGATGCCGCAGTGCGTGGCCCGGTGGCGAGCGAGGAAGGCCCACAGGCGGTCGGGCCCGGGATGATCGGGGGCGCCGTCGAAGAGCACCAGGGTGGCGCCGTTGGCCAAGCCGGCGGTGAGCAGCCACGGCCCCATGATCCACCCCAGGTCGGTGAGCCAGAAGACGCGGTCACCGGCGCTGACGTCGGTCTGGAAGGCGCCCTCCTCGGCCACCTTCACCGTCCAGCCGCCGTGCACGTGCACGACGCCCTTGGGGCGGCCGGTCGTGCCCGACGTGTAGGCGAGGAAGAGCGGGTGCTCGCTGTCGACGGCCAACGTGGGGAACGGCGCCGCGGCCGGCGGTGGCCACCCGACCACGCGGGCATCCGGGGCCGGCGCACCACCGAGGCGATCGACGACGACCACGGTGGCCACGTCGGCCAGCCCCTCCACCGCCTCCAGCGCCGTGGCCAGCATGGACACGGGCTTGCCGCGCCGCGAGAACCCGTCGGCGGTGACGAGAGCGACAGCCGCGGCGTCCTCGAGGCGCACGCGGACGGCTTCGGCGCCGTAGCCCGAGAACACCGGCACGAACGTGGCGCCCAGCTTGGCCACGGCCAGCACGGCCGCGATCGTCTCGGGCACGAGCGGCAGGTAGATGCCCACCGCATCGCCGGTCCCGACCCCGCGGGCCGCCAGCAGGTGGGCCAGACCGTCAGCCTGGGACCGGAGCTCGGCGTAGCTCCACGTGCGGGTGGTGCCCTCCTCGCCCTCCCAGACGAGCGCATCAGCGGAGGGTGTGCGGGCCGCCCACTGGTCGCAGCAGGCATCGGCCAGGTTGACCTGCCCGCCATCGAACCAGGTGGTCCAGGGGACGCCGCGGTGGTCATCGAACACCGAGCGGTACGGGGTGGTGAAGGGGATGCCGAGGTGCTCGACCACGGCGTCCCAGAACCAGGCGGGGTCCTCCACCGAACGGGTCCGCAGCGCATCGAGGTCGGCCAGGCCGTGGCGAGCCCCGAAGCGCCCGACGTTGGTGCTGCCCCACGCGTCGGCGGCGGGGTGCCAGGTGCCGCTCACCGGGGGCTCCGGCCGGCGTCGTCGATGAGGCAGTACCGCACGATCGGTGACCCTAGGCCGCGGGGCCACACGACGAGATCAGGTGCTGGGGTCAGTGGTCGAGCCGGTCGGCGAGGCTGAACACGAGGCCATCGAGGATGTCGGCTTCCGACACCAGGAGCTCGTCGAGGCCGAACGAGCGGTACAGGGCGACCAGCACGCAGCACCCACCGACGATCACATCGGCCCGGGCCTCCTCGAGCCCCGGGTTGTGCACTCGATCGGCCAGCGACTCCGTGGCCAGGGTGCGGAACACGTCCTCGGCGGCCGCCCGGGTGAGGCGGAAGTGGTGGATGGCGTCGCGGTCCCACTCGAGGAGGCCGAGCTCCACGGCCGCGACGGTCGTGACAGTGCCGGCCAGGCCCACCACCGTCCTGGCCGTCTCCAGGACCGGCATGTCGCGACGCAGGTCGTCGAAAAGCTCCATCGCCTCGCCGACGGCGTTCGAGAGCTCTTCCGGGGCCGGCGGGTCGCTGGCCAGGTGCATCTCGCTGAGGCGCACGCACCCGAGCTCCAGCGAGCGGACGGCGTCCACGCCCCAGGTGCCGACGATGCACTCCGTCGAGCCGCCGCCGATGTCCACGACCAGGAAGGGGCCGTCCGCGGGATCGAGGTCCGCCGTCGCTCCGGCGAAGCTGAGCTCCCCTTCCTCCTCGCCGGTGATCAGCTCGGGACGCACGCCGATGGCCGCCTCCGCCGCCGCGAAGAACTCCTCTGCGTTGGCGGCGTCGCGGGCCGCCGAGGTGGCCGTCATCCGCACCGCGGTGACGCCGTGGGCGTCGATGGCCGCCTTGTAGCGACGCAGCACGTCGACGGTGCGCTCGATGGCTGCCGGATCGAGGCGGCCGGCGGCGTGCACGCCCTGGCCGAGCCGCGTGATGACGTTCTGACGGTCGACGGCGCGCCGTTGGCGGCCGGTTCCCTCGCTGATCAGCAAGCGCGTGGAGTTGGTGCCGCAATCGATGGCGGCGAGGATCGACATCTGCGGCACGCTACCGGCGCGCCGGGGGTCTAGAGGCCGAGCGAGGGGAGGACCGGGGCTCCCGTGCGAACCTCGAGCGGGGCGTCGGTGATCTCGGGATCGCAGCCCACGATGGTGCCGCCGAGGTCGAGCCCCGTGCACTCTTCGCCGATGGCCACGCCGATGGCACCGCCGAGGCCGATGCTGACCTGGGCCGCCGGGTCGCCCTCGGCGGCCGGGGGCTCCTCGGAGGGGCCGGGCTGGCCGGTGGAGGGGGGCGTGGGAGTGGGTGAGCCTGTGCTGGGAAGTCCGGCCGCGGGCGCGCTCGGCGACGGGGCCAGCGGCGACACGGCGGGCCCGACGGCATCTCCTGAGGCCTGGCTCGCGCTCTGGGCGGCACGCCCGCCGTCGATCAGGGGGTCGAGGCTGGCGAGGCCGTCGCCACCGATGCCGCCGCCGAGGGCGTTCTCGCCGTCCCCGGCGCCAAGGGGCGCCTCCGACGTGGTGGAGCGGGCCAGGCCATCGTCACGGACACGGCCGTTGCGACCAGCCGTGAGGATGGCACTCGAGATCCCGAGGGCGATGATGGCAGCCGCGGCGCCGGCCACGGTGCGCTCCGCCCAGGCGGGCACCGGGCGACCGCTGGGGAGGGTGAGGCGCAGCGGTCCGGCCGGCTGGACGAGGGCGCTGCGCCAACGGGCTTCGGTGCTGGCGGCCAGGGCCATCGGCACCGGCAGGGCCAGGAGTCGCAGCGACGGCGCCAGGTCGTCGAGCTCGGCGAGCAAGCCCTGGCAGCGGTCGCAGCCGTCGAGGTGGCGGCGGACGCGGCCGGCGTCGCGCGTGCCGAGGCGGTTGTCGGCGTAGTCGACGAGGCGCTCGGCCGTGCGGCGGCACTCCACGCTCTCGGCGTGGCTGGCCTCCACTGCGATGACGTGCTCGCCCAGGCCGGCCCGGGCCCGCATGGCCAGCGGGGCGACCGCCGCGGCCGGCACGCCGAGGACCACGGCGGCCTCCTGAGGGTTGATCCGCTCAGCGTCGAGGATCCAGAGGGCGCTGCGCCAGCGCTCTGGCAGCGCGGCATAGGCGCTGGCGAGCGAGGTGGGCTCAGCAGCGGGCACGACGCCGACGGCCACGCCGGCCACCGCGGGGTCGGCCGCGTGGAGCCGCACCGCGGCGAGGACCTGACCTCGGATGGGGGCGTTGCTCGACGCGCTGTGGCCGGTGGCGAGGGTGGAGGCGAAGGCGGACGCCACCGCACCGGCGGCCAGCGCCGGCTCACGGGTGACGGCCAGGGCCAGTCGCCACGCAGCGGGAGCGAGGCGCTGATACAGCTCCTCGAAGGCCGCGCGCTCGCCCTGCCGGGCGCGCTCGACGAGCGCCCGCTCGCGGACGACGTCAGCGTCGCGGCTCGCCGTGGTGCCTGTTGTCGTGGTGCCTGTTGTCGTGGTGCCTGCTGTGATATCCGTCGTTGTGCCTGTTGCCGCCGTCATGTCCGCCTAGTTCTCCTCTGCACCGGATCGTTCCTGCCCATGGTAGATGTCCGACTTGAGTACTTCGAGTGGAACGTGCCTGGACTTGAGCCGCGACGGGCTGGCCGGTGTACATTTCTTCTTGTTACCGATCGGTAACTTGCTGCCCGACCGGGCCCCCAACTTCCTCCGAGGTGCTCTCATGGCCGAGTTCTCCCTTCAGCTCAACGACGACCAGAAGCAGCTCCAGAGCTGGGTCCACGAGTTCGCCGACACCGTCATCCGCCCCGCGGGTGAGGAGTGGGACGAGCGCGAGGAGACCCCCTGGCCGATCATCCAGGAGGCCGCCAAGATCGGGCTCTACGGGTTCGACTTCATGGCCCAGGCCATGATGGGCGACCCCACCGGCCTGACCATGCCCGTGGTGATGGAGGAGCTCTTCTGGGGCGACGCCGGCATCGGCCTCGCCATCTTCGGCTCCGGCCTGGCCGCGGCGGGCATCGCCGGAACCGGCACCCCCGAGCAGGTCTTCGAGTGGGTGCCCCAGTGCTACGGCAGCGCCGACGACGTGAAGCTCGGCGCCTTCTGCGTGAGCGAGCCCGACGCCGGGTCCGACGTGTCCTCGCTGCGCACCCGAGCGGTGTTCGACGAAGCCACCGACGAGTGGGTGCTCGACGGCACCAAGGCGTGGATCACCAACGGCGGCATCGCCGACGTGCACGTGGTCGTCGCCTCGGTGGATCCCGAGCTCAAGGGCCGCGGTCAGGCGAGCTTCATCGTGCCGCCGGGGACCCCGGG
>JBKJIL010000059.1:0-5047 GCA_046598435.1 Acidimicrobiales bacterium
CGGATGTGGAGCACCGACCAGGGGCTGTTGCTCGACGGGGCCCTACACCGCGAGGAGGTCGCGGGCGCCGGTGTCGCTGCTCGGGTGGCGCAGCTTGGACATGGCCCGTGCCTCGATCTGGCGGATGCGCTCCCGGGTGAGGTTGAAGTGCTCGCCCACCTCTTCGAGGGTGCGAGGCTCGCCGCGGTCGAGGCCGAAGCGCAGCTTCAGGATCTCGCGCTCGCGGTCGTCGAGCGGTGCCAGCAGGCGGTTGATCTCGTCGGGCAGCAGCGCCGTGGCGGCCACCTCGAAGGGCGATTCGGCCGACCGGTCCTCCACGACATCGCCCAGCTCAGCGTCGCCGTCCTCGCGCAGGGGCTCGGAGAGCGAGAGGGGCTCGGCCGCGAAGCGCAGGGCCTCGGTGACCTTGTCCTCGGGCATCTCGACCTCGGCGGACAGCTCGGCCAGGGTGGCCGGACGACCCAGCTTCAGCTCCAGGCGAGCGCGGGCCTTCTGCAGGCGAGCCAGTGTGTCGCCTGCATGGACGGGGAGGCGGATCGTGCGGCCCGTGTTGGCGATGCCGCGGGTGATTGCCTGGCGGATCCACCAGGTGGCGTAGGTGGAGAACTTGAAGCCCTTGCGCCAGTCGAACTTCTCGACGGCGTGCATGAGGCCCAGGTTGCCCTCCTGGATGAGGTCGAGGAGCGGGAGGCCCGAGGCCTGGTACTTCTTGGCGATCGACACCACGAGGCGCAGGTTGGACTGGACGAACGTGCGCTCAGCGGTCTCGCCGTCACGGGCCGTGCGACGTAGCTCTCGCTTGCGGGCCGGGGTGACCTCCTTGCCGCCGGCCTCGAGCTCGGTGCGCGCCTCGTTCCCGGCTTCGATCGCTTGCGCGAGCCGGACTTCGTCATCCTTGGTCAGCAGCGGGTACTGACCGATGTCGGTGAGGTAGAGACGTACGAGGTCTTCCTCGTCGCGCTCGACGCGCTCCTTGGCCACAGGCAACACCTTCTTGTTTCGTGTCTCAGGGACCTGGGGCGGAGAACGCCCGAGGACCAGCGGCCAAGGGCCCGTCCAGGCGGGGGGTACGGATCTACGATACCGAGTTGGTCAAGGGTGCCAACCCTGTGGGCTGATGGTTCGACATCTGTCGGAGATGTCCTGTCCCCCTTCACGAGACACCGGTCACCGCGGCGCGGCGTAGCGTGGACCTCCATGGGGGACGAGGCAGGGGGTGAAGTCGACCTCACGATGGTGACGCTGCGCTTCGACGCGGCCGACGCGGCGCGGCTCCAGAGCGTGCTGGCGCGCTATGTGGTCGTCAGTCGCGGGCATCCCGGGTGCCGCAACATGGACCTCGCCATGTCCTCCACCACGAGCGACCGCTTCGTGATCATCCAGAAGTGGAGCTCGCCCGAGGCACAGCGAGCCCACTTCGACTCGGCCGAGATGGTCGAGATGGCCCGAGCCTGCGACGGGTTGTTGGCCAGCCCGCCCGAGATCGACCTGCTCGATCCGATCAGCGCCCACGATCTCGCGTGATGGAGGCCTGCGCCGGTTGACCCCGCCGCGACGAGAAGGCGCCGACGATGCGCTGGGCGCGGACGTCGAGGCGGCGCGCCGCGGATCGGTCGCCGCCTTCGAGCGGGTGTACCGGGAGCTGTCGCCGTCGGTAGCGAGCTACCTGCGGTGGAACGGCGTGCACGACGTGGAGTCGCTGACCAACGAGGTGCTGGCTCAGGTGCACCGCAACCTTCCCCGCTTCAGCGGGGACGGAGCCGACTTCCGCTCGTGGGCGTTCACCATCGCGCATCACCGCATGGTCGATGATCGACGAGCCAACGGCCGGCGCCCCACGATCGCCGACTCCGAGATCTACGACGGCTCGATCGTCGGCAATGCCGAGGACGAAGCCCTCGACGTCTTGGCCGACCGGCGGCTGGGCGAGCTCCTCGAGGGCCTCTCCCCGGACCAACGAGACGTGCTCCTGTTGCGGGTGGTGGCCGATCTCTCCCTCGAGGACGTGGCGACGGCACTGGGGAAGCGGCGCGGTGCCGTGAAGTCGCTGCAGCACCGCGCGTTGGCCACGTTGCGGCGTCGGCTCGACCGTGAGCGGTCTGGGCGGGCCGAGACGTGATGCCGAGACGTCCACGTCGGGCCCCTTCGGCCCATACCCCTGCTCACCGTGGGGGCGATAGCACCGAGTGGATGGATACGTTCGGCACGCTCGACGACCGTGAGGTCGAGGCCCTCTTCGATGGCGCCGCGCCTGGTGACGGTGCGCTGGCGGCGGTGATCCAGGCCCTCCGCCGATCGGCGGCGGGGGAGCCGGTGCCTCCCATGGGCGCTGCCCTGCACGCCCAGCTGGCCTGTCCGAAGGTCGTCTCGCTCGACGCCCATCGGTTGGCGCAGGGCGCCTTGGCCAAGGTGGCCGTAGCGGCTGCCGCCATCGCCGTGGCGCTCATGGGCGTCGGGGCGACGCAGAACCGCCTCCCTGCCGGAGTGCAGGACGTCGTCTCCTCGACGGCCGACCTCGTGGGGATCGACGTGCCCCGCAGCGACGAGCGCACCCACGACCACGGCGGGCCGGCGGATGTCGGCAGCGGCCGGGACGACTCCGAGGAGCCGGGCCCGGGCAACGACGGCACCCCGGGGTACGACGGGACCACGCCGGGGGGAGCGGATCCGGCTGATCCGGGCACTCCTGGTGACAAGGAACCGGCCACCCCCGCGACCCCACCGGTCACCACCGGGGAAGGCGGCCCGCCTGACACCACGGGCAAGCCGGACAGCACGGGCAAGCCGGACAGCACGGGCAAGCCGGACGCACCGGGGAGCGGCGGAGGCGATGCCGATCGGGTCGACGACCCCACGGCCGGCTCTGAGGACGTGCCGGCCAGCCCTGAGCCGCCTGCCGATCCCGGCCAGGGCGATCAAGGCGACGACGCGTCGAGCGGCTGAGCGGCCCGGCTGCCTCGTCTTCGACCCGCTCGACGGCCGTAGCACGGCCGTAGCGTCCCGGCTCCCGGCGAGGGCGTGTCAGGCCGTGAGCGCGGCTCGTGCTCCGTCGGAGATGGTGGTGATGTCGCTCCAGGTGAGCCCGTCAGCAGCCCACAGGCGCTCGAAGGCGTCGTCGGCGGCATCGGTGAAGCCGTGCCGGTTGCGGAACTGGTAGAGGCGGCGCTGGCGCTGCACCCGATGACCGAGGCGACCGAGGCGGCCCACGCAGTAGACGTGCCAGGCGACCGACTCCGGCAGTGACAGCTCGTCATCGGCAGGGGGCTCGCCGAAGCTCGGATCGAGGCGGTCTCGCACCTCGAAGAGCAGCCGGCCGAGCACGTCGACGGCACCATCGGCATCGAGCTTGCGGGGGCGCTTGGGATCTTCGAGGGCGCCGCTCTCGAGGGTGAGCACCACTGGCTCCAGCGAGCTCAGCAGGGAGCGACCCATCGGCGTCGTCTCGTCGATGTCGATGAGCACGGCGAGATCGGCCGGAAGGCCGATCTCGGTGACGAGCTTCTCCGCGATGGCCCGGATCTCGGCGGCGTCGAAGAACACCATCGAGAACTCCTCGGGCCGGACCTCCACCGGCATGCCCCGGCCCCTAGCCGGCCACCGCGGCGCGGTTGGCCTCGATGCGGGCGTCCATCTCCTCGCGGGCCTCCTTGGCGATCTCGGCGAGGGTGTCCATCTCCTCCTCCTGGAAGCCGGCCAGCTCCCGGAAGCGGCGGGCCAGGCGCACGGGGGAGTCCTCTTCCTCGCCGCGGAACCCGCCGAGGGAGAAGAGCTTGTCGACGACCCGCTGGAACTCGAGCGCTCGCTCCTGGCGCTCCTTGTCGTTGGCCGTGAGGCGCCGCAGCCAGTCGGAGCCCATCTTCACGTGGGTGACCTCATCGGCGAGCATCCAGTCCTCGCAGAACTCGACCACCGGGTCGCCGGCCACGTCGCCGAACTCGCGCATCGTGTTGAACACGTCGATGGCGAGGCCCTCGAGGGCGCGGTTCACGCCCGTGAGGCGCAGCACGGGGTCGGGGTTGCAGGCCGCTTCGTAGAGGAAGGTGTTCTCGGAGAACTCGCCGAGCTCGGTGCCCATGTGGCCACTGAGCTTGATGGAGATCTCGCAGTGGCGGGCCTCGTCCCAGCACTGGCGGGCCATGTCGAGCTTCAGCTCGAAGGGCACCTCGGGCACGCCTTCGCCGTTCCCGCTGCCGACCTCGAAGTCCCAGCAGGTGCGCCCGGCGCCCTCGAGGGCCTGGATCTCGCCCACGAAGATGCCGTGCATCAGGGCTCGTGCGGCGTCGGGGGCATCGGGACGGTCGGGCGTGAGCCGGCCCGGTCCGCGCTTGTTCTTCGACGAACCTTGCTCGACCCGCGCCGTACGGGGGTCGTTGAAGCGCTCGATCAGGGGCACCCGGACGAAGCGTCCGTCGCGGGCCAGATCCTCGACGGGGAAGGACTTCCTCATGCGTGGGTCTCCTCTTCGTTGGCGTACGAGTCGCCGATGGTGTTGGGACCGGCGATGCCGCCGGCGGCCAGGAGCAGCTTCTGGAGCCTGGCTTGGTGGTCGACGGCGCGCTGCACGTCGGCGTCGGACTGGATCAGCGACTGCAGCATCATCTCGCCGTCGCGCCAGTCCTCGAACTCGTCGGCCAGCGCGAACTTCAGCGAGCGGATCGTGGGCGCGTCGGTGATGGTGGACGTGTTGTTGAGGTGGTACGTGTACGCCGCGATCTTGGCGGGGATGAGCACGCGGTAGGCACCCACGAGCTTCTCGATGGTGAGGTCTGGGCCTTCGGGCTCGGTGAGGGCGTCGACGAAGGCCACCAGCTCGTCGTTGGGCGGCAGCGTGAGGCGCTCGGGGTTCATCTCTCGCAGCTCGGGCAGGCGCTTGTGCCACAGCTCGGCGTGCCAGGCGTGGTGGTAGCAGTGGGTGCCGAGGCGCAGCTTGACGTCGAGCTCGGGCACGGTGGCGACCCAGCCGCCGAGCACCTCGAACAAGCGCATCTCGATCCACTTGTAGTGCCCGACGCGCTTGGCCGACTCCTCGACCGTGAAGATCCCTGGG
>JBKJIL010000152.1:0-11682 GCA_046598435.1 Acidimicrobiales bacterium
GCGGTGTGGCGCTACCGCGAGCTCCTCGTCGGCCTCGTCCGCAAGGAGCTCAAGGTCAAGTACAAGGACAGCAGCCTCGGGTTCTTCTGGTCGATGCTGAACCCGGCCATGTACCTGGCCGTGTTCTACGTCGTGTTCCAGGTGATCCTGGGCAGCGGCATCCCGTACTTCGCCATCTACCTCCTCTCAGGTCTCCTCTCGTGGAACCTGTTCAACGCCAGCCTCACGGCGGCCACCGGCTCGATCGTGAACAACGGGTCGCTGGTGAACAAGGTGTACTTCCCTCGCGAGATCCTGCCGCTGTCCACAGTGGGCGCCAACCTCGTGCACTTCTTCCTCCAGGGCATCGTGCTGCTCACCACCCTCGTGGTGTTCCAGTACGGCGTGGCCCTCGAGTACCTCTGGCTGCTGATCCCGGCCCTGGCCGTGCTCTTGC
This sequence comes from Acidimicrobiales bacterium, assembly GCA_046598435.1. Taxonomy (GTDB): domain Bacteria; phylum Actinomycetota; class Acidimicrobiia; order Acidimicrobiales; family VFJN01; genus VFJN01. The sequence continues at coordinate 437 of JBKJIL010000152.1, forward strand.
TGCTCACCGCCGGGCTGGCCATCTTGTTCTCGGCCCTGAACGTGTACGCCCGCGACCTCCAGCACCTGCTGGAGCTGGTGCTGCTGGCCTGGTTCTGGATGACGCCCATCGTCTACGCCTGGCAGCTGCCGGCCGACAAGCTCAGCGAGCAGGGGCTCAGCTCGAGCCTCACCCTGCTCAACCCGATGATCCCGATCGTGACCACGCTCCAGCGGGCGATCTACGGCACCGACTCGTACACCGACCACGGCCAGGTCATCCACCTCCTGCCCGACGGCAGCCCGCTCTGGTACCTGCGCAACCTGCTCCTCGTCGGGGCGGTGGCGGCCGGCATCTTCGTGTTCGCGGTGCACGTCTTCGGTCGTCTCGAAGCCAACTTCGCCGAGGAGCTGTGACGGCCCGATGACCGCCATCTCGATCCACGACGTCTCCAAGCGCTTCCGCATCAACCAGGACCGCCAGAGCTCGCTCAAGGAGCGCGCCGTGCACCTGGGTCGCCCGAAGCGGGGCTACAAGGACTTCTGGGCCCTGCGCGACATCAACCTCGACATCGAGCAGGGGGAGACGGTCGGCCTGCTCGGCCACAACGGCTCCGGGAAGTCCACCCTGCTGAAGTGCGTCGGCGGGATCCTCAACCCCACCACCGGGGAGATCCGCGTCCGCGGACGGATCGCCTCCCTCCTCGAGCTGGGAGCCGGCTTCCACCCCGACCTCACCGGGCGCGAGAACGTGTTCCTCAACGCGTCGATCCTCGGGATGTCGCGGAAGGACATCGAGCTGCGCTTCGACGACATCGTGGCCTTCGCCGAGCTCGAGCAGTTCATCGACGAGCAGGTCAAGCACTACTCCTCGGGCATGTACGTGCGCCTGGGCTTTGCGGTGGCCATCAACGTGGAGCCCGACGTGCTGCTCGTGGACGAGGTGCTCTCGGTGGGCGACGAGGCCTTCCAGCAGAAGTGCCTCGAGCAGGTGCGCGGGTTCCAGCGAGACGGCCGCACGATCATCTTCGTGTCACACGCGGCCGACCTCGTCCGCCGCATCTGCAACCGGGTGATGGTGCTCGAGCACGGCGAGACCGTGACCATCGACGATCCGGCATCGGCCATCTTGATCTTCCGAGAGAAGCTCATGGGCGAGCATCTCAGCCAGGACCGCGTGCTCTCCCATGGGCACCGCATCACCCGCACCGTGCGGGTCACCGACGTGGAGCTGGCCTGGCCCGGCTCTGGCGACCGCAAGTCCATCTCCCCCGGCGAGCCCCTCACCGTGGCCGTGCGCTACGAGTGCGACCAGCCCACCGACGACGTCAGCTTCGCCCTCGCGGTGCGCGACACCGCCGACGTCACCGTCTACGGGTGCAACTCCGACGTGCTGGGCCAGCCCATCGACGGCATCGACGGCACCGGCTGGGTCACCTTCGAGATCCCGGCGCTCACCCTTGTGGACGGCACCTATCTGGTCGACGTGGGCGTGCACACGCACGACGTCGTCACCGAGTACGACTTCGTCCCGGAAGCCGGGCGGATCACCGTCGTCGGGGGCAACGGCGTGGTGGGCGTGGCCGACCTCGCCGCCAAGGTCTCGCTGGGCCGTCCCACCGTCTGAGCGGCCAGCGGCGGGGCCGGCGCCGGGCTGCTCAGAGTGCGTCCGCGGCGGTTGCTGCCTCCACCGCAGCAGCGCGCGCCGCCTGCATCTCGGCGGCCCGAGTCCGCATGGCCGCTTCGATCCCGGCGCGGGTGCCCGGGAGGTCGCGCAGCACGACCGGCTCGGGGTAGTCGACCGGTCCGACGGGCGTCGCCGCCCCAGCTGGCGCGCCCGGCGCGGCGAGGGGGCCGTCGTCGAGCAGCGTGACCTTGTCGGGCGGCGCGCCGTTGGCCACCAGCGTGGCCGCCACCGCTTCTGAGTGGGCGACCAGGCGAGACGCCGCCGCGAACACCGGGCGACCGGCTCGGCCGCCCGGGAGCAGGCCGACGTCGCCGACGTCGAGCACCGAGGTGGTGAAGCGACGCAGGAGCAGAGCCAGGCCGGCCCGTTCGAGCAGCGCCCGGCGGCGATCGGTGCCGGGCTGGAGCAAGACGCCGGGCTCGACCCGCAGCCACAGCCCCTCGACCCCCAGCGCGCGGGCCCGTCGGGCCAGCGCCCACATGGCACCCACCCCGGCCAACGGCTGGTGCTCGTGGGCCGCCGACGGGCGAGGCGAGATGGCGTGGACGGTGTCGCCCGCGGCCAACCGCTCGGCGACCACGGCCGCCGCGGCAGCCGGGCCCGAGCCCTGCTCCGGCGGGTAGGGCCCGACGATCAGCCAGCGCACGTCGGCCGCCAGTCGGGACGTGGGACGGTCAGGGCCACGGCATCTCCTCGAGGCTGCGCTCCATGTGGTCCAGCACGGTCGGCCACGTGTAGTGCTCGAGGACGTAGTCCCGTCCCGACGCGGCCAGCGCCGCGAACGCGGCGGGGGAGGTGGCCACCGCTTCGAGGGCGGCCGACAGCTGGTCGCCGCCGTCCCAGGTGATGCCGGCGCCGGAGCGGTCGCAGTGCCAGGCGACCACCGCGCTCTCGACGTTGGCCAGCACCGGGGTGCCGGCCATCCAGGCCTCCATCACCGTGCGCGAGAAGCTCTCGTTGCGACTGGGCTGCACGTAGGCGGCGGCCGCTGCGAACGCGTGGGGGGCCTCCTCGTCGGCGAGGAAGCCGAGGTCGTGCACGCGCTCGGCGACCGACGGAGGTGCGTCCACCTCGCCCACGCCCATGGTGACGAGGTCGAGGTCCGCACCACGGGCCACGGCGGCCGCGAAGGCGGCCATGAGGACGGGCCAGCCCTTGCCCTCCTCGCGCCGACCGGCGTAGAGGATGAACGGACGGGTGAGGCCGTGCCGGGCGCGGAAGGCGTCTGGGTCGTAGCTCTTCGGCACCACCACCCCGGCGCCCGTGAGCACCCCGCGACCGGGATCGAGGCCGAGCTCGCAGGCCAGGTCGCGCTCGGGCTCGGAGAGGTACCAGGCCTGGGCGACCTGCGACAGCGTGCGACGCACCACCCGCAGACGGGCGTAGCCCTCGTCGTGCAGGCAGGGCATGACGATCGTGCGGGCGGGGGCGACGGCGGCCCCGACCAGGGTGGTCCAGAAGAGATACGGGGAGAGCACGATGGCGCGGTAGCGGTGCTGGTCGGCCACGAGGTGGTGGTAGAGGTCGGGCACCCGGAACAGGCCGTTCACCCATGCCTGCTCCTGTCCCTCGTCGAGCGGTACGCCCTCGGCGATGCGGCGCTCCAGGTCGCCGCGATCGGCCTGGCCGGGATAGCGGCCCTCCTCACGGGCCAGCGCGAACCGTCGCACGAGCACGCCGTCGACCTGGGTGTCGCCGGCGGGGTAGGCGTCGGCCCAGGTGTAGTGGTCGCGGGCCCTGGTGGTGAGCACCTCGACCGACCAGCCGCGGTCGGCCAGGCCGTGGGCCGCCTCGCGCATCACCGCTTCAGAGCCGCCCACCACCTCAGCCCCGTAGCGCGGCGTCACGAAGCCGACGACGCCGGCCCGCTCAGCCACCGGCAGCCGCCAGGTGGCCCCGGATCAGCTCCACGAACGCTGCGCTCGACGGGGCCAGCGAGTGCTCGGCGACGACGACGCGCCCGGCTGCCACCAGTGCGTGCCGGAAGGGCGCGTCGTCGAGCAGCTGGCGCACCGTGGCCGCGACGAGCGCGGGCGACGACTCGTCGACGAGCACGGCTGCCTCACCCACGGTGTCGGGCACGGCGGCCGCCGCCAGCGCCACCACGGGCACGTCGTGGCGCATGGCCTCGAGCAGCGGCACGCAGAACCCCTCGTGCCGCGACAGGCAGACGAAGGCGTCGGCGTCGGCGTAGTAGGCGGCCAGCTCGGCGTCGGTCACCGAGCCGGTGCAGGTGACGGCGCCGTGCAGGCCCAGGTCGTCGATCAGGCCATAGAGGGCGTCGGAGTACGACGGGGCCGCCTCGCTGCCGATCAGCGTGAGGCGGGCGCCGGGGTCGTAGGCGGCTCGGTAGGCGGCGAAGGCGGCGATGAGGTCGTGCTGGCACTTGTTGGGGGCCAGCCGGCCCACGAAGAGCCAGTGGTGGCCGGCCTTGGTGCGGGCCAGGTGCTCGACGACCAGCGGATCGGGGGCGGCCAGGCGGGCGTCGAGGTCGAGCAGCAAGGGCGCCACCCGCACCGGGGCGTAGCCGAGGTCGGTGAGCTCGGCGGCGTTGAACGGCGAATCGGCCAGCGCCAGGCTCGAGCGGCGGGCCAGCGCGCCCAGCTGCACCCGGGCCCGACGCATGCTCGCCGCGCCCTGGTCGTCCCACGACTCGAAGAACGAGGCCGGCGTGATGTTGTGGTAGTTCACGGCCAGGGGCTCGGGCCGCTTCAGCAGCCAGTCGACGATCGTGGAGCCGGTGGAGCTCTGGTAGATGAGCAGGTCGGCCGAGCGCTCGGCGGGGTAGTCGGCGATGGCGAGGCCGGTGTCGCGGTGGTGCCCGAGGCGCATCTCGGAGAACACCTCCGACTCGATGCCGGCCGCTCGCAGCGCGTCGCGCAGCTGCAGCGTGTGGTTGCCCACCGCGTCGTGGGGGGCGAGGACGGGGATGATCTGGTGGACGGTGGTCATGCGTCGGGCCCATCGGGGTGGGCGGCCGCGTCGGAGTGCACGGCCTCTTCGAGCGCCGCCACCCGCTGCTCGAGCTCGTCCACGCGAGCCGCCGAGGCCCGCACGGCGCGCGTGGTGGCCACGGCGAAGTGCCGCATCTGCGCCGCGATGTGCCCCACGTACCACCCGGTGGCCCGGCTGATGGCCACCTTCACACCCCGCCCGACGGCCCGGGACGACGCGGTCGGCGCGTCGATGTCGAAGTCGGTCGCTTGGTCGAGGGCGCGGAGGTGCGCGGCCAGGTTGGTGGCCGCGCTGCGCTGGGTGCGGCGACGCAGGCTGCGCTCGATGTGCTCCAGCTCGGCCGCCGGCCAGCCGGGGGCCGCCCCGTCGGCGGCCAACCGCTCGGCGACCGCGCGCTGGAAGGAGCGGTGGTCGAGGGCGGGGGGAGGAGCCGGCTCGGTCACGGGTGGCGACTGTAGTGGGGTTGGGTCGCGAGCCGGTGCGGCCGAGGCAGGCTGTTTCGCCCCTTCCGTGCCAACCCGGTGGCCCCCACCACGATCGGTAGGCTCTCGCCTCGTGACCGACCCAGCGTCCGACGCGGCACGACTCGACGGCCTCCTCGGTGAGCTGGCCGAGCAGCTCGCGGCCCAGATGGGCCCCGAGCGCGAGTCCGAGATCACCGTCCACCTCGCCCGCCTGGCCGCCCGTGCCACCGCGGATCCGCTCCCGGCGCTGGAGCGGGCCCACGACGCGCTGCGCCAGGCGCCGGGGGCCCCCGACGGCACCGCCCGAGGCCGGGGCAGCACCGCCGCGACCATCGCGCAGCTCACCGACGAGGTGGCTGCGCACCGCGCCGCCCTCGATGCCGTGCTGGCCGCCCTGGCCGACACGATGCGCGCTTGCAGTCACCGCCACCCCGAGCTGGAGGGCGAGCTCGATGCCCTCCACGATCGGTTCACCGCGGCTGACCGCCGCCGGGTGTGGACGCCCACCGACCTCGACGTCAGCACGCGGCTGGCTGCCCTCGAGCAGGCCCAGCAGGCGGACGCCTTCCGCCCCTGGTTCAGCTCGCAGCGCTTCGCCGACGCCTTCCGCGGTGACCCCGCCGCCCTCGACGCCCGCTACGCCGACCTGGCCAACGTGATCGCGGCCACGGGCGGACCCGTGCTCGACCTCGGGTGCGGCGCCGGCGACCTCCTGCGCCTCCTCGCCGCCCGGGCGGTGCCGGCGCGTGGGGTGGACAGCGACCCCGAGTCGGTGGCACTAGCCCAGGAACAGGGCCTCGCCGTGGAAGCGGGCGACGCCCTCGAGGAGCTGACTGCGCAGCCGGCCGGCTCGCTGGGTGCGCTCGTGCTCATCCAGGTGGTGGAGCACCTCCCCGCCCAGCGCCTCGTCGAGCTCGTGGCCCTGGCCGCCGACAAGCTCCGCCCGGGGGGCCTCCTCGTGGCGGAGACGATCAACCCGGCATCGATGTACGTGTACGGCCACGCCCTGTACCTCGATCCCACCCACACCACACCGATCCATCCCTTCTACCTCCGCTTCCTCTGCCAGGAGGCGGGCTTCGCGTCGGTCGACGTGCAGTACCGCTCGGTGCCACCCGACGACGAGAAGCTGGCGCCTGTGACCGGCGCCGACGCGGAGCTGGTCGACGGGGTGAACCGCACCATCGCCCGGCTCAACGAGCTGCTCTTCGGGCCCCAGGACTACGCGGTGCTGGCCACTCGATGACCACCGCGCCCACCGAGGTGGTGCAGGTCCTCGGGCGGGTGCGGGCCGGCGACGCGGTGACGGCCACCGCCCGCGCCCTGCGGTCTCGCTGGACACGACTGGGTCAGTCGGCGCGCATCGTCGACACCGAACCGGGCGTCGCCACGACGCTGCCCGACCTCGGCGACGCCACGGTGGTGGTCCACACCGTCGACGGCGGGGAAGCGCTGGCGGAGGCCACGGGGGCATTGGCGGGACGGCCCCTCACGATCGTCCACCACGGGTCGGCGATCGGCAGCGACCGCAGCACCCTGCGGGCGCTGCGCCCGAACACCGTTCGTGCCGTGGCCGCCGACGCCGGGGCACGGGAGGAGCTGCGCGCCCTCGGCTATCGGTGCGTCGGCCTGCTCGACCCGGCCGCGGCCATCGGCGCCTTCGATGACGTGACACCCGCGGCCGCCACGGCCGCCAACCTGGCCTCGCACCCCGGGCCCTTCGTCCTGTGCATCGGGCCTCTCGTCGTCGAGCGAGGCCTCGCGGCGCTGATCGACGGCTTCGCCGCGCTCACGACGCGCGCCCACCCCTCCGCGGTGCTGTCGCTGTGCGGCCCCAGCGACCCGTGGTACCGAGCCGGCCTGGCCCACCATGTGGCCACCCGGGGCCTCCAGGCGTGCGAGGTGGTGGAACCGGCCGACGAGGGCGAGGTGCTGGCTCGCATCGAGCGCGCCGACGTCATCGTCGCGTTGCACCCCGCCGGCCTCGACCCCTACCTCTGCGAGGCCGTGGGCCGCGGCCTGCCCGTCATCGCGCCCCACACTGCCCGAACGGCCGCCATCGACCCGGTCAACCACGTCACCCCCGTCACGTGCGGATCGGCCGGGCTCGCCGACGCCCTGGCCGACGCCCTCGACCGAGCGGGATCGCCCAGGGAACGCCCGCCCACCAGCGACGCAGCCGCCCTCGACCGGGCGGTCCTCGGCGCCCTCGGGCTCACATGAACCCGCTGCGGCTGCTCTTCGTCGTGCAGCGCTACGGCCCGACCGTGCGGGGCGGCGCCGAGCAGGCGGCGCGGGAGGTGGCCCAACGCCTCACCCTGCGGGGCCACGCCGTGGAGGTGCTCACCACGACGGCCGAGTCGTACGTCGACTGGTCCGGCGATCTGGCCGCCGGCACCGAGGTGCGCGAGGGCGTCACCGTGCACCGCCTGGCGGTGCACCCACGGCGCGACCCGGACGTGTTCGGACGCCTGCACCATCGCTTGGGGGCGGCCACCGCGCCCGTCGCCACCGACCTGCAGCAGGCCTGGCTCCAGGCCCAGGGACCCTCGGTGCCCGAGCTCGGTCCGTGGCTCGACGCGGAGGCCGGCCGGTTCGATGTCGTCGTCTTCTTCACCTACCTCTACGCCACCACCACCGACGGGCTGCCCGTGGCCGCCCGCCACACCAGCACCGCCCTCGTGCCCTGCGCCCACGACGAACCGCCACTGGCGCTGCCGGCCTTCGATCGCATCGCCCACCTCGCCGACGCGCTGCTGTTCCTGACCCCGGAGGAGGCCGCCCTCGTGCGGGACCGCTTCCGGCTCACCACCCCCCACCACGTCGTCAGCCTGGGCGCGTCGCTCGCCCCGCCGGCCACCGCACCGCTCGACCTCGACGGCCTCGACGGGCACCCCTATCTGCTCTACGTGGGCCGCATCGACCCCAGCAAGGGCACCAGCTGGCTGGTGGAGTCCTTCGCCGCCTACAAGGCGGCGCGCCCCTCGGCCCTGCGCCTCGTGCTGCTCGGTCAGGCCGTCGTGGCCCCCGACGCCCACCCCGACGTGCTCGTCGTCACCGACGCCGACGACAGCGCGCGCGACGCTGCCATGGCCGGCGCGCTGGCGCTCGTGCACCCGTCGCCCTTCGAGAGCTTCGGGATGGTGGTGACAGAGGCCTGGGCGGTGGGCACCCCGGTGATCGCCTTCGGTGGCAACGCCGTGCTGCGTGGCCACATCGAGCGCAGCGGTGGTGGCCTGCTCGTGCACTCGGCCGCCGAGCTGGGCGCGGCCGCCGAGCTCCTGCTCGCCGACCCGGCGCGCCGCCATGCCCTCGGGGAGGCCGGTCGAGCCCACGTCGAGGCGCACTACGCCTGGCCCGCCGTCGCCGTCGCGTGGGAGCGGGCCCTGCAGCGCACGGCGGCCGTTCGCCCTGCGATCCGGTGAGCACCCCCGACGCGGCATCCGACACCGACGGCCCGCCGACGTGGCTGGCCCTCCCGCTGGCCGCCGCCCTCGGCTTGCTGGTGGGCGCCATCATCGTCGGGGTGGCCACCGCGGTCGTCGGCCTGTTCACGCCCCTGCTGGTCGCGGCCGGCACCGTGGTCGTGGGCGTCCCCTGCGCGGTCATCGCGGCACGCGCGGTCGAGCGTGCGCCGAGCTCCCGCTCGACCCATCTGGTCGGGTTGGCCGTGCTCGGCCTGACCGTCGCCGTCACCCTGGTGAACAGCACGCACCACGGCCAGCACCTGGTGGCCGACCGCGACCCGGGCGTCTACCTCACGACGGCCCGTCACCTGATGGACGCCGGCGACGTGCTCGTTCCGGGGCCCGTCGGACCGTTCGTGGACGCGCCGGGCGTGTCACCGAACGGCGCCGGCTTCTCCCCCATCCGCGGCGACGGCACGCTCGAGCCACAGTTCCCCCACCTCACGGCGGTGCTGCTGGCCATGGGCGGCTGGGTAGCCGAGATCGGCCTGTTCCTCGTCACCCCGGCCCTGGCCGGGCTCGGCCTCCTGTGCCTCTACGCGTGGGCCACGACCGTGGTCGGGTCCCGCTGGGCGGGTGTCGCGGCGGCCGTCACCGCGGTGAGCATGCCCTTCACCGTGTTCGCCCGGGACACCTACTCCGAGCCGGTCACCATGGTGCTCGTGTTCGGAGGCCTGTGGCTCCTGCACCTGGCCGAGCGCACCCAGCGCCGCCCCGTCTGGCTGGTGGCCGGACTCGTGGTGGGCGCCACCAACATGGCCCGCGTCGACGCCTACCTGTACCTGGCCCCGCTGGCCCTGGCCGTCGCCGTGTCGGTGCGACTGACCGCGGACGACCGCCGGCGCGCGCAGGCCCGTTGCGCAGGTTGGTTCGCGGTGGGCCTGGTCGCCACCACCGCGCTCGGGCTGTGGGACACCGCCACCCTGACCGGCGGCTACTTCGACGACAGCCTGGGTGGTGGCCGCCTGGCGGCCATGGCGGTCTTGGCCACGGTGTCGGGCCTCGTCGGCTGGTTCGGGGCCGGTGCCCTCTGGCGCCCGCACGCCGGGCGCCACGCGTCGGCCACCCTCGAGCCGACCTCGCTGCTGCGGACAGGGCTGACAGCAGCAGCAGCCGCTCTGCTCGGGTTCTTCGCCTGGGCCTGGTGGATCCGCCCCGACCCCGACGGCCTGCCGACGATCGCCGTCGAGGGCGTGAACGTGCTGTCCTACCTGCCCCAGGCTGCCACCATCTCGCTGCGCTGGCTGGGCTGGTACCTCGGACCGCTGCCGCTCGCGCTCGGCCTGATCGGGATGCTCTGGCTGGTCGTGGGCCTGGCCCGGCCGGGCCGTCCTGCCCCGGCCGAGGTGGCGGGGCTGGGGGCCGTGCTCGTCACGCTCCTGCTCTACCTCTGGTCGCCCAACATCACCCCCGACCACCCGTGGGCCATGCGGCGCTTCGCGGCGGTGGCCCTGCCGGGGGTGGCCGTCGGCATCAGCGCGGCGGCCCGAGCGCTGTGGGCGCAGCGCGACGCGGCGCGACCGAGCGATCCGTCGTCCGCGCGACCGCGGGCCGCCGCCCGTGCCTGGCTGATGGGTGGGCTCGCCGTCGCCGTGGCGGTGGGCAGCGTGGCCAGCGCGGCGGTCATCACCTGGCCCACCCGAACCGCCCGGGCCCAGGTGCCGATGCGCCAGCGCATGCACGAGATCTGCGATCTGCTGGAGCCCGACGACGCCGTGCTCGTGCCCATCGACGGCATCCTCGCCGTGATGATGTCCGTGCCGGTGGGCGTGTGGTGCGACGTGCCCAGCGCCGGCGGCACCGCCCGACTCGACGTGGGCGACGTGGCCCGCCTCGCCGTCGACTGGCAGGCCGAGGGTCGGCGGCTCGTGGTGCTGTCGTCGTCGGGGACCCCCGTGTTCGCCACCCTGCACGACTCGGGCCTGGTGGCCGAGACGATCGACCTGGCGCCCATGTACCCGCGCGCCATCGAGCCCACGATCACGAGCCGACCCGACGAGGTGGTGGCCGACGGGCGGCTCGGCAAGGACCCCGACGGCGGTGTCACCTTCCGTCTCTTCATCCTCGATCTCCGCGCCGCCCGCCGGCTGGCCCGATAGCGGAACTAGGTCGTCGAGGAGGCGGTGGGCGCCGGCACATCAGGGGCCGGCACATCAGGGGCCGGCACATCAGGGGCGGGGGCGTAGTGCGACGGGGCCACCCCGAGGGCCAGCTCCACGCGGCGCACCCGTTCCAGCGTGCGCTGGCTGACGCTGCGGTGGGCCGAGATGAGATCGGCGATCACGCCGAGGGCGAAGCACTGGAGGCCGGCCATGAGCAGCACGCCGCCGAGGATCACCGACTGCAGGTGGCCGGTGCGGCGACCGTCGACCAGCCAGTCCCACAGGAACGGACTCCACGCCGCGAGGGCGGCCGCCCACAGGAGCACGGCCAGCGTGGTGAACACCCGCAGCGGCTCGTAGGCCGTGTAGATCCGGAACAGCGCCACGCCGTTGCGGCGGACGTACGACGACATGGAGCCGAACAGCCGCGACTCGCGGAGCTTCTCGTTCGTGCCCACCGGCACGTGGGTGACCGCCACGAGGCCCTTGCCGGCCTGGATGAGCGACTCCAGCGTGTAGGTGAAGCGGGACACGACCGTGAGCCCGAGGGCGGCCTCGCGGTTGTAGGCCCGGAAGCCGGAGGTGGCGTCGGG
>JBKJIL010000294.1:0-5916 GCA_046598435.1 Acidimicrobiales bacterium
GGCCCGAGGGCCTCGGTCTCGCGCTGCGCGATGCCCGAGGACGGCTCGTCCAGCAGCAGCACCGACGGTCGATGGGCGAGGGTGCAGGCCAGGTCGACCACTCGCCGAGTGCCGGTGCTGCTCGACATCCGCGACAAGACGGGTGCTGCCATGGTGGTGATCGAGCACGACATGCCGCTCATCACCGGCATCTCCGACCGGCTGCTGGCCCTCGAGCTGGGCGCGGTCGTGGCCTGCGGGCCGCCCGACGAGGTGCTGCGAGATCCCCGGGTGGTGGAGGGGTACCTCGGCACCACCGAGGAGACGATCATGCGCTCAGGCACGGTCGCCAAGCCGGCCGACGACGAGCCGAAGGCCGCCAAGGCCAAGACGGCCAAGACGGCCAAGCGAGCACCGAGGAAGGCCAAGGCGGCCGCGGCGTCGGTCGCCCCGTCGGCGGCGACCGACGGCGACGAGCCGACGGCGTCCGAGCTGGTGGGGGAGGGCGCACGATGAGGTCGGTCCGCAGGCTGGCGGCCACGGCCGCCGCGCTCCTCGCCATCGGAGCCGGCGGCTGGCTGGCCCCGGTTGCCGAGGCCAAGAGCAACCCCCCAGTGGTGGAGACGGGCTGGTGGTCGAACCGTCCCGGTGCCCAGCCGCTGGCTGACGAGGGGTTCGCCATCGGGTGGTCCCTCGAGCAGGAGAACAGCGCCGCGGCGGTGCGCATCGATCTCTCCGGGGTCCTCGACGGCACGGTCTACCTCCAGCTCCACGAGGCCGGCGGCACGGCCCCCGAGCAGGCCCTTGCCCGCGCCTGTGTCACCACCGCCTCCTGGAAGCCCGCCAACCCGGGCGCCTACGCCGACCTCCCGGCATCGAGCTGCGAGCCTGGTCAGACCATTGGCCTCGGCCGCGATGCCGAGGCCCTCCTCTGGACGGCGGACATCACCTCGCTCGTGGCGGCTGCTTCGGGTGACACCCTCGCCCTGGTCGTGCACCCGATGGGCAAGCCCGTCACCGACGGCGTGGCGACCACCTTCCCGTTCGAGGTGCAGTTCGACACTGCGGCGGTCGTGGTCGACACGGCCGGGGGCCCGCCGCCTGAGCCCGAGGGCGTCATCGCGCCGCCCAGCTTCGGCACCGGCGGAGACTCCTTCGTCGACCCCGGGCTGCCGGCGCCCGACTATGGCTCCGGGTTCGACGCGCCGGGGCTCCCCTTGGTCGGAGAGCCGACGACCACGGTGCCGAGCAGCGTCTCCACCACGCTCGATGCCGGGTCGGACGACGCCGATGCCTTCGGTCCCATCACACCAGACAGCGTGGACGGACGCCCGTGGGGACGGCTCCTGGTGCTCCTGCCGATCAGCGCCGGCATCGGCTTCGCCATGGCGGCTGGCCGACGCTGGGTGCTGGATCGCTCGAAGGATGCCGCCATCCCAGCGGCCTCCTGATTCGTCTCGGGTGAGCGCTCAGCTCCCCAGCGCGGTCACCACATGGTCGATGCATCCCGTCAGCGCGATGACATCGTCGGGCTCGATGGCCGGGAAGAGGGCGACCCGGAGCTGGTTGCGCCCCAGCTTGCGGTAGCTCTCGGTGTCCACGATGCCGTTGGCTCGCAGCACGGACGACACGACGTTGGCGTCGGCGACGTCGGCGTCGAGATCGATGGTGGCCACCACGTGGCTGCGCTGCGCGGGATCGGTGACGAACGGCGTGGCATACCTGGAGGCCTCGGCCCAGCCGTAGATCGCCTCGGCGGAGCGATCGCAGCGGCCGGCCGCCCAGTGGAGCCCGCCGTTCTGGTTGATCCAGTCGACCTGCTGGTTGGCCAGGAAGATCGTGGCCAGGGCCGGGGTGTTGTAGGTCTGGTCCTTCCGGCTGTTCTCGAGGGCGATCCCGAGATCGAGCGAGGCCGGCACCCACCGGTCGGACGACGCGATGCGCTGGATGCGCTCGATGGCCGCCGGGGACACGGCCGCCAGCCACAGCCCGCCGTCGCTGGCCAGGCACTTCTGGGGTGCGAAGTAGTAGACGTCGACCTGGGCCGGGTCGAAGCGCAGGCCACCGGCTGCTGAGGTGGCGTCGACCAGCACGAGGCCGTCGGCGCCCTCGGGTCGTTCGAGGGGCATGGCCACGCCGGTGGACGTCTCGTTGTGGGTGAGGCAGTACGCGTCGATGTCGGGATCGGCGACCGGGAGGGGATGTGTCCCGGCGTCGGCGACGATGTTCGACGGCTCGCCGAGGTGCGGTGCGGCGGCCGCGGCCTCCGCGAACTTCGAGGAGAACTCTCCGAAGCGCAAGTGCTGGCTGCGGCGCTCGATGAGGCCGAAGGTGGCGGCGTCCCAGAACGAGGTGGTGCCACCGTTGCCGAGGAGGACCTCGTAGCCGTCGGGGAGGGCGAACAGCTCCGCCAGCCCGTTGCGCAGCGCTCCCACCTCGAACTGCACCCGAGCCTGGCGGTGCGAGGTGCCCAGGTAGTCCTCGCCGGCCGCGGCCAGCGCCGCCACCGCCTCCGGGCGCACCTTGGAGGGGCCGCAGCCGAAGCGCCCGTCGGTGGGGAGGAGGTCGGCGGGGATCTTGATCTCGGGAGTGTCAGGGGTGGTCACCGTGCCATGATCGCGAACCGACCGAGCAAGGAGCGAGACCGTTGGCCACCCCCCGTACCGACGCCCGAGTGTCACGGCGCATCGCCGCCATCGCCGAGTCCGCCACGCTGGCCGTCGACGCGAAGGCGAAGGCCCTCAAGGCGGCCGGCGAGCCGGTCATCGGCTTCGGTGCCGGCGAGCCCGACTTCCCGACCCCGGCGGCCATCGTGGAGGCGGCCGTCGAGGCGTGCCGTGACCCGAAGAACCACAAGTACACCCCGGCCGGCGGTCTGCCCGAGCTGAAGGAGGCCATCGTCGCCAAGACGATGCGCGACTCCGCCTACGCCGTCACGGCCAGCCAGGTGCTCGTCACCAACGGCGGCAAGCACGCCGTCTACAACACCTTCGCCGCCCTGCTCGACCCTGGCGACGAGGTGCTCCTGCCGGCGCCCTACTGGACCACCTACCCTGAGCCGATCGCACTGGCCGGCGGCGTCCCCGTGGTGCTCCCCACTGACGAGCGCAGCGGGTTCCGCGTCACCGTCGAGCAGCTCGACGCCGCGCTCACGGAGCGCACGAAGGTGCTGATGTTCGTCTCGCCGTCCAACCCCACCGGGGCGGTGTACCCGGTGGCGGAGGTGGAAGCCATCGGTCGCTGGGCGGCGGAGAAGGGCATCTGGGTCGTCACCGACGAGATCTACGAGCACCTCACCTACGGGGAGCACCGCTTCAGCTCCATGCCGACCCTGGTGCCCGAGCTGGCCGACCGGTGCGTGGTGCTCAACGGCGTGGCCAAGACCTACGCCATGACCGGGTGGCGGGTGGGTTGGATGATCGGGCCCGCCGACATCATCAAGGCCGCCACCAACCTGCAGTCCCATGCCACCTCCAACGTGGCCAACGTGAGCCAACGGGCCGCCATTGCCGCCCTCACCGGCGATCTCGCGGCTGTCGCCGAGATGCGCTCGGCCTTCGAGCGCCGTGGCACCACCATGCACCGGCTCCTCACGGGGATCGACGGCGTGACAGCCCTCGAGCCGCAAGGCGCGTTCTACAGCTTCCCCAACCTGTCGGCCTACCTGGGCCGCTCGATCCGGGGCCGCACCTCCACCAGCACGATCGAGCTGTGCAGCGTGCTGCTCGACGAGGCCAAGGTGGCCATCGTGCCCGGCGAGGCCTTCGACGCGCCCGGCTACGCGCGGCTGAGCTACGCGCTGGGCGACGACGATCTGGGCGAGGGCTGCCAGCGCATCGCTGATCTGCTCGCCGAGGCGGAGTGAGCTCCCCGCTCCCGTTCGGCTCGTGGCCCACGCCGATCACCAGCGAGCTCGTGGTCCGGTCGGCTCGGTTGCCCAACGGGCTCTGCGTCGACGATGCCGACATCTGGTGGTCGGAAGGCCGCCCCGAAGAGGCCGGTCGGGTGGCCGTGCTCCGCCGCGACGCTGACGGGGTCGTCACCGAGGTGCTGGCCGGGCCATGGAGCGCCCGCACCGCCGTCCACGAGTACGGCGGGGGTGCCTGGTGGGTGGCCGACGGCGTGCTGTGGTTCGCCGACTGGGCCACCCAGCGACTCCACCGCCTGGCCGCCGACGGTGAGCCGGTGGCGCTCACGCCCGAACCAGCGGTGGCACGGGGACTGCGCTACGCCGACGGGCGGCTCAGCGCTGATGGCACGACCCTGCTCTGCGTGCAGGAGGAGCACCACGCCGACGGCGCCGAAGCGACGAACACCATCGTGCGGTTGCGCGCTCACGAGCCGTCCACCCCGGAGGTGGTGGTGCAGGGACCCGACTTCGTGGCCGACCCGCGCTGGCGCCCCGACGGCGGAGCGTTCTGCTGGCTCGAGTGGGATCACCCCGACATGCCCTGGGATGCCACCCGCCTCGTGGTGGACGAGGGCGGTCGCCGAACGGTGGTGGCCGGAGGGGACCGTCGTGAGTCGATCTGCCAGCCGACGTGGGCGGCCGACGGCTCGCTCTGGTTCAGCGGCGACCGCAGCGGGTTCTGGAGCCTCTACCGCTGCACGCCGACCGGTGGCGTGGAGCTCATGGTGGACCTGGGCAAGGACATCGGGTTCCCGCAGTGGGTGTTCGGTCAGACGTGCTTCGCGCTGCTCGACGACGGACGTGTCGGGCTCGTCTACAGCGACGACGGCGCCGACCACCTCGCCATCTGGGACCCCGCGTCGGGTCGAGCGACCGACCTCGACGTCGGCCACACGATGGTGGAGTCCGTGCAGGCGTGCGGGGCCGGGCTGGCCTACATCGGGGCCTCGCCGACCACCGAGCCCCACGTCGTGCGGGTGGGCACCGAGGATGCCGGCCGCCCGGATGTGGAGGTCGTCGTGGCGCCCCGCGAGCTCGGCCTCGACCCCCACCGGTTCTCGGTGCCGGAGGCGATCACCTTCCCCACCGGCGGTGGCGCTGTCGCTCACGCGCTCCTCTACTCACCCACCAACCCCGACGTCATCGGCGAGCCCGGCACGTGCCCGCCGCTGTTGGTCATGATCCACGGTGGGCCCACCGCGGCCGCTCGTCCCATGCTCCAGCTGGCCAAGCAGTACTGGACCAGTCGGGGCTTCGCCGTGGCCGACGTCAACTACCGAGGCTCGACCGGCTACGGGCGCTCCTACCGCGACCTCCTCCAGGGGCAGTGGGGCGTGGCCGACGTCGAGGACTGCGCGGCTGTCGGCCGGTTCCTGGCCGAGCGCGGTGACGTCGACGGGGCCCGGCTGTGCATCCGCGGCGGGTCGGCGGGCGGGTTCACCACGCTCGCTGCCCTGGCCTTCACGGACGCGTTCGCGGCGGGCGCCAGCCACTACGGCGTGGCCGACCTCGGTGTGCTCGCCGCCGAGACGCACAAGTTCGAGAGCCGCTACCTCGATGGGCTGGTGGGGCCGTGGCCCGCGGCGCGAGCCACCTACGAGGAGCGGTCCCCGATCTTCCACACCGACCGGATCGACCGTCCCCTCGCCGTGTTCCAGGGCCTCGACGATCCGATCGTGCCCCCCAACCAGGCCGAGATGATCGTCGCCGCCGTGCGGGCCAAGGGCGTACCGGTGGTCTACGTGCCCTTCGCGGGCGAGCAGCACGGCTTCCGTCAGGCGGCCAACATCCGAGCGGCCCTCGACGGCGAGCTGAGCTTCTTCGCCCAGGTCCTCGGCTTCGCCCTCCCCGCGGATGAGGCCATCACCCCCCTCGAGGTCGAGAACCTCCCCTGACCTGACGCCGAGGCAATAGGTTCCGTTCCCGGCAACTCGAGGCGATGAGTTCCGCATGTGGAACTCTTCGCCTCGACACCGCCCGGTCGGAACCTATTGCCTCGCGAGGGGTCAGGTCACCCGGCCGAGGAC
>JBKJIL010000013.1:0-22511 GCA_046598435.1 Acidimicrobiales bacterium
GTTCCGGCCCGTACGCGTACAGCGCGCTGCGGTATTGAGTTCCCGCGTCGTTGCCCTGGCGCATGCCCTGCGTGGGATCGTGGCTCTCCCAGAAGAGGCGAAGCATCTCCTTGTAGGTGGTCTTCTTCGGATCGAAGACCACGAGCACGGCCTCGGTGTGCCCGGTCTGCCCGCTGCAAGCCTCGCGGTACGTCGGGTTCGGGGTGAAGCCGCCCGCGTAGCCCACGGCCGTGGAGACCACTCCCGGCGCCTTCCAGAACACCCTCTCCGCGCCCCAGAAGCAGCCCATGCCGAACACCGCGGTGCGGATGCCGTCGGGGAAGTCGGGGCCGAGGGGAGCGCCGTTCACGTGGTGGGCGGCGGGGATGGGCATCGTCTGGGTGCGGCCGGGAAGGGCGTCGCCGGCGTCGACCATGGTGCTCTTGCGTCCGAACATGGTCACCAGGCTACGGCGCACCCCGCCTGGAGCGACCCCAGGCGGGCTGCTGTTCACCGACTGGCAAGCCATGCCTGCGCTCGGAGTGCCCCGTGATGGCCCTTGTAGGCGGCCAGCGCCGGCGACCAGGCCGCGATGGCGGCCGCCATGGCCCGGGCCAGCTCAGGGCGGGCGGCCAGGGCGGCCAGCGGCACCTGCTGCGTTCGGATGGTGAACAGCACGGCGTCGGTGGTGGCCAGCCGGCGCAACGTCTGACGCTCGGAGCGCAGCCACAGCCGCTCCGGTGGCTCGACGTCGCGCTCGGGGGTGGGCTCGGGGAGGAAGAGGGTCGGGTCGTCGTGGATGCTCCAGTTCCGTCGCCACACCGGTCGATCGGCCCGCACCGCGGTGATGAACCGATCGACGCGGGCGCCCAGCTCGTCGGCGTAGTGGGCGACGGGCGCATGGACCTCGACGAGGGGTCGGCCGATCTTGTCGGACAGCCGCCAGTAGGACGGGAAGCAGAGCGAGGCGGCGTCGAGGTGGGGTGCCCCGTCGCGCAGCACGAGCAGGCACAGGTCCTCCTGCACGAGGCGCCCGGCCGCGTCCAGCGGATGCAGCGTCGGGTCTGGTGCCGCGCCGGTGGCGTCCGTGACCCAGCCCAGGACCTCCCGCGAGCCCGCGTCCACGGCGGGGGAGCGCACGGCGTCGAACACCTCGCTGTGGCGCTCGGCCAGCAATGCGGCCTTGGTGGCGAGGTCGCGTGGTCCGTCGGCGTCCGACACGAGCCAGTCGGCGGCACCGAGCACTCGTGTGCTCATGGCCAGCCACGGCGGCCCCGGCGTGAGGGTCAGCTCGTCGAGCCAGGTGGGCGAGGCGGCGGCCTCGCTCACGGCTCAGCCAGGCGCATGGGCGTGTGGAGGATGTCGTCCTCGATGAACTCGGCGCCGTCGACCACGAACCCACTGCGGGCGTACATGGGCACCAGGTGCGACTGGGCGTCGAGCACGACGGGACGGCGGGCGTCGGCCAGCGCCACCTCGATGAGCCGTGCCGTGAGCCGGGCGCCACGGTGGCTGGGTGCGGTCACCACTCGCCCGATGCGCTGTCCGCCGCCGGGCTCGCTGAGCATCCGCAGGTACGACGCCACCGTGCCGTCAGCGGCCCGCAGCCACAGGTGCTGCGTGGTCGGCTCGACGTCGCGCCCGTCGGGGTCGAGGTACGGACAGCGCTGCTCCACCACGAACACCGCCGAGCGCAGCACGAGGGCGGCGTAGAGGTCGGTCGCCGAGATCGTCGCGCCGGTCGCTCGGCACAGCTCGAGGTGGTCCACGCCGGGGAAGGTACCCCTCGGCGGGTGGCGGGCGGGGGCCGTCGCACCCGCTGCGTACCCTGACGGCGTGGATCTGCCCGGACCGCCCGAGCTCGGTCGCGCCGTCATCGTCGGTGCGGGTGCTGCCGCGCCCGAACCGTGGGCGGGATCGACGCGCGTCGTGCTCGACGACGATGCGCTGGCCGCGCCGGCGTCGGCGGTCGATGCCCTGCACCGCGCCTGGAGCTCGCGCACGCCGATCGTGATCGAGCTGGCCGTCGATCCAGCGCGCTTCCGGGCGTCGCCGTCGTTCGATGAGGTGCCGTGGCGCCTCGGCCCCGGGTTCGAGGCCTGGGACGACCGCCTCCACTTCCTCGTGTGGGCCAACAGCTACGACGCCCGCAGCGACGGCGCGCCGGTCTGGTGGTGGGCCCGCAAGGCCGCTCGGTTGGGCGCCACCGCGGCCGGCCCGGGCGATGTGACGCTGCCCGACGGCACCCCCGCGTGGATCGACGGCGGCCCGCGGGCGCCCCTGGCCGTGCCCCTCGGTGGGGCCGCGGTCGTGCATCGCGAGTCGGTCGAGCTGGGATCGCTGGCCGTCCAGCCGGCGCCCCGCCGTCCGTCCGCCGAGCTGGCCCCCGACCAGCTGGCATCGGTGGCCCACGGATCGGGGCCGGCCCGCATCATCGCTCCCGCCGGCTCGGGCAAGACGCGCGTGCTCACCGAGCGCTACCGCCACCTCTTGGCCGATCGCGGCTACGAGCGGGAGGCGATCGTCGCCCTGGCCTACAACAAGAAGGCCCAGGAGGAGATGGCCAGTCGGCTGCCCGGCCTGGGCGCCCGCATCCAGACGATCAACGCGTGGGGCTACGCCCTCCTCGGGCGAGCCCTCGGGCGCCGGCCCGACCTGCTCGACGAGCGAGACGTGCGGAGCATCGTCGAGCGGCTGGTGCCGTCCAAGCAGCGGCGTGTCAACACCGACCCGATCGGGCCGTACCTCGACGGCCTGTCGCTGATCCGGCTCGGCCTGCGCGAGCCCGAGGAGGTGGAGGCGTCGCTCGACGACGTCACCGGGCTGGCCGCTGCCTACGAGCCGTATCGGGAAGAGCTGCGCCGGCGCGGGGCCATCGACTTCGACGAGCAGGTCTTCGGTGCCCTCGAGGCTCTCCTGCGCGACGGCGAGCTGCGCCGAGCGGTGCAGGCCGACCACCGCCACCTCCTGGTCGACGAGCTGCAGGACCTCACCCCCGCCCACGTGCTGCTGGTGCGCCTGGCCGCCGGCCCTGCGGCCGACGTCTTCGCAGTGGGCGACGACGACCAGTGCATCTACGGGCACGTGGGCGCCGATCCCCGCTTCCTGATCGACTACCCGCGGTTCTTCCCGGGCGCCGCCGAGCACGCCCTCGAGGTGAACTACCGCTGCCCGGCCCCGGTCACGGCGGCAGCCAGCGCCCTGCTCGGCTACAACGACGTGCGGGTGCCCAAGACGATCCGCCCGGGCCCGACCGCCGACACGGATCCGGGGGCGCTGGTGGTGCAGACCCACGCCGCCGACACCGGCGCCCGGGCCCTCGTCGACTCGGTCGCGGCCTGGCTGGCCGAGCCCGATGTCGCCCCGTCGGAGATCGCCGTGCTGGCCCGCGTCCAGTCGCTGCTGCTGGCGCCCCACGTCGTGCTGTCCGACGCCGGGATCCCGGTCGACTCGATCCTCGACGAGGGGGTGCTCAGCCGCCTCGGGGTGCGCGCCGCCCTGGCCTACCTGCGTATCGCCGTGTCGCCCGATCGCATCAGCGGGGCCGACCTGAGCGAAGTCCACCGTCGTCCGAGCCGCGGGCTCCCGCAGTGGGCCACCAAGTGGCTCGACAAGTGCGACTCCATCGCCGCCCTCCGACGGGCGGCGGCCCGCATCGACGACGACAGGGTGGGCGCCAAGCTCGACGACCTCGCCGGCGACCTCGACCGCCTGGCCCGACAGGCGGCCCGTGGCGCAACGGCACGCGATCTCCTCACCGCGGTGCGCGACGACATCGGCCTCGGCTCGGCGATGACCCTGCTCGACAGCACCGGCGGCGCCAGTGGATCGCACCTCGACGATCTCGAGGCCCTGCTGCAGGTGGCCGATCTCCACCCCGACGCGGCGTCGTTCGAGCCGTGGCTGCGGCGCACCTTCCACCGCGAGCGGGCCGAGGACGGCGTCACCCTGTCGACCATCCACCGAGTGAAGGGCCGAGAGTGGGACCGGGTCGTGGTGTTCGGCGCCACCGAGGGCCTGATGCCGCACCGCCTGGCCGACGACATCGAGGAGGAGCGCCGCGTCCTGCACGTCGGCATCACCCGCGGCCGCCACCGCGTGCTGGTGCTCGGTGATCGCACGCGCCGGTCGCCGTTCCTTGCCGAGCTCGACGGCAGCGCCGAGCGCGGGCACCTGCGGCCGGTCGCCGCGCCCGCCGCTGCTCGCGCACCGGTCGCCGCTGGCCGCCCCGCCCCCGAGGTGCGGGCCACCCTGACCTCCGAGGTCGGCCAGCAGCTGAAGGTGCTGGGCGGCTACGAAGGCGCCATCGACGAGATCGTCGACGACGGTGTGCGGCTCCGGCTCGACGACGGGGGGAGCTTCTTCGTGCGCTTCGGCGAGCGGGTCACCTGCGACGGTGCCGTCCGCACGCTCGGCCGGCCGGCGTCACCGCTGATGGAGGCGGCGGGCGTCGCCCTTCGGGCCTGGCGACTGGAACGCAGCCGATCCGACGGCGTGCCCGCCTTCGTCGTGCTCAGTGACAAGCACCTCGACGGCATCGCCGAGCGCCATCCCGAGAGCCTGGCCGAGCTGCGGACCTGCCCGGGGATCGGCCCGGCCAAGCTCGACACCTACGGCGACGAGGTCCTCGAGGTGCTGTCCGCAGTTCGAGAAGGGTGACAGAACGTCGCCGCCGGCAAGGTCGTTGCGGACGCAAGCACCGGTAGGCTGGGGCCCATGTCTGACACCGTGCTGCAGACCGTCGCCCTGGACTTCCGCTGGCCGACCATCGACCCCTTCCTGTTCTGCGTGCACCACGACGACGCCTACCCCGCCGGCAACGGGCGCTACGGCCCTGCCGCATCGCTCGACGGCCGCGACCTGGGCCAGGACTTCGCCGGCGTCGACGGCTGGCGGATGTACCACGGCCGCACGGTGCCGGGGTTCCCGAGCCATCCCCATCGCGGGTTCGAGACCGTCACCTACGTGCGCCAGGGCCTGATCGACCACGCCGACTCGCTGGGCGCGGCGGCGCGCTTCGGGCGGGGCGACACCCAGTGGCTCACCGCCGGCCGCGGCATCGTGCACTCGGAGATGTTCCCGCTGCTCGACGAAGAACGCCCCAACCCGGTCGAGCTGTTCCAGATCTGGGTGAACCTGCCCGCCGAGGACAAGTTCGCCGACCCGCACTTCTCGATGCTGTGGGACGGCGACACGCCGCGCGTACGGCACACGGACGCGCGGGGCCACACCACCGAGGTCACGGTGATCGCGGGCGCTCTCGACGGCCAGGTGCCGCCCGCCCCGCCGCCGAGGTCCTGGGCGGCGCGGCCCGAGGCCGACGTGGCCATCTGGCACATCCGCATGGCGCCGGGCGCCCGGTGGACCATGCCGGCCGCCGCAGGGCCTGACATCGTCCGCACCCTCTACGTGTTCGAGGGCGCCGAGCTGCGGATCGACGGCACCGAGGTGGCCGGCCGCACCGGATCGGTCATCCGCGCCGACCGAGCCGCCGAGCTCGACACCACCGGGGGCGTCGACGCGCTGCTGCTGCAGGGTCGTCCCATCGGTGAGCCTGTCGCGCAGCACGGCCCCTTCGTGATGAACGACGAGGCGGGGATCGAGCAAGCCTTCGCCGACTACCGCGAGACCCAGTTCGGCGGCTGGCCATGGCCCGACGACGACCCCGTGCACGGTGACGACGGGCAGCGCTTCGCCCGGCGGCCCGACGGTCGGCGCGAGCAGCCCGCCGAGGCCTGACGGTCAGCGGATCACCATCCACTCCGGGGCGCAGGCTCGTACGCTTCCCGGTGGATCTACGTCAGCTATGCCCGCACCTACGACGAGGGGGCCCGCCCGTGGTTGAGCTCTACCGCACAGTCTGGACGGCACCTGTCCGCAACCTGGTCTGGGTTGCGGCCCAGTTCGGGCATCGATGAGGGCATCGTGACCGACACGCCCCGCCCGCTCACCCGCCGAGACGCCACCGAGCATCTCCGACATCACCATGCGAGCCCCTCGATGGGGCCCGTTCGAGTGGGGATCGAGCAGGAGTGGCACACCTACGCGGCGGCCGACCCGAGCCGGCACCTGCAGCCCGACGAGGTGCTGGCCGCGGTGACCGCCGGCGGGCCGCTGCCGTGGGGGAGCACGGTCACGGTGGAGCCTGGCGGCCAGGTGGAGCTGGCCACGCTGGCGGCGGCACCGTGGTGGCAGGCGCTGGAGGCGCTGGCCGACGACGGAAGGGCCCTGCGCACGGCCCTGGCCGAGGCGGGCATCGTCACCCTGGCGGCGGGCACGGACCCGTTCCGGGCTCCAGTGCGCACGCTGCGCAAGCCCCGTTACGACGCCATGGAGGCGTACTTCGACGCGTGGGGGCCAGCCGGTCGCATGATGATGAGCGGCTGCGCGTCGATCCAGGTGAACATCGACCACGGCTCCCCCGCCACGATGGCCCGGCGCTGGGCGCTGGGCCATCACATCGGTCCGGCGCTGGCCGCCGCCTTTGCCTGCTCGCCGTCGTCCACCCACCGCTCGGCCCGCCTGGCGGTGTGGGCGCAGCTCGACCCCACCCGCACCGGCCCCGCGCTGCACACGGGTGACCTGGCGACCGACTGGGCGGCCTACGTGCTCGACGCTCGGCTCATGTTCCGGCACGACGAGGACGAGCGCTGCTCACTGGTGGCGTCGCCGGTCACCTTCGGCGACTGGGTGGATGGCGCCCTGCCCGGCCGCCGCCCCACCTTCGCCGACCTCGCCTACCACTGCACCACCCTCTTTCCGCCAGTGCGGCCCCGGGGCTGGCTCGAGCTGCGCTGGCTGGACTCGCTGCCGGCAGGGCTCGCGGAGACGGCGGTCGCCACCGTCGTGGCGGTGCTCGTGGACGACGACGCCGGCAACCAGGCGGCCCTCGCCTGCGCGCCGGTCGCTGACGCCTGGGCGCGCGCAGCGGGCCGCGGGGCAGGCGACCCCGCCCTCGCGGCGGCTGGCGTGGCGGTGCTGCACGCCGCGGCCAGCGCCCTCGGTCGGGCCGGTGCGCCGCCGGCGGTGGCGGAAGCGGTGCTCGATGCAGCGGAGCGATGGCCGGCCCGTGGGCGCTGCCCGGGCGACGACCTCGACGACCGCCTCCGCGCCGGTGCCACTGCGGCCACCCTCGCCCTGCGGGAGCAGGAGGCGCCGGCATGGCGGTGACCCCGGTGGCGTCGCTGCGGGAGAGGCTGGCCGACCAGCTCGCCGCCGCGCGCGAGCGCACGTTGTCGCTGGTGGCGCCCTACGACGACGCCGTGCTGCGCCGCCAGCACGACCCGCTCATGTCACCGCTCGTGTGGGACCTGGCCCACGTGGCCAACTACGAGGACCTGTGGCTGGTACGTGCGCTCGGGGGTGACGCCACCCGCGCGGGCCTCGACGATCTGTACGACGCCTTCAAGCAGCCCCGCGGCGTCCGCGAGTCGTTGCCCCTGCTGAGCCCGGCCGACGCTCGGGCCTATGGCGACGAGGTGCGCCAGCGGACGCTCGAGCGGCTGGCCGTTGCCGACCTCAGCGCCGACGGGCCAGAGCCGCTGCTGCGCCACGGGTTCGTGCACAACATGGTCGTGCAGCACGAGCACCAGCACGACGAGACGATGCTCGCCACCGTGCAGCTCCTCCCACTGCACGAGGGACACCGCCTCGACAGCACGCCGACCCCGCCAGGCCGCCCGCTCAGCGCCACCGAGGTGCGCGTGCCGGCCGGGCCGTTCCTCTTCGGCAGCGACGACCCCTGGACCTATGACAACGAGCGCCCGCGCCACGAGGTGCGCCTCCCGGCCTACTGGATCGACGCCGCCCCGGTGACCAACGCTCAGTTCCAGCAGTTCATCGACGACGGCGGCTACGACGAGTGGCGCTGGTGGACGAAGAGCGGCTGGCAGTGGCGCCAGGAGGCGGGACTGGTCGCGCCGCAGTTCTGGCGTCGGGACGGTCAGGGCTGGGTGCGGGCCCGGTTCGGTCACCTCGAGCCCGTCCCGGCCGACGAGCCCGTGCAGCACGTGTGCTGGTACGAGGCCGATGCCTACGCCCGCTGGGCCGGCAAGCGGCTCCCCACCGAAGCAGAGTGGGAGCGGGCGGCGGCGTGGGACGACCTCACCGGGATGGCCCATGCCTGGCCGTGGGGATCCGACGGATCGCCGGTGGAACAGGCCAACCTCGGTCAGCGGCACCTCTCCCCGGCCGCCGTCGGCGCCTACCCAGGCGGGGTCAGCGCCGTCGGCTGCCACCAGATGATCGGCGACGTGTGGGAGTGGACGTCCAGCGACTTCGGCCCCCACCCGAGCTTCCGCGCCTTCCCGTACGAGGAGTACTCGGCCGTGTTCCACGGCGCCCAGTACAAGGTGTTGCGGGGCGGCTCGTGGGCCACCCATCCCAGCGCCTGCCGCACCACCTTCCGCAACTGGGACCTCCCCATCCGGCGTCAGATCTTCGCCGGGTTCCGCTGCGCGCGCGACGACCAGGGAGACTCCGACTGATGTGCCGTCACCTCGCCTACCTCGGACCACCCCGATCGCTCGCCTCGTTGCTCTACGAGTCCTCGGCCTCGCTCGAGCTCCAGAGCTGGAAGCCCCAGCGCCAGCGCGAAGGTGCCATGAACGCCGACGGATGGGGGGTGGGCTGGTGGGACGTCGCCATCCGTCCTGAGCCCGCCCGCTACCGCACGGCGGCGCCGATGTGGACCGACCGCTCCTTCCGCTCTGTGGCCGAGGTGGTCCACGCCGGGGCCATCACGGCCGCGGTGCGCAGCGCCACGCCGCCCTCGCCCATCGTCGAGACCGGCAACGCGCCCTTCGGCGCGGGACCGTGGCTGTTCTCCCTCAACGGCTACATCAGCGGCTTCAGGGGCGAGGTGGGGGAGGAGCTGCGGCGGGCGGTGTCGCATCGTCGGGCCATCGGCATCGAGGGCACCACCGACTCCGAGGTGCTGTTCGCGCTGGTCCTCGACGCGCTCGACGCCGGATGCAGCCCCAGCGAGGCGCTCGACCGGGTCACCTCAGAGGTGCTCTCCCGCACCGACGGACGCCTCAACCTCCTCCTCACCGACGGCCACAGCATCACGGCGTCCACCTGTGGCAACTCGCTGTTCACCCTCGTCGACGACGGACTGGCGGCGGGCGGCGTGCTCGTGGCGTCGGAGCCGCTCGACGATCACCACGGGTGGCGTGAGGTGCCCGCCTGCTCGATCGTGGAGGTCGCCGTGGGCGGCCTCCGCACCATCCCACTCACGAACGGACCATCCACATGACCGCCCCCACCCCGATCGGCGAGCGCTGCACCATCGTGGCCCACCTCGCCCCCGAGGACCTGGCTGCCGCGCTGCGCCACGATGCCCGCGTCGGACTCTCGGCCACGCCCAAGCACCTGCCCCCGAAGTGGTTCTACGACGAGCGCGGTTCGCAGCTCTTCGACGACATCACGCGCCTCGACGAGTACTACCCCACCCGCCGGGAGACGGAGATCCTCGAGCGCGAAGCCGACCACATCGCAGCCGTCACCGGTGCCCACACGCTGGTGGAGCTGGGCTCGGGCACGTCGACCAAGACCAAGCTGCTGCTCGACGCCCTGGCCGCGGCCGGCACCCTCACGCACATCGTGCCCTTCGACGTGTGCGAGCCCATCCTGCAGGAAGCCGGACCGGCCCTGGCGGCGCGCTACCCAGGGGTGCAGGTCGACGCCGTCGTCGGCGACTTCGAGCGCCATCTGGGTCGCCTGCACCTGGGCGACGCCACCCTCGTCGCCTTCCTCGGGGGCACCATCGGCAACCTCGGGCCCATCGAGCGAGCCAAGTTCCTCGCCGAGCTGGCCGACCAGATGGAGTCGGGCGACTGGCTGCTCCTCGGCACCGATCTCGTGAAGGACCCGGCACGGCTGGTGGCGGCCTACGACGACGCCGAGGGTGTGACGGCGGAGTTCAACCGCAACGTGCTCCGCGTGCTCAACCGGGAGCTGGGCGGCGACCTCCAGATCGACCGCTTCACGCACGTGGCGACATGGAACGCCGAGGAGCAGTGGATGGAGATGCACCTGCGCTCCGACGAGGACCAGCGGGCTCGTCTCGACGCCCTCGACCTCGAGGTGGCGTTCGCCCGCGGGGAGCTCCTCCACACCGAGATCAGCGCCAAGTTCACGCGTGAGCGGATCGAGAGCGAGCTGGCGGCCGCCGGTGTGGACCTGGTCGAGCTGCTCACCGACGAGGCCGACGACTTCGCGGTGTCGCTCGCCTGCAAGCCCTGAGAGCGCGGCGCGTAGCCTGCGGGCATGGCTGAGTACACCGCACCCCTGCCCGACATGCGCTTCGCCCTCGAGCACCTCGCCGACCTGGCCGGCGTGTCAGCGCTGCCGGGCTTCGACCACGTGGACAGCGACGGGGTGTTCAGCATCCTCGCGGAGAACGCCCGGTTCATGGAGGACCTGGTCGCGCCGCTGAACCGCATCGGCGACGTGCAGGGCAGCGTCCGCAACGACGACGGCACCGTCACCACCCCCGACGGGTTCGTGGCGGCCTACCAGGCGTACGTCGATGCCGGCTGGGGCGCGGTGGCCTTCCCCCAGGAGTACGGCGGCGGGGGCTTCCCGTGGCTGGCCAACGTGGCCATGCAGGAGATCCTGACCTCGGCCAACATGGCCTTCTCGATGTGCCCGCTCCTGAACCAGGGCGCCATCGACATGCTCCTGCACCACGCCTCCGAGGAGCACCGCGAGACCTACCTGCCGAAGATGGTCACCGGCGAGTGGACCGGCACCATGAACCTCACCGAGCCGCAGGCCGGGTCCGACGTCGGGGCGCTGGCCACCAAGGCCATCCCGCAGCCCGACGGCACCTATCGGATCACCGGCACGAAGATCTTCATCTCCTTCGGCGAGCACGACATGTCGAAGAACATCATCCACCTGGTGCTGGCCCGCACGCCCTCCGCGCCGCCGGGCACCAAGGGCATCAGCTGCTTCATCGTGCCCAAGTACCTGCTCGACGACCAGGGCCAGCCCGCAGCGCGCAACGACTTCACCTGCGTGTCGATCGAGCACAAGATGGGGATCAAGGCCAGCCCCACCTGTGTCCTCTCCTACGGTGAGCAGGGCGAGGGCGCGGTCGGCTTCCTGATCGGCGAAGAGAACCGCGGCATGGCCTACATGTTCACGATGATGAACAACGCCCGCCTGTCGGTGGGTCTCGAGGGGCTGTCGCTCGCGGAGCGGGCCTTCCAGATGGCGGTCGACTACGCCAAGGAGCGCACCCAGGGCCGTGCTCCTGGAGCGCCGGCGGGGGAGCAGAGCTCGATCGTCGACCATCCCGACGTGCGTCGCATGCTGCTCACGATGCGGGCATCGATCGAGGCGCTGCGGGGCGTGGTGTACCTCAACGCGGCCGCCATCGACCGAGCCACCCACAGCGCGGATGAGGCCGATCGTGCCGCGGGCCAAGAGCTGGCCGACCTCCTGACCCCCGTGTCGAAGGGGTGGGGCACCGACCTCGGCGTGGAGCTCACCAGCCTCGCCATCCAGGTCTACGGGGGCATGGGCTACATCGAGGAGACGGGCGTGGCGCAGCACTTCCGCGACGCCCGCATCGCCCCGATCTACGAGGGCACCAACGGCATCCAGGCCATGGACCTCGTCGGCCGCAAGCTCCCGATGCGGGCCGGCGGGGCCATCAGCGACTACCTGGCTCGGATGGACGCGCTCGACGCCGACCTGGCCGCCGCGGGGGACGACCTGGCGTCGATCCGCACTGCCCTGGCCGACGGGCTGGCCGCACTGCGGGGCGCCACCGACTGGCTCCTCACCAACGGCTTGGCCGACCCGCTCGACGCCCTGGCCGGGGCCACCCCCTACCTGCGGCTGTTCAGCGTCGTCACCGGCGGGTGGATGATGGCCAAGCAGGCGCTGGCCGCCACTGCCGCGCTGGCCGACGCCACGCCCGTCGACAAGGCGTTCTACGAGGACAAGGTGCTCTCGGCCCGCTTCTTCTGCGAGCAGCTCCTGCCGCAGGCGGCCGGACTCGTGCCCGCCATCACCGCGTCGAACCGCGACCTGGCCGCGGCCCGCTTCTAGTGGAGGTCCGAGGCGCCTCGTCGAGGTAGCTCGTGCCGCTGACCACCCGAACGAGGCGGTGGTAGGCGTGCAGCGGTGAGAGCTCGAGCGTGGACGACATCGGCGGGTAGGCCAGCAGCTCGCGGACCTCGTAGGCGATGCAGAACACTCGGAGCCGCTCGCGCTGCTCGGGGTAGGCGAACAGCCGCGGGTAGCTCTCGGCCAACCACTTGGGCACCTCGACGTAGTCGGCGGCGCTCGTGCGCGCCTCGAACTGCTCGGCCACGTGCAGCTTGGGGTAGGCGCAGCAGCGCAGCACGATGTCGAGGTCGAGGTCGCTCGGCCCCGGTCGGGACCACTCGACGTCGAGAAGGGCCGTGACCTCGCCCTCGTGCCACAGCACGTTCTCGAACGTGACATCCCCATGCACGAGCGTGGTGGCGTCGAAGGGCACGAGGGCCGGCGCCGCCCGCTCGACCAGCGCGATGGCCTCGAGGATCATCAGCCGGTCCACGAAGTCGAGGCGGCTGGCTCGTTCGAGGGCGGCCACCACGGGGCCCGTCGGATCCTCGGAGCCGACCTCGAGGAGCTGCGGCGCGCCCACGATCGGCGGCAGTCCCAGCGGGGCGGGGGTGGCGTGCAGGGCGACCAGCCGCTTGGCCAGCTGGGCGACGGCGCTGCGGCGCTCCTCGAGGGGCATGTCGGGCCAGTGATGGGCCAGCGGGGTGCCCGGCACCCGTTCGGCCACGAGCCAGTCCTCGCCCTGGCGGCGGCCGTGGGCCACGACCGTGGGGTAGCCGACGGCGGCGGGAAGGGCCTCGGCGATGATCGCCTCACGGGCCAGGCGGTTGTCGTGGGAGCGGTTCACCCGCACCACGTGGGTCGGGCTGAGCCACACCTCGTTGGTGACGCTGCTGGCCCGCTCCAACGGGACGCGTGGATCGAGGCCCGCTCCCCGCAGCGCGGTGCGGGCCCGCAGCTCCGCGAGGGCCGTCCCCTTCTCCCCGATGGCCATGGTCCTGCCGATCCCACGTCCCGAGACGGGACCTCACGAACCTACTGCGCCGCGTCGGCCAGCACCGCGCTTCCGAGCGCCGGCCAGGCGGAGGTGGCCCATGCGCCGAAGCGCTCGTCGCCGAGCGCGGCGCAGGCCACCCCAGCCACGGGATCGACCCAGAGGAACGCGCCGGATTGGCCGAAGTGCCCGAACGCCGCTGATGAGGCCTCCGGAGGCATCCAGTGGGGCGCCTTGTGGCCGTGCAGCTCGAGGCCGAGGCCCCACGGGTTCGGCGCCTGGCGCCCGAAGCCGGGCAGCACGCCGGCCAGATCGGGGAGCTGGGCGGTGGTGGCCTCGGTGAGCGTCTCCGGCGCCAGGACCGCACCGGGCGCGAGCAGCTCCTGGGCCACGAGCAGCAGGTCGGTCAGCGTGCTCCGCCCGCTGTGGGCGGGCGACTCGTGCACGACGGTGGCCGTGAGCCGCAGGGGCTCGCACACGGCTTCGGCGAGGTAGTCGGCGAAGGGCATGCCTGCCCGCGCCGCCACGAGGTCGCCCAGCACCTCGAAGGCGGTGTTGCCGTAGATGCGTCGTCGTCCGGGAGGGGCGATCGGGAGGTCGCCGTCGAAGGGCAGCCCCGACGCATGGCAGAGGAGCAGCCGCACGGTGGCGCCGGCGGGTCCGGCCGCTTCGTCGAGGGCGAGGATCTCCTCCTGCACGGCGACGAGGACCGCCATGGAGCTCAGCGCCTTGGTCACCGAGGCCAGCGCGAAGGCGTGGTCGGTGGCGCCGGTCGTCTCTCGGTGTCCGTCCCGTCGGAGCCAGCCCGCGGCGTGTCGGTGGCCCGGCCAGTCGGCCACCTGGTCGAGGGCTCGTGTCAATCGAACTCGGTGACGAGGTGCTCGTAGATGCCGTAGCCCGCTACGCCGTCCGCGGCGAGCCGCATGGGGGTCTCGTGGACCACCACCAGCTGGTCGTGGGCGGGGCGGACCGGGATCGAGCCTCCGGCCCGCTCGCCGTCTACGGCCAGGGTCGCCCCACTGGCCAGGTGCAGGACGAGGTGGAAGCGCTCGGCCCCGCCGTCGGTCGACCGGGTGAGGTTCCGCTCCGCCGCCACGACGTAGTGGCTGCCGGTGGCGGTCTGCACGAAGCCGTTCACCGTCGTGACATCGGCGTGGCTCTGCACCTCGAAGAGGTTGAAGCCGCGCCCGTCGGCGAGGAACCCGGTGACCCAGTGCCACTGGTGCAGGCCGGCCCAGTGTCGGTACCCCCACGAGTGATCGCGCTGGCCGAAGCCGTCGAAGCGAACGCGCTGGCCGCCGAGGACGAGATCGCCGGTGACCCGGCACGTCTGCTCGTAGTGGCCCCAGGCCACCGCCTGCGGCAGCGGGCCGTTGGGGTGGGCGTCGTAGGACACCGCGGGGCCGAGCCCGTGCCACTCGAGGTGGCATCGGTCGTCGGCGTCGTCCAGCTGCACGGCCCACGTCTGGCCACTGGCCAGCATCCGGTAGGTGAGCCCCGCCGTCGTCATGACGTCCCAGTCGGTCGGGGGGATCTCGTCGAGCTCGCGCGCGTAGGCGAACACGGGGAGGCCGGCCTGCCACACGAGCAGCCCAGCCGAGATCCGGCCGGCGTTGGCCTGCACGGCGATGCGGGTCATGAGGAAGGTGTCGGTGGTGGGGTCCCACGCGTTGAAGTAGAGCGAGTCGCTCCAGTGCGGCGAGGGGTCCTCGACCCGGTGGAGGCGCTCGTCCTCGTCGACGATGCCGTGCGTCACGCCATGTCCCACACCATGTCGATGGCGCCATCGCCGCGCAGCAGCTCGATCGGGTCGTGCTTGTCGATGTGACCGATCAGGCCGAAGTACACGCCGTACCCGCAGAGGCGCTGGAGCCGCTCCTCGAAGCCGGCGGCGATGTCCCGGGGGATGCCGAGCTGCTGGTTCTCCTGCTGGCGGATGTAGCCGGCGCAGTAGTTCATGGCGATCCCCACGCGTCGTTCCTCCGTGACGTTGGCGCCGCCGCCGTGCCAGAGGCTGCCATGCCACACGAGCACCGACCCTCGGGCCATCTCGGCCGGGATGGAGTCGTAGTGCTGGCCGTAGCTCGGGGACGCATCACGGCGATGTGAGCCCGGGATGATGCGGGTGGCCCCGTTGGCCTCCGTGAAGTCGGTGAGGGCCCACATCGTGTTGCACACCGTGGGCGGGTGGGGCTTCGGGATCGGCATCAGCTGGTCGTCGGCGTGGATCGGCTGGGGCGTCTCACCGCCGCAGATGGCGATGGACGACAGGGACGAGATGAGGCAACCGGCGTCGAGCACGCCCTCCACGACCGGGAGGACGTTGGGATGCACGGGGATGCGCTCGAAGGCCTTGCCGTGCACCAGGAGGTTGTAGATGCGCACGGTGGCGCTGCCCTCGAAGTCGTTGGTCGCCGGTTGCGTGCCGAGGGCCACTTCGAGGCGGTCGAGCTCGTGCTGCAGCGTGTCGAGGAGCTCGGTCTCGATGGCGTCCTCCACGATGGTGTACCCCTCGCGCTCGATGCGAGCGAGGTGGTCGGCGAGCTCGTCGTTGGTCATGGTGCGCACGTTTGGAACGTAGCCCGATAGGTTCCACGAGATGTCGATCTACGACCACACCCTGAACGGCCTCGACGGCTCCGCGCTCGACCTGCACGACTACGAGGACAAGGCGCTCCTCATCGTGAACGTGGCGTCGAAGTGCGGGCTCACCCCGCAGTACGCCGGCCTCGAGAAGATCCACGAGCAGTACGAGGGCCGTGGGTTCTCCGTGCTCGGCGTCCCCTGCAACCAGTTCCTGGGCCAGGAGCCCGGCACGGCCGAGGAGATCGCCACGTTCTGCTCGACGTCCTACGGCGTGACGTTCCCGCTCGCCGAGAAGGTCGACGTCAACGGCGAGGACCAGCACCCGCTGTTCGCCGAGCTCACCGCGGTGGCCGACGCCGACGGCAAGGACGGCGATGTGGCGTGGAACTTCGAGAAGTTCCTGATCGCCCCGGGGGGAGCGGTCACCCGCTTCCGGCCCCAGGTCGAGCCCGAGGATCCCACCCTCACGAGCGCCATCGAGGCCATCCTCCCCGGTTGAGCGATGCGGACCGGATGAGGTGGCGCCGGTAGCCTCATGTCTGACGACCATGAACGACACCGACACCGACACCGACCCCCTCGCTGACGCGCCGCTCGCGGAGCCCACGCTCACCTTCGAAGCGCTCGGCGTGGCCGACCACCTCGTGGCGGCCCTCGCCAGCCAAGGCATCCTCGAGCCCTTCGCCATCCAGCGCCTCACGATCGCCGACGCGCTCGCCGGCCGCGATGTGTGCGGCAAGGCCAAGACCGGTTCCGGCAAGACGCTTGCCTTCGGTCTGCCCCTCCTGCAGCGCCTCCAGAGCGCCGAGCCCCGCCGCCCGCGCGGGCTCGTCCTCGTGCCCACCCGCGAGCTGGCCCTGCAGGTGCACGACGTGCTGGCCCCGCTGGCCAAGTCCATCGGCAGCCGCGTGGTGGCGGTCTACGGCGGCGCCGACATGAACAAGCAGATCAAGGCGCTGGCCGATGGCGTCGAGGCGATCATCGCCACGCCCGGCCGGCTGATCGACCTCGTGGAGCGCAAGGAGGTGGAGCTCGGCGGCCTCGAGATCGTGGTCGTCGACGAAGCCGACCGCATGGCCGACATGGGGTTCCTGCCGCAGGTCGAGTGGCTCCTGCGTCACGTCGACAACCAGCACCAGACGCTCTTGTTCTCCGCCACCCTCGACGGCGTGGTCGACGGCCTCATCAAGCGCTACCAGCACGATCCCGTGTACCACGAGGTCGAGTCGGCCACCGTCACCGTCGACGCCATGATCCACCGGTTCATCGCGGTGCACGAGATGGACAAGGTGAAGGTGGCTGCCACGATCGCCCGCAACAGCGGCCGCGTGCTCGCCTTCTCCAACACCAAGCGCGTGGCCGACCGCGTGGCCGCCTCCCTGAACGAGGAGGGCGTGCGCGCCGCCGCCATCCACGGCGACCTGCGCCAGAGCCAGCGCGAGGACGCCCTCAAGCAGTTCACCGCCGGCAAGCTCCAGGTGCTCGTGGCCACCGACGTGGCGGCGCGCGGGCTGCACATCGACGACATCGACGTCGTCATCCACTACGACCCCGCACCGGATCACAAGACCTACCTCCACCGCTCCGGTCGCACCGCCCGCGCCGGCTCCAAGGGCATGGCCGTGAGCCTGTCGATCTGGAACGAGGAGCTCCACATGAAGCGCCTCCAGAAGCGCATCGGTGTGATCCAGCCCATCACCGAGATGTTCTCCAACGACGCCCGGCTGGCGGATCTCACCGCATGGGAGCCCGGCACCTGAGCGGTCGCTGACGTACCGTCGGTCAGATGACGACCGACGCCACTGACGCCACCGACGCCTCCGACGCTGGCTCCGCCGAGCTCGACCCCGGTGAGGTCGGGCTGTACGCGTTCCTGGTGTTCTCCAAGCTGGAGGGCGCCGTCACCGCAGGCATGATCCACCTCGGGGATCGCCTCGGTCTGTTCGCCGCGCTGGCCGCCGCGCCCGAGCCGCTCTCCACCGCGGCGCTGGCCGCGGCGTGCGGGCTCGACGAGCGATGGGTGCGGGAGTGGGCCTACAACCAGGGCGCCGCCCAGGTCATCGAGGTGGGGGCCGACGAGCGGCTGTCGATCTCCGCTGTGGCGCGCGCCGTGCTGGCCACACCCGACCACCCCGCCTTCGCCATGGGGCCCTTCCACCACCTGCCGCAGACGATGGGCACGCTCGACCGGCTGCCTGACGCCTTCCGCTCGGGCCTCGGGCTGGCCTACGACGAGCACGGCCCGGAGTGCGCCGAGGGCATCGCCCGCGGGTTCGAGCCGTGGATGCGGGCCCACCTCGTCCCCCAGGTGCTGCCGGCCCTCGACGGCGTGACCGACCGCCTGGCCGCAGGCGCACAGGTCGTCGACGTCGGCTGCGGTGCCGGCGGGGTGGCGCTGCTGCTGGCCACGACGTACCCCGCCAGCACGGTGCGCGGCTACGACATCTCCCAGCACGCCATCGCCCGCGCTCGGCAGCGCCAGGAGGAGGCCGGGGTCGCCAACGCCTCGTTCCTCGACCCGCGGGTGTCGCCGTTGCCGGCCGACGGGTCGGTGGACCTGGTCACCACCTTCGACTGCATCCATGACATGACCGATCCGGCCGCGGTGATGCAGGCCATCCACGCGGCCCTGGTCCCCGACGGCACGTGGCTCCTCGTCGACATCAAGGCGCACGACACCTATGCCGAGAACGCCGCCCGCAACCCGATGGCGCCGCTGATGTACGGGATCAGCGTGCTGTCGTGCATGTCGTCCGCGCTGTCCGAGCCCGGCGGGGCCGGCCTGGGCACGTTGGGCCTGTCGGCCCAGCGGGCGGAGTCCATGGCTCGGGAGGCCGGGTTTACCCGCTTCCGCCGCCTCGAGATCGATCACCCGATCAACGCCTTCTACGAGATCCGCCCCTGACGTCAGCCAGCGAGATCCGCCGCCACGAGCGGCCGCGGGCCCTGGCCCGTCTCGCCAGCGCCCTGGCGGCCGGCGCCGACGTGACCCTGCCCGACGACCTGGCCCTGTGGCGGCTGGCCGGGGGCCGCCCGAGCGCCGCGCCCCTGGCCCACCTCGACCCAGCCGGCGCGCTGGGCGTCGCCCTCGAGGCCAGCCTGAGCCACGGCGAGCGTCGCCAGGGCGCCCACTACACGCCCGACGGGGTCGCCGAGCGCGTGGCGGCCATGGCCCTCGACGGCCCGAGACGGCTCGAGCCGGCCGTGGTGGATCCCACCTGCGGCGGGGGCGCCCTGCTGCTGGCCGCCGGCCGGGCCCTCGTGGCCGCCGGGGTCCCTGCCGCTCAGGTGGCGCGGGACCTGTTGTGGGGGGCTGACCTCGAGCCCCTGGCGGTGGCGGTGGCCGAGGCCGCGATCGCGCTGTGGTCCGGGGGCGTGGCACCTGACCCCGGCCATCTGGTGGTGGCCGACACGCTGGTGCAGGACAGCGCGACGGTGTGGCCGTCTGCCCCGGAGGTCGGGTTCGACCTCCTCGTCGGCAACCCGCCCTTCCAGGGCCAGCTCGGCCGGGGCACCGTCCGGGCCCAGACCGACACCCCCGCGCTGCGGCGTCGCTTCGGTGACGCCGTCTCGCCCTACGTCGACACGGCGGCGCTCTTCCTGCTGGCCGGGGCCGACCTGGTGCGCTCCGGGGGGCGCGTCGTGATGGTGCTGCCCCAGTCGATCGTGGCCGCCCGCGATGCCGGCCCCGTGCGCGAGGCGCTGGCCGCCGGTGCCCAGCTGAGCGAGCTGTGGGCTCCGCGCGATCGGCCCTTCGGCGCCCGGGTGAGCGTGTGCGTGGTGCGCCTGGAGGTGGGCACCGGCGATGGCCGCTCCGACTGGTCGACCCGCTTGGCCCGCGCCCGGGGCGTGCCCCCGGTGACGATGCCGGGGGGGCCGACGGTCGCATCGCTCGCCCAGGTCGTGGCGTCGTTCCGTGACGAGTACTACGCCCTCGTCGGTCACGTGGGCGAAGCCGGGTCGTCGTCCGCCGCCCCGCTCGTGACGAGCGGGCTGATCGACGTGGGCGGCGCCTCGTGGGGCGATCGCCCGGTGCGGTTCGCGAAGCAGACGTGGGTCCGGCCCGAGGTCGACCTCGAGGCGGTGCGGGCGGAGAGCCCCCGGGCTCGGGCCTGGCTCGACCGGGTGCTGCGCCCCAAGGTGGTGGTGGCATCACAGACCCGGGTGCTGGAGGCGGCCGCCGACCCGGCTGGAACCTGGGTGCCGTGCACCCCGACGGTGAGCGTCGTCCCCCACGCCCGCGTCGACGTCGAG
Source organism: Acidimicrobiales bacterium (assembly GCA_046598435.1). GTDB lineage: Bacteria > Actinomycetota > Acidimicrobiia > Acidimicrobiales > VFJN01 > VFJN01. The sequence goes on from JBKJIL010000013.1 coordinate 19,877, forward strand.
CGACTCGCCGCGGTCCTGTGCGCACCTCCTGTCGCGGCATGGGCCGTGGCGCGGTCGGTGGGCACGGCGCTCTCCGCGGACGCCATCCGGGTGTCGGCCAGCCTCCTGGCCGAGGTGCCTCTGCCCGTCGACCCCGAGGCCTGGAGGGCAGCCACTGCCGCGCTGGTGGCCGGTGACCTGGGCGAGTTCGCGTCGCTGGCCACCCAGATGTACGCGCTCGCGGCCGACGACGCGATCAGGGTGGAGGCCTGGTGGCGCGGCCACCTGCCCGAGCTCCGCTGATCGGGCCCGCCGGTCGGCCCTCCGGATGTGGCTTGCCACCCCCCGCCTCCGGTTCGGTAGGGTCTCCCCGACATCAGGAGTGGCCCGGCAACGGGTCCGGCAACCTGGGACGGACACCCAAGGTGCTCTCTCGCACGCAGTGCGGGGATGTGGTCCCGGCGACGGGGCAACGAAGTGTTCGGGTCACCGCCCGGAGGGTGTCCGCTCCCGCAGCGAGGCAGGAGACAGCGTGACGGCAGGGCCGGTGAGCGAGCGGGCATCAGGGGCATGGCTCCCCGGCGACCCCGTCGGCGACCGCCAGTTCTTGAGCTTCGGCGGCCGCGGCTTCGCCCTCGAAGGGGGCGGCGTGCTCCGCGATGTCACCATCGCCTATGAGACCTGGGGAACGCTCAACGCCTCGGCGTCGAACGCCGTGCTCGTGTGCCACGCCCTGACCGGTGACAGCCACGCCGTCGGGCCGCTGGCCGCCGGACATCCCACCGCAGGCTGGTGGGACGGCCTCATCGGCCCGGGCCGGGGCATCGACACCGACCGCTGGTTCGTGGTCTGCGCCAACGTGCTCGGTGGCTGCCAGGGCACCACCGGCCCGGCCAGTGCCCACCCCGATGACGGCGAGCCCTGGGGCAGCCGGTTCCCGGTGGTGTCGGTGCGCGACTGGGTGCGCACCCAGGCCTCCCTCGCCGACCACCTGGGCGTGCGTCGGTGGCACAGCGTGGTGGGTGGCTCCATGGGCGGCATGCAGGTGCTGGAGTGGGGGATCATGTTCCCGGAGCGGGTCCGCTCCATCGTGCCCATCGCCACCGCCCTGGCGGCCAGCGCCCAGCAGATCGCCTGGTGGTCGACCGGACGTCGCATCATCCGGATGGATCCCCGCTGGCAGGGCGGCGACTACTACAGCGCGCCTCCCGGCGAGGGCCCCGACGAGTCGCTGTCGATCGCCCGCATGGTGAGCCAGATCACGTTCCGCAGCGACGACGTGTTCACGCGTCGCTTCGGGCGCGAGGTGGTGGAGCCGCTCGACGGCGGGTTCTCGCTGTGGCAGCGCTTCGAGGTGGAGCGATACCTCGAGTACCAGGGCGACAAGCTGGTGCGCCGCTTCGACGCCAACTCCTACCTGCTGCTGACCAAGGCCATGGACCTGCACGACGTCGGACGGGGCCGAGGCGGCGCCGACCGCGCCATGGCGCGGCTCCAGGCCCCCGTGCTGGCCATCGGGGTGGCCAGCGACATCCTCTACCCGCTGTACCAGAGCCAGGAGATCGCCGTCTTGGCCCGCGCCCATGGCTGCGAGAGCCGCTCGGTGGAGCTCGACAGCCCCCACGGCCACGACGCCTTCCTGATCGAGCACGACCAGGTGGGCGCCCCCCTCAGCGCCTTCCTCGACGATGTGGAGACCCGCGATGCCTGACCGGTCCGACCGACCGCACCTCGAGACCACGGCCATCACGGCCGGCCGCCATGCCAGCGGCGACTCGCTGGCGCCGGTGCTGTTCCCCTCGACCACCTACACCGTCGACACCGTGGCCGAGCAGGCCACGATGGTCGCCACGGCCCGCCCGTCGAAGCTGTACTCCCGCTTCGGGAGCCCCACCGTGCGCGAGCTGGAGGATGCCGTGGCGGCACTGGAGGGCGCCGAGGCGGCCCTCGCCTCGGCGTCGGGGATGGGCACGGTGACGGCGGTGATCCTGGGCCTGTGCTCCCAGGGCGACCACGTGGTGGCGACGCGGCAGATCTTCGCCGTGACCTACGGCCTGCTCGCCATGCACCTGCCCCGCTTCGGGATCGACGTGACCCTCGTCGACGGTACCGACGCGGCTGCGATCGCGGCTGCCGTCATCCCGGGCAAGACCCAGGTCGTGCTGGTCGAGACGCCGGCCAACCCCGCCATGTCGCTCGTCGACCTCGACGCGGTGGGCGCCATCCGCGGCCCCATCACCGTCGTCGACTCCACCTTCGCCGGCCCGGCCGTGCAGCGACCGCTCGAGCACGGCGTGGACCTCGTGCTGCACTCCGCCACCAAGGGCATCGCCGGCCACAACGATGCCCTGCTCGGCGTGGTGGCCGGCAACGCAGACCTGATCGACCCCATCTGGGCCTGGCAGTCCGCCATGGGAGCCCAGGCCTCCCCCTTCGACGCGTGGAACGCCATTCGCGGCATCCGCACCCTGCCCACCCGCATCCGCCAGCAGAGCGAGACGGCCCTGCGCCTGGCCGCGTTCCTGGAGGGGCATCCGGCCATCGAACGGGTGTCCTACCCCTATCTGCCCAGCCATCCGCAGCACGATCTGGCCCGCCGCCAGATGACGAGCGGGGGCACGGTCGTCGCCGTCGAGGTGGCAGGAGGAGCGGCGGG
>JBKJIL010000148.1:0-2825 GCA_046598435.1 Acidimicrobiales bacterium
GTGCGACGAGATCTGCCCGGTCAACATCGAGATCCTCGACAAGATCCTCGACATGCGCCGCTACCTGTCGCTGATGGAGTCGAACTTCCCGACCGAACTGGGCAACGCCTACCGGGCGATGGAGAACAACGGCAACCCCTGGGGCCTCAGCCAGAACGAACGGGCCGACTGGGCCAAGAACCTCGACGACATCGACATCGTCGACGGGTCGAGCCCCATCGACCACGAGTACCTGTACTGGGTCGGGTGCGCCGGCTCCTTCGATGACAAGAACAAAAAGGTCACCCAGTCGATGGCCAAACTGCTGCAGCGCGCCGGCATCGACTTCGCGATCCTCGGCCCGTCCGAGATGTGCACCGGCGACCCGGCCCGGCGATCGGGCAACGAGTACATCTTCCAGATGCTCGCCACGGCCAACATCGAGTCGCTCAACGGCATGGGCGTGAAGAAGATCATCACGCAGTGCCCCCACTGCTTCAACACCCTGCTCAACGAGTACCCGCAGCTCGGCGGGCACTTCGAGGTGATCCACCACAGCCAGCTGCTCGAGCAGCTCATCGACTCGGGCGCGCTCGACATGACCGACGCCCGCCTCGACGAGCGGGTCGTGTACCACGACTCGTGCTACCTGGGCCGCCACAACGACGTGTACATGTCCCCCCGCAACGTCATCGGCAGCCTGAGTGGCATCGACATCGTCGAGGCCGGCCGCAACGGCACCAAGGGGATGTGCTGTGGCGCCGGCGGCGCCCGCATGTTCATGGAGGAGAGCACCGGCAAGAAGGTCAACGACGAGCGGGCCGAAGAGCTGATCGCCACGGGAGCCAGTCGGGTCGCCACCGCGTGCCCCTTCTGCTACATCATGTTGGACGACGGCGTGAAGGGTGCGGGCGCCGAGGAGACCGTGCGGGTCGCCGACATCTCGATGCACCTCTTGGAAGCCCTGGAAGCGGGCGACGCCCGTCGAGCAGGAGAGCTGCAGACCCTCGAGGACTGACATGGGCCTACGACGAGGCAGGGACGACGAGTGGGACGGCACCGAGCGCCGCAGCCCGGCGTCCGTGCTCATCGTCAACGACGACCGAGACGCCTGCGAGCTCCTCGTCCGCTTCCTCGGCCACGCGGGGTTCCACGCCACGGGCGCCGGCAGCGGCATCGAAGCAGTCTCCGCGATCCACAGCCATCTCCCGCGCTGCGTCGTGCTCGACATGACCACCGGCGGGGTTGGTTCGAGCCTGAAGATCCTCGATCAGATCCGCAGCAGCCCCGATCGCCGCATCAGCACCGCTCGAGCGGTCCTCTGCGCCTCGAGCCCGAAGAACCGCTCGTTCTCGTTCCAGTCAGGGGCTGACGCGTTCGTCGTGCGACCCTTCCACCTGGCCGACCTCGTCGACCACGTGGCCGACGTGCTCGATCGGGCCCAGGGGGACCGGGCTCGGCACCGACGCGACGAGCTCGTGCGCCTCGGCGAGGCCTGAGCGTCGGGCTCCGTCCCCCGGCTCACTCCGTGGTGAAGTTCTCCCAGTAGCGACTCGGGGTGGGGCCGCGCTGGCCCTGGTACTTGGACTTCAGGGCGCCCGAGCCGTAGGGAACATCGGCGGGCGTCGTCATGCGCAGGAAGCTGATCTGGCCGATCTTCATGCCCGGGTACAGCGTGATGGGCAGGTTGGCGACGTTGGACAGCTCGAGGGTGATGTGCCCGTCGAACCCGGCGTCGATGAAGCCGGCCGTCGAGTGGATCAGCAAGCCGAGACGGCCGAGCGAGCTCTTCCCCTCGATGCGGGCCACCATGTCGTCGGCGACGGCCACCCGCTCGAAGGTGGAGCCGAGCACGAACTCCCCTGGGTGCAGGATGAAGGCCCGATCGTCGTCGATGTCGACGAGGCGGGTCAGCTCCTCGAGATCCTTCTTCACGTCGATGACCGACATCGTGTGGTTGAGGAACACCCTGAAGTACCGATCGAGGCGGACGTCGACCGATGACGGCTGCACCATCGTGTCGTCGTACGGATCGATCTCGATGCGGCCGGCGGCCAGCTCTTCGCGGATGGTGCGGTCGGACAGGATCACGGCGACCGAACCTAGTGCGCCGGGCGCACGGGCCTGTCCTGAGGTGTCCGGCGTGAACCGCCTGAACTACTGTGACGCCCCGTTGCGGCTGTAGCTCAATGGTAGAGCGCTCGCTTCCCAAGCCAGATACGCGGGTTCGATTCCCGTCAGCCGCTCTCTCCTCCACGACACGCTCCGTGACGACGGTCGGCAGCGATGTCCGCGCAGGGACGCCACGCCGCGGTCCCTGCTGGCGGTCACCTCGGCGGCCATGCTGGTCGCTCCCCGACCAAGGAGGCCCTCGTGGCAAACCCGACCGTGACCCTCGCCGGTTGTCCGACCCCCATCGCCCCCCTCGGCGTGGGTACCTGGGCGTGGGGCGATCGCTCGACCTGGGGCATGGGTGGCTACGACACCGCGCTCACGGAGGCCGCCATCGCGGAGGCCTGGGAGGCGTCGATCGACGCCGGACTGGCCCTGTTCGACACGGCAGAGGTGTACGGCAAGGGCGAGAGCGAGCGGATCATCGGCCAGCTCCTCGCCGAGGACCCGGCCCGCCGTGCGCAAGCCATCGTGGCCACGAAGTTCATGCCGTCACCGTGGAAGGTTCGGGTCACGACGGACCTGGTCGCCGCCCTGCGGGCGTCGCTCGAACGTCTCGGGCTGCCAGCGGCAGACCTCTACCAGCTCCACGGACCGATCTCGCTGCGCTCGCACAGCGCCCTCGCCGACGCCCTCGCCACCGCCCACGGCGAGGGTCTCCTGAAGGCCGTCGG
>JBKJIL010000237.1:0-3469 GCA_046598435.1 Acidimicrobiales bacterium
CGAGCGCCTGGGAGCGCGCCCACACCGTCACGAAGGCCCCGTCCATCCGTGCCCGGAGGCGCTGGGCCACGACCTCTTCCTCCCACGGGAAGCCCTGGCGGCTCTGGGCCCACTCGAAGTAGGAGTCGGTGACACCGCCGGCGTTGGCCAGGATGTCGGGGACGACGACGACGCCGCGCTCGTCGAGCACGGCTTGGGCGTCGACGGTAGTGGGGCCGTTGGCAGCCTCCACGATCAGCTGAGTCCGGAGACGGCGGGCGACCCCCTCGTCGATCACCCCACCGAGGGCGGCGGGCACCACCAGCTCGCACTCGATGTCCCAGATGGCGTCGGCGGCCACGGCGTCGCCGCCGGAGAACCCGGCCACCGAGCCGGTTGCGGTGACGTGGTCGGAGAGGGCACCGGCATCCATGCCGCCCTCGTTCACCACCGCCCCACCGATGTCGGCGACGGCCACCACCCGCATGCCCGCCGAGTGGAGGAGGAAGGCCAGCGGACCGCCGACCTTGCCGAACCCCTGGATCACGACCCTGCTCCCCGCCATCGGCATGCCGAGCTCCACGAAGGCGGCCCGGGCGCAGATGACGACACCCGACGAGGTGGCGCCCGAGTGGGCAGCCGTGCCCCCCAGCGCCAGTGGCTTGCCGGTGACGGCCCCGGGCATGTGGGCGCCCTGCGTCATCGACAGCGTGTCCATCAGCCAGGCCATCACCCGCCCGTCGGTGTTGACGTCGGGCGCGGGCACGTCGCGCTCAGGGCCGAGCAGCGGGCTGATCTCGTAGGTGTACCGACGGGTCAGCCGCTCGAGCTCACCGAGCGAGAGCAGCCGCGGGTCGCAGCGCACGCCGCCCTTGGCGCCACCGAAGGGCAGATCGAGCACGGCGGTCTTGAAGGTCATCGCCGCCGCCAGGGCCTTCACCTCGTCCACGTCGACCTCGGGGTGGAAGCGGATCCCGCCCTTGCCGGGGCCCCGGGTGGTGTCGTGGTGGACGCGCCAGCCGGTGAACACCTCCACGCTGTGGTCGTCCATGCGCACCGGCACCGCGACCTCGAGCACCCGCTTGGGTGTGCGCAGGAGGCGATGGATGTCCGGATCGACGTCCGCGAGCTTGGCGGCATCATCGAGCCGGTCGAGCACGGTCTGCCAGGCGCTGCTGGACATCGGCTGCTGCCTTCCTGAGGAGTCGACGATCTGTAGCGCCGCCCCCCGGGGTCCGTTCTACCCGACCTGACGCCCTCGAGGTGGTTCCGCGCCCTCGCGACGGGGCCCAGTAGGTTGCTGGCCATGCGCTTCGGGATCGATGTGGCACAGCAGCGGATGCCGTTCGACGAGGTGGTGAGCCGCACCCGGTTCGCCGAAGACCTCGGCTTCGACGGCGCCTGGGGGTTCGACCACTTCCAGCCGATGTACGGCGAGGGGCCCGGTGAGTGCTTCGAGGGGATGACGACCCTCGCCGCCCTGGCCGGCCAGACGTCACGCATCCGTCTCGGCCTGCTGGTCACGGGCATGACCTACCGACATCCGTCGGTGTTCGCGGCCCAGGCCCTCACGATCGACCACGCATCGCAGGGCCGCCTCGAGCTGTCCCTCGGGGCGGCCTGGTTCGACGCCGAGCACGACGCCTTCGGCATCCCCTTCCCCACCACCGGCGAGCGCTTCGACCTGCTCGAGGACGCCCTCGAGATCGTCGGCCGCCTGTTCACCGGCGAGCGGGTCTCCTACGACGGCAAGCGGATCTCGCTGCACGACGCCCAGCAGCAGCCCCTTCCCGTGCAGCGCCCCCACCCGCCGCTGTGGATCGGCGGCAACGGCCCGCGGCGCACGCTCCCCCTCGTGGCGCGCTATGCCGACGTCTGGCACGGCTTCGGCACACCCACGTCGCTGCAGGAGTCGTCGGCTCGCATCGACGAGCTGGCCACGGCGGCGGGCCGCGACCCGTCGTCGATCCTGCGAGCGGCGTCGCTCTCGCTGTCCGATCCATGGGACACCGTGCGCAAGTACCTGGGCAAGTGGCGAGACGCCGGCTGGGGCTACCTCGTGTGCGGGTGGCCGGAGGAGGGACGTCAGCGGGTCGAGGAGTTCGCGGCCGAGATCATGCCGGAGTTCAGCTGACCCCGCGCTAGCGCCCGCGCTGCTCCAGATACCGGCGGGTGGCGGCCCGCGACTCGGGGTCGGCGGTGGCCACCGTCAGCGTGTCGGCGTCGTTGGCGTTGCGTCGGGTGCCGGCCATCTCCTCGGCGACGGCGTTCACCTGCTGCTTGGTGGTGCGCAGGGCGAAGCCGGGCTTGGCGGCCAGCTCGTCGGCCAAGGCGGCGACCGCCGGCAGCAGGTCGGCATCAGGCACGACGCGGTTCACGAACCGCAGCGCGTGGGCCTCGGCGGCATCCACCGGGCGGCAGGTGAGCACCAGCTCCTTGGTGATGGCCGGCCCCAGCTCGCGCACCAGCCGAGGGATGCCACCCCACGCCAGCGGAATGCCGAGATCGACCTCGGGGATCGAGAAGCGGGCGGTGTCGGCGGCGATTCGCAGGTCGCAGGCCGCCGCCAGCACCACTCCACCCCCGACGCAGTGCCCGTGGATGGCGGCGATGGTGAGCGGCCGCACGTCGGCCAGGGCGTCGGTGGCCAGCCGCCCGAGGTCTGCGGCGTCGCGCGGCGACAGGTCGGGGTCGGGGGTGGCGAAGTCGCCGAGGTCGAACCCCGCGGAGAAGGCCCGCCCGGCGCCGCGCACCACGACCACCTTCAGCACAGGGGTGGCATCGATCCAGCGGGTGGCCTCGACGAGCTCCGCCAGCAGCCGCCGGGAGAGGGCGTTCAGCTTCTCCGGGCGATCGAGCAGCAACGTGGCGATGGCGGCGCCAGGCTCGTGGAGGAGCTGGAGGGTCGAGAGCGTCGGACGGTCCATCCCCCATCACACCACGTGCCGGGACCTGGGACGGCTGACCACGCGCGTGATGCCCTGATCGGATGTGCCTCGACAGGCGCGGCTGCGCGCCGGACGCTGCGGTGGGCGTCATCGTCCGCAACAACGACAGGGGGAGACCATTCGTGAGCTACATCACTGCATCAAAGCTGACCTTCTCGGCGAAGTGGGCCGACATGAGCGACGAGCAGCAGCTGGCTGAGCAGGTGGCTGCTCTCGACATCGTCAGCAAGTACGGCGGCGAGTTCAAGGCGCAGTACGCGCTCTGGAGCGACAACTGCCTCCTCAGCATCGTCGACTACCCCGACGAGCTGTCGGCCTTCAAGGCCGAGCTGGCCATCGGCCGGCGGGGCGCCTTCGTGCTGGCCGCGCAGCGGGCCGTCCCTCTGGAGGAGCTCATGTCCTGGCAGGACGAGATCCGCACGGTCGCCGGTCGGTAGAGCACCGCCACGACGGCGCCGTCAGCGGTAGGCGGCGGCCTGGATCTCGTAGAGCTCGGCGTACTGGCCCGCCCGGGCCATGAGCTGCTCGTGCGTGCCCACCTC
>JBKJIL010000255.1:0-7537 GCA_046598435.1 Acidimicrobiales bacterium
CGCTGCGATACGACTCGGCACAGCCGGGCGCGGATCGACACGACGTAGGATTCCCCGGACGACCTCAATTCTGCTTTGCAAGCAGGGGGTCGTGGGTTCGAGTCCCATCGTCTCCACCGGAAGAGCCCTGGTCACGGGCCATACAGTTCGGCCGCTGGCCGCTCGGCAGGGTTCGGCGTGCCCTCCACGTGCCTTCCAGGAACGGACATGGGTGGCCCGTCAGGGTCGCCGTGACGGCTCGCCCGCGGTCAGGGAGGGCCAGCCGTCTGCTCATCTGGTGCCGGGGTTCTCCGGTAGCGGGTCTCGAGGTACTCATCGACCCAGTTGCGGGAGCTTCGCCACTCGCCGTCACCCCCGCGAACGGCCTGGAGGCGGCCTCGGTTCGCCGCCGTGCGAAGGGCTGCTGCAGCGATCCGTTCGTTCGCGAGCGCAGCCAGCGGCACGAGGCGCGCCGGACCTGCGATTGCGGGAACAATGAAGCGGTAGAGGTTGTCGAGGATGGATCGCGCGAGCAGCTCCCCGAGAGCGCCGCAATCACCGGCATCCGCTCTCCGCAGCGCCGTGAGGTAGGCCGAGCGCTGCCGCTTGTAGACGATCGCGGGCGGGTACCCCAGGCGCACGAGCACGAGGTTGAGGACGAGCCGGCCCGTCCTGCCGTTGCCGTCGAGGAACGGGTGGATCCGCTCGAACTCAGCGTGAAGGTCGGCGAGCTGCTCGGGGAAGGCCGGGTGCCGAGCCTCGAGCGCGTTCGTTCGGCTCACCCACTCGTCGACGCGGGACGCGACCAATGGCCAGGTCGGGGGTGTCATGCCACCCGGGAACGGCTGGATGTCGTGCTCCCGGTACGACCCTGGCCCCTCCTTCGGTGTCGCGTTCGGGTGCGGTGCGACATCCCAGACGGGGCCAATCGCCATCTGATGGATCTGGCGCAGCTCGGTCAACGACAGCGATTCGACGCCATCGGTCATCGATGGTCGCAGAGCCTGGTTGTAGACCCAGTCCGCAGCATCCGCGTAGCCCCGGACCTCGAGGTACTCGGCGAGCTCCTTGTTGCCGACGGCTCGGCCCTGCTCCAGCAGGGCCTCGACCTGCTTGAGCACGAGGGTGTTGCCCTCGATCGCGGTCGAGTGGTGAGCCTCCTCGAACCAGAGCCCTCGCCAGATGTCCTGCGCTTCGACCGGATGGGGGAGCCCGCCCAGGCGGTTCCGCAGCTCCGCGATCTGGACGTCGAGACGCTCGTAGACGACGTCACGAGGCGGCCGGCCACGTCTCAAGAGAATGTGTTCGTTCACAGGTGTCCGAAGTGTACCGAACACTTTGGTGAAGTGTTCGCCTCAGCTTCTTCGAATCGAACCGAACCACAGTTGCACGCATGTCATTTGGCAGCGCCGGCGCCGGACGCTGGAAGACCTGCAGCTCGCCCAGGGCCACCTCTTCGGCCGTCCGGTCGACGCCGTCGATGTCGAACCGCTCCTGCGCCACCACCACGCATCGAATGGGACATCGCAGGCACAGCCTCAGGGTGGTGGTGCCACCGTGGCTGGGAGCAGAGGCGAAGGTCCCTGATCGACTGCTCAGCTGCGCGTGATGCGGCGGCCGAGCGAGCGGGCGGTGGTGTTGGCGGTGCGCGCCACCCGGGTCACGCCGTCGCGGGCGATCCCGCCGGCTTGTGCCGCGGCTCGCTTGGTGCGCTCGAGCGCCACCGCAGCCCATACGTACTCCGTGCCGAGGATGGCGAATCCCACTGCCACCACGAGGATCCCCGGTCCGGGCAGCACGAGCATGGCCAGGCCGGCAACGACCACGACGCCTCCGACGATGGTGACGGCGATCCGCTTGGAGCTGCGAAGGACGAAGCGGGCGATCTCTCGTGGCGTCGTGGCCATCGGGTCATCCTACGGCGGCGGTCTGGCTCAGAGCTGTCGGTACCGCGCCTCGGCGAAGGAGTAGAGGCCGTAGGCGATGATGCCCACGGCGGTGACGGTCAGCAGCACCTGGCCATAGGTCTGCTGGGCGATCAGCTTGAGGGTGCCGTCGATGCCGGTGGCCTTGTCAGGATCGAAGTCGGCGGCCGCCTTCACGAGCAGGAACCCGGCCACGGCGAACACCAGGCCGCGGGCCGTCATCCCCACCATCCCCAAGCCGTCGACGACCCGTCCGGTCACAGGGCCCATGTCGGAGGTGTCGAGGCGCTTGTCGAACTTCTGGGCCAGGCCCCGGTAGGCGACGTACAGGCCGCCGCCGATGATGGCCAGGCCGATGGCGCCGACGAGCAGGCGACCGCCGGGCAGGTCGAGCAGGCGGGCCGTGAGGGCCTCCTCCTTCTGGTCGGTGCCGCTGCCGCTCTGGCCGCCGCCGCGGACGACGACGCGCACCGTGCTGGCGAAGAAGGTGAGGTAGAAGGCGGCCTTGGCGGCCGAGCCGAGGCGCTTGGCGGAGCGCTTGGCTTCGTCGTCCTCGTCGCGCTTGCCCCAGAGCGCCTCGCTGGCCCGCCAGGCGGCGTAGCCGGCCAGTCCGACGGCCAGCACCACCAGCAGGACTCGGCCGAGCGGGCGCTGGGCGATCTCCCGCAGGGCCCCCTCCTTGCTGGCGTCCTGACCGCCCGGGCCGGCCCACGCGATGCGCAGCGCGATGACGCCGATGATCCCGTACACGAGGCCCCGGGCCCCGAAGCCGAGCCGCGCCACACGGTCGGCCCACACGCTGTTGGCGGCCCGCTTGGCGGCTCGCTTGGTCGCTCGGTGGGCGTCGGTGGCTGCGGTCACGGCCCCGTCCTACCCCCCACCTCGGCGGCTGAACCCGAGCCTGGCGGTGGGCGGGCCACGTGGCTCGGCTCGGCGTGCTTGGCTGTGCGTTCGCGCCGGTCGCCGGCGGACTCGACACACGCCGACAACGGGGGACCCAGCCATGGCCATCGCCACGATCGCCGAGATCATCCGCACGCACGCCGCCGAGCGCCCCGACGCGGTGGCCGTCGAGATCGACGACCGGGCGGCCACCTTCGCCGAGCTCGACCGACGGTCGAGCCAGGTGGCCAACGCCCTGGCGGCGGCAGGCGTGGGCGTGGGCGACCGGGTGGCCTCGATCGACAAGAACGGCCTCGAGTTCTTCGAGATCACCTTCGGCCTGGCCAAGCTCGGCGCCGTGAACGTGGCCGTGAACTGGCGCCTGGCCCCAGCCGAGATGCTCCAGATCATCGACGACGCCAAGGCCGAGGTTGTGCTCGTCGCCCCTGAGTTCTTCGAGCACCTCGAGAAGATCGAGGGCGATCTGGCCCGAGTCCACACGATCGTGGCCCTGGGCGACCACCCCCGCTGGGTCGGCTACGCCGGGTGGGCCGACGCCCAGCCCGCCACCGATCCGGGTGTTGCATCGACCGGTGACGACATCGCCTTCCAGCTGTACACCTCGGGCACGACGGGCCTCCCCAAGGGGGTCATGCTCAGCAACGACAACTTCTTCAAGGGTGTGGCCGGGATGGCCGGCCAGTGGCGGTTCACCCCCGACTCCGTGAACCTGGCCATGATGCCGACCTTCCACATCGCCGGCGCCGGCTGGTCGATGGTGGGCCTCTACTACGGGTGCCGCACCGTCGTGCTGCGCGACGTCGACCCGGCCGCCATCTTGCGGCTCATCCCCGAGAAGCAGATCACCAACGCGTTCATGGTGCCCGTCGTCATCCAGTTCCTGCTCATGACGCCCGGAGTGGAGGACACCGACTTCTCGTCGCTGCGGGCCCTCGTCTACGGCGCCTCACCGATCACCGAAGCGGTGCTCGTGGAGGGCATGAAGCGCTTCGGGTGCGAGTTCATCCAGGTGTACGGGCTCACCGAGACGACCGGCGCCATCACGCAGCTCGACGGCGTCGACCACGACGTGGCCCGGCCGCGCCTGCTGCGCTCGTGCGGCAAGCCCTACCCGTGGGTGGAGCTGCGCATCGTCGATCGCACCACCGGCACGGACCTGCCCGCCGGCGAGGTGGGCGAGATCTGGACCCGCTCGCACCAGAACACGGTGGGCTACTGGGACAACCCCGCGGCCACCGCCGATGCGCTCACGGCCGACGGGTGGTTCAAGACCGGTGACGCCGGCTTCCTCGAGGACGGGTACCTGTTCCTCCACGACCGCGTGAAGGACATGATCGTCTCCGGCGGCGAGAACGTGTACCCAGCCGAGGTGGAGAACGCCCTCATGAAGCACGCCTCGGTGGCCGACGTGGCCGTGATCGGCGTGCCCGACGCCACCTGGGGCGAGGCCGTGAAGGCGATCGTCGTCAAGGCCGAGGGCACGGAGCCGACGGAGGCCGAGCTCATCACCTTCGCCCGCGAGCACCTCGCCGGCTTCAAGCTCCCCAAGTCGGTCGACTTCGCCGACGCGCTGCCCCGCAACCCGTCCGGCAAGCTCCTGAAGCGCGAGCTGCGCGCCCCCTACTGGGAAGGCTCCGACCGCCAGATCTGAACCCCCTCAGCTTCAGACCATCGTCTGGCCGGCGCTGGTGTTGACCGACTCGCCGGTGACGGCGGCCGCGTCCTCCGACAGGAGCCAGCAGATCGATGCCGCGATCTCCTCGGCGGTCTGCAGGCGACCGAGCGGGATCTCGCGGCTGATCCACTCCTGTGCGCTGCTCGCGCCGCCCAGCATCACCTCGAACATCCCGTTGGGGTTGATGAGGTCGGTGTCGACGGTGCCCGGGCACACGGCGTTGACCGAGATGCCGGCCGGGCCCAGCTCGGTGGCCAGGCACTGGGTGAGCATGATCACGCCCGTCTTGGCCGCGCAGTAGGCACCCAGCATCGGGAAGGCCTTCTTGCCGGCCTGGCTCGACACGTTGCAGATGCGGCCGCCCACCTTGGCGTCGACCATGCGCTGGGCGCAGGCCTTGGACACCAGCCAGGTGCCGACCACGTTGACGTCGAGCACCTTGCGGAACTCCTCCGCGCCCACGTTGAGCAGCGGCCCGACGCCGAAGCCCAAGCCGCTGCCGCCCGCCACGTTGGCCACGAGCTGGATGGTGCCGAGCGCCTCGGTGGCCGCGGCGACGGCGGCGGTCACCTCAGCCTCGTCGGACACGTCGGCCCGCACCGCGACGGCCCGCCGGCCGAGCGCCTCGATCTCGGCGACCACGCTGTCGAGGTCGTCCGCGGTCGCGGTGCCGTGGCCCGGCGCCTCGGCGTACGGGCGGGCGATGTCGAGGCAGGCGACGTCGGCGCCGCCCTGGGCCAGCCGCAGCGCGGTGGCCCGGCCGATCCCGCGCGGCCGTGCCGCCCCGGTGACCAGCGCCACCTTCCCAGCGAACCGATCATCCGTCATCGACCCACCCCACAAGATCTGTGCGCAGCCACCACCGGCATCCGGTGCTCCGTGCGCACAGATGTTGTGGGGTTCATGGGGTCACCAGGATCTTGCAGTGGTCGTCGGGGTTGCCGAGCGCCTCGAAGGCGCCGGCCACGCCGTCGAGGCCGACCTCGCCGGTGATGAGGGGCGCCACGTCGAGCTCGCCCTCGGCGATGCAGCGCAGCGTCTCGTTGAACTCCATCGGGTCGTAGCCCAGGCAGAACTGGATGTTCAGCTCCTTGCTGATCCCGAAGAACGGGTGGATGCGGTCGTGCTCCATGCACACGCCCACCACCACCAGGCGGGTGCCGTGGGGCGCGTCGCGCAGCACGCCGTCGATGATCCCGGGCACGCCGATGGCCTCGAAGACCACCAGCGTGCGGCCGCCACCGGCGCGCCGCCAGGCGTCGAAGGCCGGCTCGGCGGCCGGGTCGACCACCTCGCTGGCGCCCATGGTGGCGGCCAGCGCCCGCCGGGCCGGCGAGAAGTCGGTGGCCACGATCGTCTCCAGGCCCTTCAGCTTGAGGGCGGCGACCACGGCCAGGCCCACCGGGCCGCACCCGAGCACCAGCGCGCCCTCGTTGGGCTTGATGTTCGACTTGTTGACGGCGTGCAGGCCGACGGCCATCGGTTCGGTGAGGGCGGCGTGCCGGAAGTCGAGGCCGTTGGGCACCTCGGCGATCATCGGGGCCGACAGCAGCATGCGCTCGCCGTAGCCGGCCGGCACGTCGTTGCTGTAGACGATCGGCCGCACGCCGCTGGCGGTGAACAGGATCGGGATCGACGTGACGAGCGTGCCCGGCTCCGGGCCCACCGTGTCGGGTCCGATCTCGAGCACCTCGGCCGAGAACTCGTGGCCCATGAACACGTCTTGGTCGAGGTCGATGTCGGGGCCCTCGAGGCCGAGCGACGGCATGCCCTGCACCTCGCTGGTGAGGGACAGCATCTCGGCCCCGTGCTTGGCGAAGTGCAGGTCGGACCCGCAGATGCCGCAGGCCTTGACCTGCACGAGGATCTGCCCGAAGGCGGGCTCCGGCTCGGGCACGTCGTCTCTGACGTAGATCTGTCCGGACTTCAGTGCCGCGGCTCGCATCAGACGTTGATCCCCTCGGTGTGCTCCGCCGCCGGGGCGTCGGAGGTGTCGTCGTCGGGCGCGTGGGCCTCGGCGGCGGCCTTGGCGTCGGCGTCCTGCTCCTCCACGTGGGAGGTGATGGCGTTCAGGATGGCCTGTCCGGCTCGCCCGAACAGCTTGCCGCGGTTGGCGACGGCCCAGTCGTGCGACGCCTTGGGGGCGGTCAGCTGGCCCTGGAAGTGCGGGATGACCTTCTCGGCGAAGAGGCGGTAGCTGTTCATGGTGGCCGCCGGCGACGCCCAGTCGTGGCCCAGCATCAGGAACGTGCCGAACCCGCCTGACTGGTCGATGAGGCCCTGGATGTACTCGATGGCGTCGTCGGGGGTGCCGATGACCACGCCTCCGCCCGCCGCGTAGCGCTCGACGAACCCCACCGGCGTGTCGGGCCCGTCGTCCACCTTGTTGGCGAGGGGCACGAAGCCGGCGCCGCCACCGAAGTAGTCGGCGAAGTCCTGGAGCCCGTAGGTGCAGTCGAGCACGGCCTGCTCCCGCGTCTCTGCGATGTGCAGGTTGCCGAGGATGCGCCACGTGGAGCGGTCGGGCTCGGGCTGGTTGGCCTTGGCCGCCATCTCGGTGACGACGTCCCACGCCTGGCCGACGGCGGCGAAGCCCTCCGCCACCGACATCGACAGCGACAGGAGCGACACGTTGTGGGTACCAGCCAGGCGGGGACCCGACGGCGACACCATGGCCGCCACCGCCACCTCGGGGTGCGGGTAGGAGTAGGGCCGCATCTGGAGGCGACCGTCGCGGATCGTGAACCAGTCGGTCTCGCGGGTGATCGGCTCGTCGGAGGTGAACAGGGCGAGGATCGCCTCGAGGCTCTCCTCCATCATGCGGCGCTGGTCGACGGGGTCGATGCCCATGACGTGGGCATCGGTGGGCAGGGCGCCGGGCCCGGCGCCGAAGATGAGACGGCCGCGGGTCATGTGGTCCAGCTGGTTGATACGGTCGGCCAGCATCATCGGGTGGTGATAGGGCAGGGAGGAGACGCCGGTGCCCAGCTTGATGTGCTTGGTGCGCTCGGCGGCCGCGGCGATGAACACCTCCGGCGAGGCGATCAGTTCGTAG
>JBKJIL010000288.1:0-3290 GCA_046598435.1 Acidimicrobiales bacterium
TGGCCAGCGTCGGGTAGCCGAGGAGCTTGGCCTCGGTGTCGCCGCCCTCATCATCGGCGCCGCCATGGTGATGCGGATCGACACCGAGGCCAAGCTCCTCGGCTACCCGACGCTGGCCATCGTCCTGTTCGTGGCGGCGGCCGTCGCCGGGCTCTGGCTGGTCGTCACGAGCCTGCTCCGTGACCTGCCCCAGCCGCGACGCGGCCGACGCTGACCCAGCCCGCTCAGATGGTTCGCCCGGCGTCGGCCCAGTACTCGTCTTTCAACAGGCGCTTGTAGAGCTTCCCGGTGGGGTGCCGGGGCAGCTCGTCGCGGAAGTCGACCGAGCGCGGGCACTTGACATCGGCGAGGTGCTCCTTGCAGTACGCGATGAGCTCCCGCTCCAGCTCGGCGCCGGCGTCGGCCGGATCCACGGGCTCGACCACCGCCTTGACCTCCTCGCCGAAGTCCTCGTTGGGCACCCCGAACACGGCCACATCAGCCACCTTCGGATGCATCGCCAGGACGTTCTCGGCCTCCTGCGGGTACACGTTCACGCCGCCGGTGATGATCATGTACGACTTGCGATCGGTGAGGTAGAGGAAGCCGTCCTCGTCGAGGTGGCCGACATCGCCGAGGGTCGACCACCCCCGGCCCTTCGGGTCGCGCGAGTCGGCGGTCTTCTCGGCATCGTTGTGGTACTCGAAGGTCGCGGCGGCCTGGCCTTCGAAGTAGACGGTGCCGGACTCCCCTGTGGGCACCTCTTCGCCGTCATCACCCACGATGTGGAGCACACCGACGACGGCCTTCCCGACCGACCCCCGGTGAGCCAGCCAATCGGGGCTGTTGCAGTAGACGAACCCGTTGCCCTCGGTGCCGGCGTAGTACTCGTGGATGATCGGGCCCCACCAGTCGATCATCTTGCCCTTCACCTCGGCGGGACACGGCGCCGCGGCGTGCACGACCGCCGTCAGCGACGACACGTCGTAGCGGGGGCGCACCTCGTCGGGGAGCTTGAGGAGCCGGATGAACATGGTCGGCACCACCTGGCTGAAGGTCACCTGGTGGCGCTCGACGAGGGCGAGGTACTGCTCCGGGTCGAAGTGCTCCATCACCACGACGGTGGCGCCGCAGCGCTGCGCCGCTCGGCAGAAGCGCAGGGGCGCAGCATGGTAGAGCGGGGCCGGGGAGAGGTAGACGGTGTCCTCGGTGACCCCGAAGAGCAGCTGGCAGAGCCCCGTAACGGCGTCCTGCGCCTCGCCGAGGGGGGCGTCCGGAAGCGGGACCTTGACCCCCTTGGGGCGCCCGGTGGTGCCCGAGCTGTAGAGCATGTCCTGGCCCTCGACCCGCTCCTCGTCGAGGGGGGTGGGGGGCTGCGCCTCGATGGCCGCCTCGTAGGGCTCGTACCCGGCGGCGGCGCCGTCGAGCATGAGGCGGACCTTCACGGCGGGCATCTGGTCAGCCAGCTCCACGGCCTGGTCGGCCTTGTAGGCCGAGGTGATGAAGGCCTGGGCGCCGCAGTCCTCGATGATGTACGCCATCTCCTCGGTGGTCAGCCGAGAGCTCATGGCCGTGTAGTAGAGCCCGGCGTAGTGCGCCCCCCACACGATGGACAGGAAGCGGGGGTGGTTCTCGAGGCACAAGGCGACGTGGTCGCCCGGGACGAGGCCCGCGGCCCGGAGCACGCGCGACAGCTGGTTGGCCTCGGCGTCGAGCTCGGCGTAGGTGATGACCTGGCCGGTGGTGCCCATGATCACGGCGGGCTTGTCAGGGTGGGTGGTGGCAACGGTCCCAGGAAACATGGCGGGGACGGTAGCGCCGCTACCGTCCCCGAGGTGACCGACGACCCCACCGAGCGGTTTGCCGCGCTGGTGACCAGCCGCGGCAGCCCGCTCCCGCTCGATGAGGCGTCCCTCTTGATCGCGGCCCACGCCCTGCCCGGTCTCGACGTCGCTGACGAGCTGGGCCGCCTGGACGAGCTGGCCACCGGAGTGGCCGAGCCGACGCTGGCGGCCGTCCGCGCCCACCTCGTCGACGGGCTTGGCTTCAGCGGCGATCGGGTGTCGTATCACGACCCCCGCAACTCCCTGGTGCCCCAGGTCGTCAACCGGCGTCTCGGCATCCCGCTCACGTTGTCGCTGATCGCGATGGAGGTGGGCCGACGGTGCGCGCTGCCCCTCGTCGGCATCGGGATGCCCGGACACTTCCTCGTGCGCGATGCCCGCGACGACACCCAGTTCCTCGACCTCTTCGACGACGGCGCGGTCCTCGACCCTCACGGGTGCCGACGGATCTTCGAGCGGTTGCACCCTGGCGTCGCCTGGCACGACGCATTCCTCGATGTCGTGGACGCGCCGGCCATCCTCATCAGGCTCCTGACGAACCTGGCGGCCGCCTACCGACGCTCCGGCGACCGGGCCGCACTCGGGTGGGCGCTGGGCCTGAGGCTCTGCCTCCCGGGGGCCGGCGAACGGGAGCGGCGCGAGCTGGCGGTGGTGCTCACGGCCACAGGTCGCTACGCGGAAGCGGCGGCCGCCCTCGAAGGCACCGGGGTCGAGCGCGACCGGCGCGCCGCGGCTCGGTTGCGGGCTCGCCTCAACTGACCCGCCCGTCGGCCGTCGCCCGTCGCACTTGACCCACCGGTCAAGTTAGTGTTGGCGGCATGACGGTCACCGACGCACCCGCTACCGATGCCTCCCGTGAAGAGGCTCAGGTCCTCGCCCTCTGCCACCAGCTCCTCGACGAGCTCCCGCCCAAGACCACTGCGCCGGAGGTGTTCCTCGGACGCCAGTTCGACCTCGGTCTGGCGTGGGTGCACTTCTCCGAGGGCAACGGCGGCCTCGGGCGGTCACCTCGTCTGCAGAAGGTCATCAACGAGACCCTGGTTGGGGCGGGTGCGCCGATTGCCGCCTTCCGCAACGTGATCGGCCACGGGATGGGTGCGCCGACCATCGTCACCCACGGCACCGACGCGCAGAAGCGGCGCTACCTCCGCCCGCTGTTCACGGGCGAGGAGGTGTGGTGCCAGCTCTTCTCGGAGCCCGGCGCCGGCTCCGACGTCGCCGGCCTCGCCACCAAGGCGATCAAGGACGGCGACGAGTGGATCGTCAACGGACAGAAGGTGTGGACCACCCTCGCCCACCTCGCCAAGTGGGGCATGCTCGTCGCACGCACCGACCCCGACCAGCCGAAGCACAAGGGCATGACCTACTTCGTGGTCGACATGCAGGCGCCGGGCGTGGAGGTCCGACCGCTGCGCCAGATCACCGGCGAGGCCGAGTTCAACGAGGTCTACTTCACCGACGTGCGCA
>JBKJIL010000113.1:0-12948 GCA_046598435.1 Acidimicrobiales bacterium
CGACACGAAGATGCCCGCGTTGTAGCGACAACTCGGGTGTCGCACCCCGCTGCGAGCATCGGATGGATGAACGATCGGCTCTCCTCCTCACGGCTGCTTCGGTCCATCGATCTGCGCTATGTGCTCAGCCTCTATGGGTGGGAGCTCGGGCCGCTGACCGTCAACGACCTCGGGCGGGTCCTCATCGAGGACGGGTTCGCGGTCAGCGCACGGCCATCGAAGGTGATCTCCGATGCGCTGCGCTGGGAGATCGGTCGAGCGCGCGTCCGGCGTGTGGGGCGGGGCCGGTACGAGCCGGGCCGCATCCCACGGGGGACCCCGCACCGCATCCGACGGCGGGTCGAGGCGATCCGAGCCGGCGAACCCGCCTCGCCGCGGGGGTTCGGATGAGTTGTCGCTACAACGCGGGCATTTCAAGCAGCGGCCAGAAGCAGCTGTTGCCCTGAGCGGGCAGACTGGGACACGTGATGGTTGGCGCCTGGCTCGTGGAGTGGTCCAGCCCGCTGTACGTGGTGGTCAACATGCTGGCGACCATCGTGTGGATCGCCGCGTTGGTCGACCTCGTCCGCCCGCCGCGAGGCGACTGGTACAACCGCCGAGGGGCCGTGCTCATGATCCTCGCTGTCGCGTTCTTCAGCCTCTACATCGCCGGGTTCTTCATCCCGATCGGAGCCATCGGATGGTTTGGGTGGTGGCGGCAGCACGGTGGGCTCGGTCGCCTGCCTCAAGGTCGTACCAGTTCCGACCGAGCCCGTATCTGCCGCTAGGTGTAGTGCGACCCGCTCACTTGGTGTGGACACCAGCGGCCACCGGGCCACGGCCTAGCCTCCCCAGCGTGGGTCATGGGGGTTCCGGTTCCAACGATGCGCCGCTGCACTCGTCCATCCTCCGCGGGTTGGTGCGTCGGGTCTCGACGAGACGGGGACGAGTTGATGAGGTGGTGCGAGCACCGGAGCCAGGGGGATCGCCTTTCCCGCACTCTCAGTGGAACGAACTCGAAGGCCGTTGGGAGACCTGGGACGCGGCTCGTGGCGAGTGGATCGCTGCGGTGAGAGACCTGCCCTCCGAGTAGCCGCCCGGCTCGCGGGTGTCCCATTCCTGCTCCGATCTGACGCGCTAGCCGCGCACCGCGGGTTGACCTTGTCATTCTGAACGCGCCCGGGAGCTCCGGGTACCCCTCGCGTAGCCTCGCTGCCGCGGTAAGCACGATCAGAGTCGTCGACTACGACGAGCGCTACCTGGACGACTTCGCTCGGCTCAACATCGAGTGGCTCGAGCGGTGGTTCACGGTTGAGCCGGTCGACATCGAGGTGCTCCACCACCCCGAAGAACGCGTCCTCGCCAGCGGAGGACAGATCTTCTTCGCGCTCGACAGCGACGGCAGCGCGGTCGGCACCGTCGCGCTCCGGCACGAGGGTGCGCGGATCTACGAGCTGACGAAGATGGCCGTCAACCCGTCCCAACGCGGGACAGGCGTCGGTCGCCTTCTCATGAACGCGGTGTTGGAGGCATTCCAGTGTCTCGGTGGTACAGAGCCCTACCTCGAACCCAACACCCGTCTAGGACCAGCGCTGGCCCTCTACGAGAGCGCCCGGCTTCGTACGCCAACACGGCCTCCGCCCTGGCTCCGTCTACGGCCGGGCCGACGTCTACATGGTCTGGAATCAATTGTCGCCTAGCTGAACTGGCAGGCGGCCCAGTACCTGGCAGCGACCAGGCACGACCGGTGCCGCGCGAGACTTCTGGTCATGGGCGACATGTCATCCACGGTGGTGTTCCGGTGGCTGGCCGCGGGAGATGCAGGCGACCTCGAAGCTTTCGATGGCTTGCTGTTCCGCCGCCTCCACCAGAGCGGGCAGACGATCCTCATGGTCACCCACGACGATGCCGTGGCAGCCGCGACCGAGCGAATCGCTGAGACGAAGGACGGCGAGGTCGTCTCCTAATGATCACCTACCTCGTAGGTATCGAGCTTCGGCGGCGCCGACGAGACGTGGTGCTCCTAGCCCTGCTGGTCGCGCTGGTCGTGGGCACCGTCTTGGCTTCGGTTGCCGGCGGGCGGCGCTCCCTCACGGCCTATGACCGCTACACCGAGGTGATCAACCCTCCCGACCTCTTCGCCTTCGGTGACCCACAGGCTCTGGCAGGCCTCGCCGACCTGCCGGCCGTGGAGGCCGTTTTGCCGTTGCAAGCTGCAGCGGTCCTGCCGGCCCACACAGGCGACTGGTATTACCCGATGCTTGTACCCCTCGACGGTCGGATCACCAGGGAATACCTGCGCTACCCACCCGTGGAGGGCCGCCTCCCCAATTCTGCCGCGCCGCTCGAGGTGGCCATCAGCGAACGGACCGCCGCCCGTCTCGATGCCCGAGTAGGCGATGAGATCCCGATGCTGAGCCTCACCCCTGCCGCGGTCAGAGCCTTCCAAGGCGACGTGCCCGTGCCCGACGGCCCAAAGTTCGCTCTCGAGATCGTCGGCATCGTGCACGACGAAGGTGACATCCTCGGCCGCGAGGGCGACATCAGCTTCACCTACCTCACTCCCGCCTTCCGCGAGCTGTATGGGCCCGACGAGCTGGGGTCCTTCGGCGATGGTGCGATGGTGGCGCTCAAGGACGGTGCCGACTCGGCTGAGGTGACCGGCGCCATCGCCGAGGGCGTTTCGTTCGACAACGGGCTGAGCGCGGACGTGATTCGTCGCCAGGCCAACCCCACACTGCGATCGATCGCCACGGCTCTCTACGTGTTTGCCGCCGTGGCGGGCTTGGCGGGCCTGGCAGCGGTCGCCCACGTCGCAGCCAGGCTGACCCAGGCCGGGGCGCTGGATGATCGCGTACTGAGCGCGCTCGGCGTGGGCCGAAGCGGTCGCTGGACACGACGAGCCCTGCCAGGTCTGCTCGGCGTTCTGGTCGGCAGCACCTTGGGAGCGGCCGCGGCCTTCGCCGCGTCACCGTGGTTCCCCATCGGTTTGGCCCGTCGCGCCGAGCCCGATCGCGGCGTTCGCTTCGATGGGACCGTGCTGCTTGGCGGTGGTGCCGCTGCCCTGGTCGCAGGTGGCGTACTCGTCGGCGGGTTGGGAGTTCTCAGCGCCCGCACCAAACTGCGATCAGCGCCGCTGAGCCGGTTCGGACGGGCGGCAGCCGGTGCGGGCGCGCCGCCCTCCGTCGTCACCGGCCTGGCCTTCGCGTCTGGCTCGTCTTCCGGTTCACCCCGCTGGGCGGCGATCGGCGGCACGGTCGTGGGCGTGCTCGGCATCATCGCCGCGACGGTGTTCGCCACCAGCCTTGACCGACTCGTCTCCGACCCCAGCCTTTACGGCTGGAGCTGGGACCTCAGCATCGACGACGGCGACCCAGCGAACGCGGCGCTGCTGGCTGACGAGGACCTCAATGTGGTGACGGACATGGTATTCGACGTCGGGGTGATCCTCGACGGCTACCCCGACTACGCGGTCGTGGCCACCGACCTCAAAGGTCACCTGGCACCTGTCGTCGTGCGCGGGACCGAGCCGCGAGGCTCATCTGAGATCGCCTTGGGGCGCGACTCGCTCGAGCGGCTGGGCAAGGGCATAGGCGACGAGGTCGCCGCGGACCTGGGGAAAGGACCGCGATCGCTTCGCATCACTGCGATGGTGACGCTGCGCGTGCCCGAGGACGGCGGTTCGAGCGCATCGGGAGCTTTTCTCACCGCGGCCGCGGCCGACGACCTCGGCTTCGACTACGCAGACTTCTGCGCAGAGGACAGCGATCAGTGCTACCGGCAAACGGCGATCAGCCTGTCCCCAGGCGTCGACATCGCTGAAGTCGTCGACCGCTACGAGGACCCGGACGAGAACGTAGGGGTCCAGCGCCCGCGTCCTCCAAGTGAGATCGACCGGCTCGCCGCGGTGCAGCACCTACCGAGGCTCCTGGCTGGTTTCCTCTCGGTGCTAGCCGCGGTCGCGGTGACCTACGCGGCGGGAACAACAGTGCACCACCGGCGACCCGACCTCGCCATGCTGCGGGCCCTGGGCATGACCGCCCGGCAACTGCGAACGGTCCTGGCCGTGCACGTGCTGGCACTGACAGCTGGCGGCGCAGTCGTCGGCACGTTGCTCGGCCTGGTCGCCGGTCGCCAGATCTGGCGACGGGTCGTGGACAGCGTCGCCTTCCCGTTCGTGCCCGAGGTGCCGATGTCGGCGTTGATCGTGATCCCGCTCGCCACGCTCCTGCTCGCCCAGTTGGCAACCACGTTCAGCCGCCGCGCTGCTAGCCGCACCCCGCCGGCTCTCGCGCTTCGGACCGAGTGAAGGCAGACCGCTCGGAGCGTCCATCGCTCAGCTCCGGCAGATGTTGCACGCGACGGCTGACCTCAACGCGCGGCACTCCCGGTCGATGCCTAGTTGCCCGCGCTCTCCACCACCAGCCCCAGGTGATCGTCGTCACAGGGCACCGTGTCCCTCAACTGCCAGAGTGCAACGCAGGCGGCGCGTGTCTCCCCAAACGCCAGACCGTTCCCGTGGGCTCCTTGATCAGCGGGGCGGCTTGATGCGGAGCCCTCGAACCTTGTCGAAGTCCGAGATGTTGCGCGTTGACAGCTGCAGCCCCTTCTCAAGGGCCGTCGCAGCGATCAGCGCATCTGGCAGGCGGAGTCCGAACTCACGAACGACCCTTCCCGCCCGCTCGGCCACGTCGCGATCGACGAGAACCTCTCGAAACGGCGCAAGCAGCCGACTGGCAAGCGCGGTGGCCGTGTTGCCTGCGAACAGCTCGGCTCGGGTGACCACCGAGTAGTGAAGCCGGTTCCGACCCGGGCGCAACTCGGCTGCACCACGCAGGTGGTCGATGAACACGTCGGTGTCGACGAGGAGGTCAGCCACGCTGCCAGTTGTCCCGGCTGGGCGAATCAGCAGATGGCGCAGCGCCGAAGGTGGCGGTCAGAGTCGCTGCGGGGTCGCACTCGTCACCGACGTACTCGTCGATAGCGCTCCGGATCACCTCAGCCATCGTCACACCTCTTGCTGCGGCCGCGCGATCGATCCTGGCGCGCTGCTCCTCAGTCAGATACACCTGTGTACGAGTCGCCGACATACAGCAACTATATACAGCATGCCTGTCGACGACCACCGCTTGGCAGAGGGAGCCCTTTCCTGCCACGAAGTGGCATTGAGCAAGCGCTGGTCGTCATCGCAAGCGCCATCGGCCACCACGGAAGTGCGTCCGATACCCGTGAGCGAGGCAGACCAGGGCGGTAGATCGTCGAGCGAGAAGGCGAAGCGGCTCCAGGCGCAGCCTCTGGTCGCTGCCTACCACCAGGAGCAGCTACAGGTTCTGCTCGAGCACGTCCGCAGCGCCTTCTGTGAGGCGAGCGGGGGACAGCCGCTCTACACGGCCGACGTCATCACGCGACTGGGAGATCGAGCGAAGAGCGCGACTGGTGGGCCGAGAGCGCCACGGTTGCCCGCCGGTGATGCGGGTCACCATCCTCAAGGGCGGCGGCGCCAAGCGTCGATTGCTGACCTCGTGTCGGATCGAGCCACCCCCCGCGGTGACGAAAAAAACGCGAATCTGGTTGCGCAACCTCTTGGTTGCGTGCCACTGGCGTGCCATGACGAACGGAAGATCGGCGGATCTGGCGGTCAGCGGCGGACAGAGCTCAGGCGGGGTGAATCCCCTGATCGGCGGCCAGCTTCTCCTGGTGGCGGACCTGCTCGTCCTGGAGGGCCTGCAACACCGCCATCATGATCTTGTTCATGTCCTGCTGATGAGGATGAAAGCCCAGGTCAGAGGGGGTGCGGCCGAATGTCGTGCCATCTACGTGCCATAACGAATCCACAGGCGAGCTCACTGCGACCCCGAGCGCTCTGCTGGCGGCAGCGGCTCCTCGTCCCCGTGCAGGACGACCGGGTCGAGGTCGAGCCCGTTCGGCCACACCACATCTCCGTCCTCGACTCGGACCTGGGCGAAGTACGCGGGATCCTTCAGTGGCTCGAACATCGCGCCCCAGAGCTCGTCGGCCAGATCGGTGTCGTGGACAACGCCGTCGTCGAAGGTCACTCGGATCGCGTAAGGAGGCAGCACCTCGACGGCGACCGGCCTCGGGATCAGCCTGAGGTTCCTCATGGCAGGAATCGAATCGTACCGGCGAGTCCGTGTTCGACCCTTGACTCACCCCGAACGTGATCGAGTCGGCGACTCCGCGAGGAGCTGTGCGACGCGCTGATGGGAGAGACGCACGATGACACCGATGTCGCGAAGCGTGTGGCCCCGGTCGTGCAGCTCGGTCACGAGCTGTCGGCGACGAGCCGCGAGCGCGTCAGCTACGCGGTTGAGGTCATCCTCGAGCTCCGTGACCTCCTGAGCCATCAGGTCGAGGGTGCGGTCGGCGACACGCGCTTTCAGCAAGATCTGATCCGCACCGACTGCGTCGCCGGTCATGAGCCGGGCCACCTCTGCGAGGCGGTCGGGGAGGAGGTCGAGACGCTTGGCTTGGGTGACGGCGCCGGGGACGTCGGGGATGCTGGCCACCCAGGCGTAGCCGTCCCACTCGGCCACCGCGGCGAGGGTCTTGGTCGAGCTCATCGGTTCAGCTCCTTCTCCAACCAGCCCGCTCCGAGTTCCGGTTCGAAGGTCTGTTGGACGACGCGAAGGAGGCCGGGCGACTGCTGCTTCTCGCTGGCGACGATGGTGACCGCCCGACCTCCAGGCGTGCGCCACTTCTCGTGGGACCCTTCGGTCCCCACGCGGACGCAGCCTCGGCGTTGGAGCGCTCGGCGGACACGCTTCGTGTCTACCGGCTTCATCGGAGGCTGTCTATGCAATAGACGGAATCTCGTCTAGTGGATAGACACAATCGGGATTCCATCAGCACTCCCCGGCGTCGAGCGAGCTGAACGTGTCGTCGAGGCGGGCCATGACGGCGTCATTGGTCTCGTGGAAGAGGTGGCCGTAGACGTCGGCGGTGATCTGGACGGAGCTGTGGCCGAGCCAGCGGCTGACCTGGAGAAGGTTCGCTCCGGTCTCGACCCAGAGCGGCACGGCGGAGTGGCGGAGGTGGTGGAACCGCAGGGTCGGGAACCCGGCGGCCTCGCGGGCGGGCTTCCACACGTCGCCGTGCCAGTTGCCGGCGTGGAGGCGTCCACCTCGGCTGGCGGTGAAGACGAGCGCGTCGACGGCCTTCGACGTGACCTCCTGGGAGCGGAGGTGCTCGGTGAGCAGCGTCGATAGGAACGTCGGCATCGGGACGGACCGTCGGCCGGCGGCGGTCTTGGGCTCGGCCCGATCGGGACCGATCTGGGGAGCGGTCTCGGCGACGTGGAGCTGGCGGCGGGGGAGGTCGAGCCGCCCGACTCGCAGTCCGGCGACCTCGGCGAAGCGCAGCCCGCACACGCCCGCCACGTAGATCATCGGGCGCCACTGATCGGGAACGGTGTAGGCGAGGCGCACAAGCTCCTCGGGCCGGAGCACCCGCACGTCGGTCTTCGGGATCGAGGGGAGCCGGACACCCCGGATCGGCGCTCGCCCGATCAGCTCGAGGTCGGCGGCCGTGCGGAGCGCGGAGCGGAGGACGCCGTAGACCGAGTGCGTCGTGCCGGGGCCGAGGGTGTCGGTGAGACCCGCCACGAACCGCTGGACATCCTGCGGCTTGAGCGCGGAGAGGGGAGTGGCCCCGAGCGCAGGCTCGATGTGGGTGCGGATTGCGCTGCGATCGCGGGCGAGGGTGCCGGGTCGCTTGTGGAGCGAGTGCTGGGTGCGCCACTGCTCGAGCCACTCGCCGACGGTGAGCTCCGTCGCCGGGCCACGAGGCACGAAGGTGCCGCGGAGGATGTCGGTCTCAACGGCGGCGAGCCAGCGGGTGGCGTCGGCCTTGGCGGTGAAGGTCTCGGGTGCGGTCGTGCCGTCGGGGAGCCGGGCCTGGTAGCGGCCGGACGGCAAGCGACGCACGGCGCCGAACTGTCGTCTGCCCATGGGCGAACCTCCGGGGCAGCGGCCAGGAGGCCGCAGCGGGCGGGAGGGGACTCAGGAGTCCCGAGGAGGCTCGGCCAAGGCAGGCCGGCGATGCGACGCCAACCGTACCGGTGGGGTGAGACGGTCCCCGTGGCGATGCGAGTCGATCCACGCCTCGATCTCTGACGGATCGAACCGCAGCAGGACCACCGTGGCCGTCGGCGATCGCATCGCCACTCGTCGCAACGACCCGGCGCTGCGCACCGACCGAGGCGAGCCCGTCCGCAACCGACAGGTCTGGATCGCCCAGGAGATCAGTCCGAACGGCGAGCTCACGGTGAGCGATCCAGAACGGGGAACCGCGGTGCTCCCTCGCCACTACGTCGAGCGCCACGTCGAGCTGGGCTGGGCGGTCACGGGCTACGGCACCCAGGGCGACACCGTCGACGTCGGCATCGCCGTCCTCGAACCCGGGACGAGTCGCAACCACGCCTACGTCGCCCTCACTCGAGGCCGCGAAGCCAACCACGCGTGGTTCCCCGACCCGACGGGCAACCTCGAGCCTGCCGATCAGCTCGAGTCGATGATCTCCCGCACCCCCGAGCGCGAGTCAGCCCTGGCCACGCTCGAGCGCCTCCATGAGCTGGCGGGCATCGAGCCGCCGGGGCTGGACCGCGGGCTCGAGCGCTCGAGGGGTCTTGGCATTGAGCGCTGACCGGTCGACGGCGGGTGTGGGGCTGCGAGAGCGGCGCCCCAACGCCGGGTCAGAAGCTTGTAGGCGCAAGCTTCGTGCCATTGGCGTGCCATAAGGAACGGAAAATGGGCGGATCTGGCGGTCAGCGGCGGTCAGCCACGGACAGCGCTCAGGCGGGGTGAATCCCCTGGTCAGCGGCCTTTTCTGCATGCCGTTGCTGCTCGTCCTGGAGGGCCTGCAAAACCGCCATCATGATCTTGTTCATGTCCTCGTCGAGGAACTTGCGGGCCCGGAACAAGATGGCGGCGCCGAGGAAGAGCAGCGGCGAGCAGGCGAGGAAGGCCACGCGGAGGTTCTCGTCGTAGGCGTTCGAGATGAGCGACACGATGAACGGCGCAGCGGCTTGCCCGCACACCACGGCCACGAGGTTGAAGGCGCCGAACCCAGCGCCGCGGAGGTGGGCGGGGATCGCGTCGGTGAGCCCGGCCCGGAGGCCCGGGATCGCCATCGTCATCACGAAGATGCCGAGCAGCTGGAGCAGGAACACCATGGCCACGAGGCTCTGCGAGTACACGTCGGTCCGCAGCATGTAGGCGGCCGTGAACAGCAGGTTCCCCGTCGCGATGAAGATGGCCGGCAGCGCCAGTCGGCCGCCCTGGATCTTCTGGGCGTACCGGTCGGCCACCCGGCCGCCGATGAGGACGCCGGGGATGCCGCCGAAGATGATGAGGGCGGTGAACAGCGCCTCGCCGGTGCCCTCGGCCATGTGGAGGTGGCGCTCGTAGTACTGGGGGAGCCACGCAGCCAGGGCGGTCACCGTGAAGAGGAGCGCGGCCACGCCGGCCAGCGCGTACCGCATGGTGCGGATGTCGAGGATCACGCGCATGTCCTCACGGAGACCGGCCACCATGTCTCGCAGGAACTGGCGGAAGCCGTTCTCGAACAGCTTGGGATGGTCGCCGTCCTCGGCGTGCTCGATGCTGCCGGCGCCGATGGCCGCCATCATGTCGGCCGTGCCCCGCTTGGGCTCCTTGAGTCGGAACACGAGCCAGGACACCGCCAGGCCGGGGATGGCGACGATGACCAGCGCCGGCCGCCATCCGTAGTTGGTGCCGATGAGGCCGCCCATCCCGACGCCCACGCCGGTACCGGCGAGGAGCATCACCTGCTGGATCGAGAAGGCCTTGCCGCGCTTGTCGGGCGGGTAGTAGTCGCCGATGAGGCTGGCCGCCGACGGCTCGGTGATGGCCTGGCCGAAGCCGAGCGCCGAGCGCATGCCGACGAGCATCGGGAAGCCCACCGACGCTGCGCCACCGGCGGTGAGGACCGACCAGCCCACCACCGTCTGTCCGATGGCCCGGGAGCGGTTCCAGCGATCGGCCAAGTAGCCCGCAGGGACGGTGATGAGGCCGTTGAACAGGAGGGCGAGCGACAGCAGGACGCCGATCCCGAGATCGCCGACGCCGAACTCCTCCTTGAGCGGGGTGATCATCCCGCGCACGACGTTCTTGTCGACCTCGTCCATGAACAGCACGAGCCCGAGCACCCACATGGGCTCGCTCAGGAGACGGGCGACGAGACCGCGGCGCGGCGCGGGTGCTGGCCCGCCGGCTGGTTCATCCGGGGTCGGCGACGCCACGTCAGGGGTGAGGCCCATCGTGACGAGCGCCGGTGCGCCGGCGCGATCGTCAGTGTCGAGTGCATCGTCGGTCGGCTGTTCACCCATGGACAGACATTCTGCACGAACCATGCGATGTCCTGGCCATCGGGCGGTGATCGGGCGCCCTCGTGGGCCCTCGTGGGCCCTCGGGTGGCCTGCGGACGGGCAGCGGCGGCATGCTCGTGGCCGTGGAGCGCGTCGTCATCGCCCTGGCCCTCGCCGGCATCGCGCTCGTCGTGGCCGCCGTCGTGCAGCGCCGTCAGCGGCCCGACGCTCCCGTGCGGACCGGCTACGCCGTTCCCGGCCAGCTGGACCGGGCCGACTTCGCCCGACCCGAGCTGGGTTGGCTCGTCGTCGTGTTCACGTCGGCAACCTGCGACGCGTGCCGAGGCGTGTGGGAGCGGGCGCAGCACCTCGAGAGCGAGGCGGTGGCGGTGCAGGAGGTCGAGCACGTCGCCGACCGAGTGCTCCACGACCGCTACGGCATCGAGGCGGTCCCGACGACGCTCATCGTCGACGCCGCCGGGGTCGTGCAGCGCAGCTTCTTGGGTCCCGTGACGGCCACCGACCTGTGGGCGGCCGTGGCCGCGGCCAGGGAGCCGGGGAGCACCCCCGACTCCTGCCACTGATCACCTCGGCGCGTCAACCTCGGCGCGTGCGCTCAGCGAGACTGCTTGGGTGTGGTCGCGGCGTGGGTCGCCGCCGGCTCACCGGCGAAGGCCCCGGAGCCCTCGCCCCGACCATCGGTGGTGCGCCACTCCCCGAACTCCTCCACTGCGGTGCGACCCTCGCGTCCGAGCTGGACGAGGCGGTTGACCTCCTCGCCGTCGATCGTCTCGTGTTCGAGCAGCGCGCGCGCCACGAGGTCGAGGCCCATGCGCTGCTCGGAGAGCACCACCCGGCAACGGTCTTCCTGCTCGCGCAGGATCCGCTCGACCTCTTCGTCGATGATGCGGGCGGTCTCGTCGGAGTAGTCGCGCGTGTGCATGAGGTCATCGCCGAGGAACACGGCGCCTTGGGACCCCCAGGCCATGGGACCGACCCGCTTGGACATGCCCCACTCCCGCACCATCTTGCGGGCCAGCTCGGTCGAGCCCACCAGGTCGTTGTTGGCGCCGGTGGAGATCACGCCGAAGACGAGGTCCTCGGCGATGCGACCGCCCATGCGCACGACGAGGCTGTCCTCGATGTAGTCCTGCCGGTAGATGTGCTTCTCGTCGACCGGGAGCTGCTGGGTGACGCCGAGGGCCATGCCCATCGGCAGGATCGTCACCTTGTGGACCGGGTCGGCGTTCGGGAGCACCGCAGCGGCCACAGCGTGGCCGGCCTCGTGATAGGCGATGGCCTCCTTCTCGTTGTCGGCCAGCGCCATCGACTCGCGGCGCTGGCCCATCAGCACCCGGTCGCGCGCCATCTCGAAGTGACGCATGAAGATCTCCTCGTCGCCGGCGCGCACCGCGAAGAGGGCGGCCTCGTTCACGAGGTTGGACAGGTCGGCACCGGACATGCCGGGCGTGCCCCGGGCGACGACGGCGAGGTCGACATCGGGGTTGAGGCGCTTCGACTTGGAGTGGACCCGGAGGATGGCCTCCCGCTCGCTGAGCTCGGGCAGGGGCACGACGACCTGCCGGTCGAAGCGGCCGGGGCGCAGCAGTGCCGGGTCGAGGATGTCGGGGCGGTTGGTGGCCGCGATCATCACGATGCCCTCGGTGGCCTCGAAGCCGTCCATCTCCGAGAGCATCTGGTTGAGCGTCTGCTCGCGTTCGTCGTGGCCGCCACCGAGGCCCGCGCCGCGCTTGCGGCCGATGGAGTCGAGCTCGTCGACGAAGATGATGGCTCGGCCCATCTTCTTGGCGGTGGCGAAGAGGTCGCGCACGCGGCTGGCGCCGACGCCCACGAACATCTCCATGAAGTCGGAGCCGGTGACCGACAGGAACGGCACGCCCGCCTCGCCGGCCACGGCCCGCGCGATGAGGGTCTTGCCGGTGCCGGGCGGCCCGACGAGGAGCACGCCCTTGGGGATGCGGGCGCCGATCTCGCGGAACCGCTCGGGTGTCTTCAGGAAGTCGACGACCTCTTTGATGTCCTGCTTGACGCCCTCGTAGCCGGCCACGTCGGCGAAGGTCGTGCCGGGTCGCTCGGTGGAGTAGGTCTTGGCCCGCGACCGACCGATGGACATGATGCCGCCCATCTGGCTCTGGGCGCGGCGCTGCATGAACCAGAAGAAGGCCACGAAGATGGCGACCGGGATGAGGAAGGGCAGCAGGCTGGCCAGGAGGCCGGGCTGTGGCGTCTTGTACTCGACCTGCACCTTCTGCTCGCGCAAGATGGCCAGGTCGGCGTCGGGGACGCCGCCGTCGAGCGGACCGGTGGTGCGGAAGGCGTCGCCGTTGACCAGCTCGCCGCTGATGCCGCCGTTGGTGTTGTCGACGACGACGGTCTCCACCTTGCCGGCCCGAACCTGGGCCATGAAGGCGGAGTAGGAGACCTTCTCCTTGTCGGCGCTCGCGGCGAAGCTCGAGGTGAGCACGATGAGCAGGGTCAGGCCGAGCAGCACCCACAGACCCCACTTGGGCATGCCTTGGTCGCCACGCAGGCTGCGACCGATGCCCCGTTGGTCTCGGGGCGGGGGGGGTGGGGGGGGGGGGAGACCCTCGGGGCTCATGGGG
>JBKJIL010000321.1:0-2736 GCA_046598435.1 Acidimicrobiales bacterium
GCGTTCGTCACCGACGAGGCCTACGTGGTGATCCAGCTCGACACCATCGAGCACGAGGGCCGGTGGACGCTTCCCCACCCGATGCCGGAGGTGGACCCCACCGGCAGGGCCTTCCCGCTCCATGGTGCCAGTCGCTACGAGGACGGCTACACGCTCTACGGCAAGCACCCGCTGGTGATCTACCTCTACCTGCCCATCCACCGGGCCTTCGGGCTCGTGGGTCTCGTGGCGCTCTCGGCGCTCGGCACGTGGGTAGCCGCGCTGGCGGCTTCACGCCTGGCGCAACGCATTCGACCGGGCGCAGCCGTCGCTGCGCTCTGGCTCGTCGGCGCCGGAAGCCCGCTGTTCTTCGACGCCTACGTGATCCATGCCCATACGATCGCGGCCGCGGTCGCCACCGGCGCCGTGCTCCTCGCCGTGCGCGCCATCGATGAGGATCGTGCTGCGTATGGGTTGGGTGTCGTCGGCGCCTTGCTGGTCACGGGGCTGCTGCGCACCGAGGGGGTGCTCTTCGCCGGCGCCGTGGGCGCCACGCTGGGCTTGTTCGGTGTGGCGCGCCGGCGCCTCTGGATCGTGCTCTGTGGTGGGGCGGGGATGGCGGCAGGAGCCGCAGCGGTGCTGATCGACCGGGCGTGGGCCGAGGTGGTGGCGGGTTCCGCAGCCGTGTCGCTGGGCACGTACGTCGGGCGCACGACGTCCTTCCTCGCCGGGAGGCGGATGAGTCTCTCCGTCACGATGCTGCAGCCCGGCTATCGCGGCGGCACGCTGCCCGAGCTGCTCACCTTGACCGGCGCCGTCCTCCTGGTCGGCGGCGTCGCGGTCCTACGACGGCGCCCCCAGGACGAGAGCGCTCTCCTCCTCCCGGTCACCGGGGCGGCGCTCCTCGTGGTGCGGGCGGGTCTCCAGTGGGGCCCGATCCCAGGGCTCCTGGTCGCGTTCTGCGTCGGCATCGCGGGGCTGGTGCTCGTCCGCGGTGCCGTCGCGCGTGCCATGACGACGCGCCTCTTGGCCGCGGTGAGTGCCCTCTACGGGTTGGCGGTGGCGGCCACGCAGTACCCGATCGGCGGCCACACCGAGTGGGGTGGGCGGTACTTCGCACTGGCCGTGCCGTTGCTCGGGGCCGTCGCTGGGGCGGCTCTCGTCGACCGCTTCGCGGGTTGGCCGCCGCGCATCGCACGGACCGTACGGACATCGCTCGTGGCGTCCGCCGTGGGCATTGGTCTGCTCGCGCTGCTCAGCCTCCACGGCGCTCACGACCGAAACCGGGCGCGCGTCGACGGCGTGCTGGCTGCCGCGGCAGTCCTACCGGTGCAGGGTGGTGAGCCGCCGATCGTGGTGACGGAGGATGACCAGGTGCCCCGGCTCGCGCGCGGCCGGTATGACGAGGTGCGGTTCCTGCGGGTGCCGTCCCAGGAGGTCGGCGCCTACCTGCGTCGACTCGCCCGCTCGGGTGTGCAGGACGTGCTCCTGGTGGCGGTCGATCCGGCCGCGTCCCTTCGCCAGGTGTCCTCCTGGTACGAACGGGTCGGGCCGATCCTTCCCCACGAGCTCCAGTGGTGGGGGGAAGGTGGGCTGATCCACCTCCGACTGGTCGAGGGCGGCGGAGAAGCGAACATCAGTTCGTGAGGTTGTGGCGCCCGCTAACCTGGCCGGGTGTCTGATTCGCTCGTCGTCCGGGGTGCTCGCGAGCACAACCTGAAGAACGTCGCCATCGAGCTGCCGCGCGACAAGCTCATCGTCTTCACCGGCCTGTCCGGATCCGGGAAGTCGTCCTTGGCCTTCGACACGATCTACGCCGAGGGCCAGCGGCGGTACGTGGAGTCGCTGTCGTCGTACGCCCGGCAGTTCCTCGGGCAGATGGACAAGCCCGACGTCGACTTCATCGAGGGCCTCTCACCGGCCATCTCGATCGACCAGAAGTCGTCGTCGCGCAACCCGCGCTCCACGGTTGGCACCGTCACCGAGATCTACGACTACCTGCGTCTCCTGTTCGCCCGCATCGGTGTCCCGCACTGCCCGGAGCACGGCGTGGTCATCTCCCGTCAGACGCCGCAGCAGATCGTCGATCGGGTCTTGGAGCTGCCCGAGGGCAGCCGCTTCCAGGTTCTTGCGCCAGTGGTTCGCGGTCGCAAGGGCGATTACCACACGCTCCTCGCGGACTTGGCGGCTCAGGGTTATGCCCGCGCCCGGATCGACGGCGAGCTCTACGACCTCCCGGTCAAGGACCTGGAGCTGGCCCGCTACGAAAACCACACGATCGAGGTCGTCATCGACCGCCTGGTCAAGCGCGAGGGCATCGAACGCCGGCTCACCGACTCGCTGGAGACGGCGCTCCGGTTGGCCGAGGGCGTGGCCGAAGTGGAGCTCGTGGCCAAGGAGGAGGGCGACGAGACCACCCGCCTCACCTTCAGCCAGCACCTCGCCTGCCCGGTAGACGGCAAGAGCTACGACGAGCTGTCACCACGGAACTTCTCGTTCAACTCTCCTTATGGCGCATGTGAGCGCTGCGACGGCCTCGGCACGCAGTTCGAGGTTGACGCCGAGCTGGTGGTCCCGGACCCCGACGCCACCTTGGCCGAAGGTGCGATCCAGCCGTGGTCCTCCGGCCACATGCAGTACCACCAGCGCTTGCTGGAGTCCGTGTGCGAGGACAACAAGATCCCGTTCGACAAGCCGTGGCGCTCCCTGACGGGCAAGCAGCAGCGCCTGCTCCTGCACGGCACCGGCGCCGGCAAG
>JBKJIL010000123.1:0-4297 GCA_046598435.1 Acidimicrobiales bacterium
GACGCCTCCTGGCGCAACCCCGGCTTCTTCCACCCTGTGCGCGGCGTGCTCGGCTACAGCGACACGTTCCTGCTCGACCTGGTGTTCTACGGGCCACTGCGGCTGGTGGGCCTCGACCGCTGGGTGGCCCTCCAGGGCACGCTCGTGCTGCTGAGCCTGGTGGGCTTCCTGGCCACCTTCGCCATCCTGCGTGGGCTGCTGCGACTCGACCGGATGGCGGCGTGCGCTCTGGCCGGGGCGTTCGCGTTCGCCAACGGTCTGGCCGTGGCCGCCGACCATCCCCAGCTGGCTGCCGTCCACTGGCTCCCGGTGGTGATCCTGCTGGCCGCCCACAGCGCCCGCGCCAGCGACGGGCGAGGCCAGATCGGCTACGGGGCCGGCGCCGGGGTCCTCCTCGGGCTGGTGCTGTACTCGACCTACTACATCGGCTGGCTGGCGCTCTTCACCTTCGCCATCTTCGTCGTCGTGCTGGCCGGCATCCGGGCGCGCGACGGCGCCCTCGGCGACCTGCTCCGCCTCGTACGATCGCGAGCCGCCAGCCTCGGCGCCGGCGCGGCCGGCTTCAGCCTGGCGATCGTGCCCGTCGTCCTCACCTACGTGCCGGTGCTCCGCACGGCGGCGTCGCGCACCTACGGGGAGGTGATGACGTTCGCGCCCCGGCCCCTCGACATGATCAACCTGGGCGGTGGCAACCACCTGTGGGCATCGACCACCCAGCGCCTCCTCGGCTCCCAGCCCGCCCGGCTCGTCAACGGCGAGGTGAGCCTGGCCGTCACGCCGATCCTGTCCGCCCTCGTGCTCCTCACCGGGGGCCTGCTCCTCGTGCGCCGTCACCGCAAGGAGCGCTCCCTGGCCACGGCCGTCGTGCTTGCGATGGTCGTGACGATCGTGGTGCTCACGGTGCTGCCGGTGAACTGGGGGACGTGGAGCTTCTGGGTGGTGCCGTGGAACGTGGTGCCCGGGGCCGTGGGCATCCGCGCGGCCGGCCGTCTCCAGCTGCTGACCTCGCTCTTGTCGTGCCTGGCGGTGGGCGGCGGCATCCAGGCGCTGCGTCAGAGCGCCACTGCCGATGGCAGACGGCGTCGCATCCTGGCGGTGGCCGTGCCGCTCCTGCTGCTCGCCGTGCTGGCCGAGCAGCACAACGTGCGCGACCTCGCCCGGCTGGACCGCAGCGGCGAGCTGACCGGAGCCCGCCGCACACCACCACCGCCCGACAGCTGCCAGGCGCTGTTCGTGCTGCCGGCCGGGGAACGTCCGGCCTTCGCCATCAACACCGACGCCATGCTCCTCGCCATCGACACCGGCCTCCCGACCCTCAACGGCTACAGCGGCACCACGCCGAAGGGCTACCTGCTCGACCCGACCAGCCCGGACTACCTCGAGCGGGTGGCCGAGTGGGCCGCGCAGCGGGGAGTGGCCGACGGGCTGTGCAGCTTCGACCGCACCACCCGCACCTGGAGCACCCACCCCTTCGACCCGCCCCAGCCGGAGGGGGGCGCTCAGCGGGGGGCGACGGGCCGGCGAGCGTGGGCGAGGGTGCGGGGCAGCTCCACGTACAGCGCGTAGAGCAGGTACAGGCCCACGCCTGACAGCGCGACGATCACGGCGCCCTGGCCAGGATGCTCGAGCAGGGCGTCGAGGGGCGCGCCGTCGTAGCGCACCGCCAGCACCGCTGCGGTGGCGCCCAGCGCGAGGTTCAGCACCACGTGCGACCAGTGGGGCGGGGTGTCCTCGCGGCCGAAGCAGCCGCACGAGCCCAGCATCGTCCCGTTGCGCAGGGCTGCGGTGACGAAGGCGGCGAAGGCCAGGTAGCTCACGGCCGCGAGCCCCCACGCCACCGAGCCACCGACGGCTATGGCGACGACGCCGAGGGCCAGCTCCGAACCGGCACCCGCCCGCACGAGCCAGGGGCGGGATGGGAGGCGCAGAGCTCGCAGGGCGCCAACGGTCATGGCCGGGTCGAGCACCTTCTGCGCCCCCGCCAGGGCCAGCAGCCCGGCCACCAGCAGCGCCGGGGCGGTGAGGGCGGGCACCGCTACTCGGCCGCCTCGGCCAAGGTCTCCGACAGCGACGGGTGCACCAGGAGGCTGTCGACGATGTCGGCCACGGTGAGGCCGTTGGTGACGGCCACGGCCAGCACCGAGACGAGCTCGGCGGCGTGGCGGCCCACCACCGAGCCGCCGAGGACGACACCGGTGGCCGGGTCGCTCACGATCTTCACGAACCCGCGGCTGTGGCTCTCGATGAGCGCCTTCGGGGACACCGAGAAGGGCACCTTGGTCACCCGCACCTTGCGACCCTCGGCGAAGGCATCGGCCTCGGCCAGGCCCACATCGGCGATCTCGGGCACGGTGAAGATGGCCGATGCCGCCTTGTCGTAGTCGAGGTCGCGCTGGGCACGGGACTGCACGCCCATGACGTGCTCGGCGATCTTGCGGCCCTGCATCGACGCCACCGACGACAGCGGCAGCTTCCCGGACAGGTCGCCCGCCGCGTAGATGTGGCCCACGTTGGTGAGGCAGCGCTGGTCCACCGGCACGTAGCCGCCGGCGTCGACGTGCACGCCGGCCAGCTCCAGCTGCAGACCATCGCTGTTGGGCACCGAACCGATGGCCAAGAGGGCGTGGCTCCCGGCCGCGCTGCGACCGTCGTCGCAGCGCACGACGACCCCGGCAGCCTCCCGGTCGATGGCGACGGCGCGAGCGCCCTTGAGCAGGCGCACGCCCCGCCGCAGCAGCTCGTCCTCGAGGGCGGCGGCCACCTCGGCGTCCTTCTGGGGCAGGACCTGCTGCCGCGACACGATGAGCGTCACCTGGGCGCCGAGGGAGGAGAACATGTGGACGAACTCCACGCCCGTCACGCCCGACCCGATCACCACCAGGTGGTCGGGCCAGGTGGCCGGCGGGTAGGCGTCGCGCGTGGACAGCACGCGTTCGCCATCGACCTCGGCCCAGTCCGGCAGGCGCGGTCGGCTGCCGGTGGCCAGGAGGATGGCGTCGGCCGTCACCTCCACGGGCCCCTCGGCGGCGTCGACCACCACCTCGTGGGTGCCGTGGAGCCGGCCGGTGCCGCGGATGATGCGGACGCCCTGGCTGTCGAGGAGGCGGCGCGTGCCGTGCTCGAGCTTCTCCTCGATGGCCACGATGCGGGCCCGCAGAGCGTCTGTGTCGACCTCGGCCGTGGCGGCCGTGAGGCCCATCTCCGGCGAGCGGTGCACCGCCGCCATGGCCCCGCCGGTGGCGATCATGGCCTTGGACGGGATGCAGTCGCGCAGGTGGGCGGCGCCCCCCACGATGTCCTGCTCGATGAGCGTGACCTCAGCCCCCAGGCGCGCCGCGTGCGAGGCCGCCACGTTGCCTGCCGGGCCACCGCCGATGATCACGAACCGAAGCGCCATCGAACCATCGTAGGTGGGGGCCGCGGACGCCCGTTTCCCTCGCCCAGGAGGCCCCTCGTAGGCTCCGGTCGTGCACGACGAACGACCGACCCTCGACGACTGGCGAGCCCTCGCCAGCAAGGACCTGAAGGGTGCTGACCCCGACACGCTGGTGTGGGAGACGCCTGAGGGCATCGCCGTGAAGCCCCTCTACACCCAGGACGACCTCGAGGGCATCGAGCACCTCGACGGCCTGCCGGGCTTCGCGCCGTTCGTGCGCGGACCGCGCTCGACGATGTACGCCGGTCGTCCGTGGACCATCCGCCAGTACGCCGGGTTCTCCACGGCCGAGGAGTCGAACGCCTTCTACCGCCGCAACCTGGCCGCCGGCCAGCAGGGCGTGTCGGTGGCCTTCGACCTGGCCACCCACCGCGGCTACGACTCGGACCACCCGCGCGTGGTGGGCGACGTCGGGAAGGCCGGGGTGGCCATCGACTCGGTCGAGGACATGAAGATCCTCTTCGACGGGATCCCCCTCGAGAAGATGTCGGTCTCGATGACGATGAACGGCGCCGTACTCCCAGTGCTGGCCTGTTTCGTCGTGGCCGGCGAGGAGCAGGGCGTGAGCCAGGATCAGCTCAGCGGCACGATCCAGAACGATGTCCTCAAAGAGTTCATGGTGCGCAACACGTACATCTATCCGCCGGCGCCGAGCATGCGGATCGTGGCCGACATCATCGAGCACACCGCTCGGCACATGCCGCGGTTCAACTCCATCTCGATCTCCGGCTACCACATGCAAGAGGGCGGAGCGACGGCCGACCTCGAGCTCGCCTTCACGATCGCCGACGGGCTCGAGTACGTCCGCTACGCCATCGACCGCGGCCTCGACATCGACGAGTTCGCGGGGCGACTCAGCTT
>JBKJIL010000222.1:0-13227 GCA_046598435.1 Acidimicrobiales bacterium
GTCGGTGAACACGGCCGTGAGACCGCTCACGTAGCCGCGGGCCGTGGTGCCCTCGAGGGCGGCGGGCACGACCTCGTGGCGCAGGCGGTGCACGAGCGCTGAGGTGGCCCCGTCCTGGGGGGCCGTGCGGGAGATGATGGGGATCACCGCGGTGTCGCCGGCGCCGTTGACCATGGCCGGGGCGACCAGCGCCACCGCAGGGTCGGCGGCGGCCGCGGTGCGCAGGGCCTCGGCGGCTGCGGGGCCCTCCGTGCCGAGCTCGAGCACCACGAGGAGCGGGCCGGTGAACCCCGGCCCGAAGCCCTCGGTCACGAGGTCGTAGGCCTTGCGCAGGCTGGAGCCCTTGGCGCTGTTGCCGGCATCGGTCTGGCCGAGGCGCATGTCGAGCACCGGCGCGGCCATGAGGAGCAGCGCCGCCGTGCCAGCCAGGAGGTAGCGCCACGGGTGGGCGGACACGTGGTGCGCCCACCGCTCCCAGCGGGTCTGCGGGGCGTCGCCGCCCAGACGGACCAGGCGTTCCACCCGTGCCGCGTGCAGGGCCTCGCGGCGACGGACCCACGGCAGGCTGGCCACGCCCAGCTTCGGACCGGCGAACCCGAGCAGGGCGGGCAGCAGCGTGACCGACGCGACGACCATCACCGCCACCACGATGGCGGCCGACAGGCCCATCGTGGTGACCGTCGGGAGGCCCGCCAGGGCGAGACCGCAGATGGCGATCACCACAGTGCCACCGGCGAAGATGACGGCCTGACCCGAGGTGGCGTTGGCCCGGCCGGCGGCGTCCTCCACCGTGAGCCCCTCGGCGAGGTGCTGGCGGTGGCGGGTGACGATGAACAGGGCGTAGTCGATGCCCACGCCGAGGCCGATCATCGAGCCGAGGATGGGCGCCGAGGTCGACACCTTGAGCTGAGTGGCCAGCAGCGTCATCAGCGCCGTGCCGGTGGCCAGGCCGAACAGAGCGATGCCGATGGGCAGCCCCATGCCCACCACCGAACCGAAGGTCACCAGCAGGATGAGCACCGCGGCCAGGATCCCGAGGATCTCGGCGCCGGCCGGTTCCGGCCGCTGGGCGTACTGGGCGAGGTCACCGCCGACCTCCACCTGGATGCCGGCGGCGGTCGTCGTCTGCAGGGCCTCGTGGAGGCCCTCCAGCGCCGGCTCCCCGAGCTCGGTGACGTCGACGTCGAAGGTCACCTGCGCCAGTGCGGTGCGGCTCGCGTTCGGCCCCTCGGGCAGGACAGCCCCGGCCGGGACGGCGGTCGGGACGGCTGTCACGTGCGGCAAGCCACCCACCGCCGCGAGGCCTGCGCTGATCGCGCCCGACCGAGCGGGCTCGTCGAGCGTGCCGTCCTCGACGTGGAACACCACCTGGGCCCGGGCCCCGGCCTGCTCGGGGAAGCGGTCGAGGAGGATGTCGATGGCCTGCTGGGACTGTGCCCCGGGCACGCGGAAGTCGTCGGAGAAGGCCCCTCCGGAGGCCTTGGCGGCCATGGTCAGCCCGAGCGAGGCGACCAGCCAGACCAGCACCACCATCCGCCGCCGTCGCACGGCCAGTCGACCCAACCGGTACAGCGCTCGTGTCATCGCGCGAGCCTACGAAGACCGCCGGTTCCGGCACGAACCTGACCAGTCGGTCCGTCAGCCCTGCGGGGCGGGCAGCTCCTGCTCGACGGTGAGCGTGGGTGCGAACAGGTCGCCGAGCTCCTCGATGCGCGCCAGCACCTGAGGCGCCTCGAAGCTCAGCTCGGCCCCCGTGGCGGCCGCCTCCACCTCGTCCCAGCTGACCGGGGTGGACACCGTCGGGCGGGGGCGGGCCCGCAGCGTGTAGACGGCGGCGGTCGTCTTGTGGCGGCTGTTCTGACTCCAGTCGATGAAGACCTTGCCGGGCCGAGCCGCCTTCTTCATCGTGGAGGTCACCCGGTCCGGGTGGTGCTTCTCGAGCACCTGCGCCACGGCCTGCGCGAACGAGGAGCAGTGCTCGTGGGTGTGGGGCACGTTGAGCGGCACGTAGAGCTGCAGCCCCTTCGATCCGGACGTCTTCGGGAAGCAGACGAGGCCGGCCAGCCGATCGAGCACCGCCTGGATGTCGAGCGCCACCTCGGCACACTCCGGGATGCCGGTGCCCGGTCCGGGGTCGAGGTCGAAGACGCACATCGTGGGCGACTCGATGTCGCGCCCTCGCGCCATCGGCGCGTGCAGCTCCAGGGCGGCCAGGTTGGCCGCCCATGCCAGCGCGGCCGCCGAGTCGAGGGCGCAGTACCCGATCGTGCCGTTGCGGTCGCCCGGACCGTCGAAGGTGCCCACCCAGTCGGGCCGATGCGATGGGCAGCGCTTCTCGAAGAACGAGCCGCCGTCCACCCCGTCGGGATACCGCCGCAGCGTGAGCCCGCGGTCGGCGACGTGCGGGAGCATCGTGGGAGCGACCCGCACGTAGTAGTCGATCACCTCTGCCTTGGTGAACCCGGCCTCCGGGTAGAGCACCTTGTCGAGGTTGGAGACCTTGAGCTGGTGGCCCTCGATCTCGACGACGTGCTCCGTTCGCTCGCGGGCGGCCACCGATGCCTACGCGCTCTTGCGGGAGCGCTTCTTCACCGGTTCCGCGGCCTCACCGGCCTCACCGGTCTCACCGGCCTCACCGGCCGCGGGGTGGCGCTGGCGGGCCGCCTTGGCCTCCTTCACGCTGGCCTCGAGGGCGGCCATCAGGTCGACGACCTTGTCCTCGCTGAGGGCGGCGGGCGGCGCGACCACCTCGGTGCGACCGGCGGCCTTCTGCTCGATGAGGTCGAGCACCCGGTTGCGATAGGTGTCCTCGAAACGATCCACGTCGAAGTCGTCGGACAGCGAGGCGATGAGCTGCCGCGCCATGTCGAGCTCCTTCTTGGTCACCTCGATGTCCTCGAGACCGGCGATCTCGCCGATCTCGGCGGGGTCGTTCACCTCGTCGGCGTAGACCATCGTCGAGAGCACCAGCGCGCCGTCCTTGGGCCGCACCGCGCAGAGGTACTGCTTCGAGCGCATCACGAAGCGGGCGATGCCGACCTTGCCCGACTCCTCCATGGCCTGGGTGAGCAGGGCGTAGGGCTTGAGCGTGGCCTTGTCGGGAGCGACGTAGTACGCCGAGTCGTAGAACAGCGGGTCGATGTCGGCCAGGTCGACGAACTCCTCGATGTCGATCGTGCGACTGGCGGAGGGGTCCAGGGCGGCCAGCTCGTCGTCGCCCACCGTCACGTACTCGCCCGACGCCAGCTCGTAGCCCTTGACGATGAGCTCCGAGGGCACCTCGTCGCCATCGGCGGCCGACACCTTCTTGAGCTTGATCCGTGCACCCGTGCGGGAGTCGAGCTGGTTGAAGTGGACGGTCTTGCGGGACACCGCGGCGTAGAGCTTGATCGGGATGTTGACCAAGCCGAAGCTGATGGCCCCGCTCCAGATGGCTCTCGGCATACGTGGGAGTATTCCCAACTGGACGGAAAAATGACAGAGGGGGCCCTGTGACGCAGCCCAGCCGACGGATCGTGGTCGCGCTGGCCGGCACCCTGGTGGCCATCGGCGCCGCCTGCTCCAGCGGGCCTGACGACAGCGCGACGACGGCCACGACCGAGGCGAGCCGGGCAGTGGGCCTCGACGAGGTGCAGATGCTGGCTGCCCACAACGCCTACCACCTCGAGGGCCCGACCCCGCTGCTGGAAGCGATCACCGCAGCCCTGCCCGAGCTGACGCCCACGATCGAGTACTCCCACCCGACCCTCAGCCAGCAGCTCGACCTCGGCGTTCGCTCCGTCGAGCTCGACGTGTTCGAGGATCCGCAGGGCGGCCGGTTCGCGACACCGAAGGCCGTGGCCCTCCTCGGCCTCGACCCACTGGGCCCGGAGATGCTCGAGCCCGGCTTCAAGGTGCTCCACATCCAAGAGGTCGACTACCGCAGCACCTGCGCCACCTTCGTCGTCTGCCTCACCGAGCTGCGCAGGTGGTCCGCCGACCACCCTGGCCACGCGCCGATCGTCGTGCAGATCGAAGCCAAGGACGGCGCCATCGTCGACCCGCTCGATCTCGGCTTCGTGCAGCCCATCCCCGCCACGGAAGCCACCTTCACCGCCCTCGAAGCGGAGATCCGCTCCGTGCTGTCGACCGACCAGCTCGTCACCCCGGCCGACGTCCAAGGCGACCACCCCAGCTTGGCCGCGGCCACCGCCGCCGAGGGCTGGCCCGACGTCGAGTCGCTGCGAGGCCGGTTCGTCGTCACCCTCGACGACAAGGGTGCCAAGCGCGACCTGTACCGCCGGCTCCACCCCGATGCGGCCGACCGGCTGCTGTTCGTCGACGCCGTCCCGCCCGACACCGACGCCGCCTTCACCGTGCTCAACGAGCCGGTGGCCGACGGGGCCGCCATCCGCGCCCTCGTGACCGCCGGCATCCTCGTGCGCACCCGGGCCGACGCCGACACGGTGGAAGCACGCACCGGCGACACCGCCCGCCGCGACGCGGCCTTCGCCAGCGGTGCTCAGATCGTGAGCACCGACTACGAGCGGGCCGATCCCCGGTGGGCCGCCTACGTCGTCGCGCTCCCCGGCGGGGCAGAGCTGCGCTGCAACCCGGTCAGCGCCCCCGCCGGCTGCAAGGTCTAGATGAGCCGACGGTCGATGGCCCAGCGCGTCAGCTCGTGCCGGCTCGACAGCTGGAGCTTGCGCAGCACCGCCGACACGTGCGACTCCACCGTCTTGATGGACAGCGAGAGCCGCCGAGCGATCTCCTTGTAGGTGTAGCCGCGCGCGATCAGGCGCATCACCTCGCGCTCGCGCG
Organism: Acidimicrobiales bacterium; assembly: GCA_046598435.1. Classification (GTDB taxonomy): domain Bacteria; phylum Actinomycetota; class Acidimicrobiia; order Acidimicrobiales; family VFJN01; genus VFJN01. Next base: position 4,801 of record JBKJIL010000222.1, read on the forward strand.
GGGTGAGCTGGTCCACCTCGGGATCGGCCAGTGCCGGGGGTGCGTCACCCGCGAACGCGTCCAGGACGAACCCGGCCAGGCGCGGCGAGAACACGGCGTCGCCGTCGCGCACCCGACGCACGGCGGCGGCCAGGTCGTCCGACGAGATCGACTTGGTGACGTACCCGCGCGCACCGGCGCGGATCACGGCGATGACGTCCTCCGCGGCATCGGACACGGAGACGGCGAGGAACACGAGGTCGGGCTGGTCGGCTCTGACCGTCTCGATGACAGCCCGGCCCCCTCCGCCGGGGAGGTGCACGTCGAGCAGCACCACCTCGGGATGGGTGGCACGGATGCCCTGCACGGCCGACTCGACGTCGTCGGCCTCCCCCACGACGTCGACCCGATCGCCCAGCGCCGCGCGCATGCCGGCTCTGAACATCTGGTGGTCGTCGACCAGGAACACGCGCGGGGTCGTCATCCCGGACCGTCCCCGGCCGGCAGCCGGTTGATCTCGAGGACGACCTCGGTGCCCTCGCCGGGGGCCGATCGCACCTCGGCCTGGCCGCCGTGGCGGGTCATCCGACCGACGATGGACTCGCGCACGCCCACCCGTCCCGGCTCCACCGCATCCACCTGGAACCCCCGCCCACGGTCGCGCACGTACGCCTCCACCCGCTCGGGTGCGACCTCGACGTACACCGATACGTCACTCACGCCGGCATGGCGGGCGGCGTTCGACGCCGCCTCCCGCACCGCGGCGGCAAGCGCCTCCAGGCGAGGTTCCATGGGGCAGTCGCCAACGACCACGAGGTCGAGCTGCACGTCATGGCGGTCCTCGACCTCGGTGACCATCTGGTCGAGCGCCGCGGCGAGGGTGGCCGGCGCCCCTTCGCCCTCGGGGGCACGCTCGTCGAACAGCCAGGCCCGAAGCTCGCGCTCCTGCCGCCGGGCCAGCGTCTTGGCCCGCCCCGGTGCGTCGGACGCCTGGATCAGGGCCAGGGTCTGGAGCACCGAGTCGTGCAGGTGGGCGGCCATCTCCGAACGCTCCTCGGAGCGGATGCGCTCGCGACGCTCCACCGCGAGGTCGCGCACCAGTCGCACGATCCACGGGCCGAGCAGGAGGGCGACGCCCACGCCAGTGGCCAGGACCGCCAACCCGAGCTGCCCGATCTCCGAGAGCACGCCGCCCGAGGCGAAGAGCACTCCGAGGCCCACGACGAGCAGCAGCCCTCCACCGGCGGCCCGGATGAGCATGCCCGGCGTGCGACTCGACGCATCCGTCCGAGCCCACACCAGCGCGAACCCCAGCGCCGACAGAGCCGAGGCCCACACCACCCCGGCGGGCAGCAGCAGGCCGAGCTGACCGAACAGGAGGAGCGCGCCGAGCGTGAGGAGCCCCACCCCCGCCGCTCGTTCGGCGGTGGGCGGCCGGGGAGTCGTCGGCACCTGCGGCTGGCTCGCCATCCAGGCCAGAGCGCCCAGGTAGAGCACGATCCCCATGCCATCGGCCAGGGCGAGCACGACGAAGGCGAGGCGCAGCACCGTGGGGTCGACGCCGAGACCGGCACCGAGGCCGCCGCACACGCCCGCGACGACGCGGTCGTCGGGGGACCGATCGATGCGTCCGGGCAGGCGCAAGGCTCGCTCGAACGAGGCACGGCGATCGGTGTCCATGATCGAGTGATGATCCCACGGCGCGCCCGGTGTCGGCATCGGGTCCCGACTCAGGGACATCCCTGATTGCCGTTGTGCTGCGAGGCCCCGATGCTGGGAGCCATGGACACCTCGCCGCCGCCTGCCGCTCCCTCCGTCGATGGTCCGCCGCCGCCCCCGTTCGGGAGCCCACGCCCGCGCGAGCTGCGTCGGCGACCTGATCACGGTCCACTGGCGGGCGTGTGCGCAGGGGTGGCGGAGTACTTCCACGTCGATCCGGTGCTCGTGCGCATCGCCACGGTGGTGCTGGCGGTCAGCGGGCCCGGGGTGGTCGCCTACCTCCTCGCGTGGATCTTCATCCCAGCGGCGAGCGCGTCGAGCCCCGCCACAGCACCGGCGGATCGCCGCGACCGTGGCACACAGGTGTTCGGCATCGTGCTGCTCACCCTGTCCGTCAGCATCCTCTGGGAGGGCTGGTGGTCGCCGGCCCGCCGATGGATCTTCCCGCTCGGCTTGATGGCGCTCGGGACTTGGCTCCTCCTGCGGCGAGATCGCGACGAGCCACCGACCGCTGCGCCACCAGGAGGCTCGGCTCCGGCGGAGGGTGGTCTGTCGACCGACACGACCTCGGTCGCGGTCGTCCCGTTCGGTGAGGCCTCCGGCCCCGACGACCAGCACTACGGATCCGAGGGGATCGACCAGCCGCCGCCGGCGACGCCGGCGGACCCTCGTCGACGCATGCTGGCCCCGATCGTGATGGGTGCGCTCCTGCTGTGGGTGGGGGTCGGGTTCCTCGGCGGCGTGTCGCTGCAGAACGGCCTGGCCATCGCCCTCTGCATCCTCGGCATCGGGTTCGTGCTGGGCGCATTCGTCGGCGGCAGCCGCGCCCTCATCATCCCTGCCGTCCTCGTAGCCGCCGCGCTGGTGGCGAGCGCTGTGATCGACATCCCGCTGAAGGGTCCGGTGGGAGACCGGGCCTGGATGCCCCTGACTCTGTCGCAGGTGGACGACCGCTACGAGCTCAGTGCCGGCGAGGGCCGGCTCGACCTGACCGAGCTCGCCTTCGCCGATGACGACCACCTCGAGATCGCCGCTTCGATCGGGGTCGGGCACCTGGTGGTGGAGGTGCCGGCCGGGGTGGCCGTCCACGTGTCGGCCCACGTGTCGGCCGGTGAGACCGTCCTCTTCGGAGCATCGCAGTCGGGCGTGGGCCTGTCGGTCGAGCGCTCCTACGGCGGAGGCGGCTACACGGGCGCCATCGCGCTCGACCTCGAGGTCGGCCTCGGCGAGATCGAGGTGATCGCCCAGGACGCGGCGGGCCGACCCCAGACGCCTGGCACCACGACCACGCTGCTCGGCTAGGCGTCAGGCGAGGACGGCTCGGGCGACGAGGTCCGTCCCGAAGGCGGTGAGGATGGCGAGGTAGAGCAGACCGGTGGCCGCCATCACAGCGGAGTACTGACGCTCCTTGAGCGCGGCCCGGGTCACGCCCACGAGGACGATCGTGGCGATGGCGCAGGCGATCCAGAACCACCCCATGAGCCCGTTGTAGCCGTCGTCGATCGAGCCGTTGATGACGCTGACCATGCCCGTCGGCCACAGCAGCACGAGCACCTCGAAGGGCCAGGTGATGGCCAGGGCGCGGACGAGCTCGAGCAGCGGACCACGCGGCATGCCCGGCTGCACGAGGTACCAGTGGCCCAGCAGCATGGCGTCGGTGACGGCGCCGAGGAACATGGCCCCGACCACGACTCGGGCCACCGACAGGAGGTCGGGGTCGCCCGCCGCCACGCCGGCCGCCACCAAGCCGACGAGCCCGACGGCCGGAGCGATCAAGTCGAGCGCCGGCGGGAACTCGGCCTGCGCGATGTCGCGCGCCTCTCGGTTGCGCTCGATCCCCGTCATGGCGGCCACCCGCTCACTGCGCTGGGCGGCGACATCCCGCTCGCCCGACACGCCGGCGCGGCGACGCTGCACCGACACGACCAGAGCGACGAGGGCGGCGACCACGACGGCCCCGCTGGCCACGTCGCGCAGCGGCACAGGGTCGCCGTAGCGGATGCCCGTCACCACCGCGCCGGCGGCCATGAGGCCGTAGGTGCCTCGCAGCAGCCAGCCGTAGCCGAGGCTGACCTCTCGCCGCCGGGTGGTCAGCCAGAGGAAGAGGAGACCCCCCACGGCCCACTGGAGGAGCACGGTGGCGGCGTCGAGGCGGATCACAGCCCGCCGAGCGTAGGAGCCCGTCGGTCAGCGCAGGAAGTCGGCTACAGCAGGGCCAGGTCGTGGTCGGCGGCGTTGAGCGGATCGGGGCCGGCGGCGGCGGCCACCACGATGTCCTCGAGGCGGAAGCCGAACTGGCCGGGCACGTAGATGCCGGGCTCGATGGAGAAGGCGTGGCCTGCTTCGAGCGAGGTGCGATTGCCGCTGACGATGTAGGGGTCTTCGTGCTCCTCGATGCCGATCCCATGGCCGGTACGGTGGATGAACTGCTCACCCCAGCCGGCGGCCGCGATGATCCGACGGGCGGTGGCGTCGACCTCCTCGCAGCTGGTGCCGACCAGCGCCGCGGCGACGGCCGCCTGCTGGGCGTCGAGGAGCACCGCGTAGGCCTCAGCCACCTCCGGCATCGGCTCGCCCAGGTGCACGCATCGAGTGATGTCGGAGCAGTAGCCCACTCCGTCGTCGCCGAACATCGTCCCGCCGAAGTCGCACAGCACCACCTCGCCCTCGGTGATCACCCGATCGCCGGGCTCGTGGTGCGGACTGGCCGCGTTGGCGCCGGCAGCGACGATGGCGAAGTTCACCCGGTGGTGGCCCTCGGCCAGGATCCGCCGTCCCAGCTCAGCTGACACCTGCGCCTCGGTGCGGCCGACCAGCTCGATCTCGCCCCGCTGCAGCTCCGCGGCGATGCGGTCGACCGCGGCGCCGGCGCGGCGGAGGGCGGCGATCTCGGCGGCGTCCTTCCGGGCGCGCAGCGGGCCCATCACCGCGCTGGCCTTGGTCCAGCTGGCCGTCGGGAGCGCCCCCTGGAGGTCGACCACGAAGCGGGCCCAGGTGCGATCGCCGACGGCGAGTGCAGGGGCGCCCCTGACGAGGCCAGCGACGATGGCGACCGGATCCTCTGTCTCCCGCCATGGGAGCACCGTGAAGTCGGGACGCTCCACGACCCTCGGCGCCTCGAGGCGCGGCACGACGAGGGTGGCCCCGCCCTGAGGAGGCAGCACCAGCATGGTGAGGCGCTCCAGGGGCATGGCCTCGTAGCCGGTGAGGTACGGCAGGTCGGGCCCCACCGACAGGAGCACCACGTCGACGCCCACGTCGGCCATGCGGGCTCGCACCCGGGAGAAGCGGTCGGCGAAGGGAGCGGTCATCCCCCCAGGATGCCAGGGCCGCCCGACCCCGGGCTCCCTGTCACGGGATCCGGGTCATCGTCCCCAGATCCGTGACACGGCTTCCGCCGCCGCCGGCGTGGCGGCGTCGGCGGCTTGGCGGGCGTGGTAGCTGGAGCGCACCAGGGGGCCGGCCTCCACGTGGCCGATGCCCATGGCCTCGCCGATGACCTTGAGCTCGGTGAGCTCGGCCGGCGTCCACCAGCGCACCACCGGGAGGTGGTTGGTGGTGGGCCGCAGGTACTGGCCGATGGTGACGATGTCCACGCCCACGCCGCGCAGGTCGGCCAGCGTCGCCACGAGCTCGTCGCGGGTCTCGCCCATGCCCACGATGATCGATGACTTGGTGACGAGATCGGCGGCCTTGGCGCGGGCCAGCACCGACAGCGACCGGGCGTAGCCGGCCGACGGACGGGCGGCTCGCTGCAGGCGGGCGACCGTCTCGATGTTGTGGTTCAAGACGTCGGGCCGCTCGGCGAAGATCACGTCGAGAGCGGACGGGTCGCCCTTGCAGTCCGGGATGAGCACCTCCACCGAGACGCCGGGCGTGCGGGCCCGGATGGCTCGGATCACGGCCGCGAACTCGGCCGCCCCGCCGTCGGGGAGGTCGTCGCGAGCCACCGCGGTGACCACCGCGAAGCGCAGCCCCATCTGGGCCACCGCCTCAGCCACCCGGTCGGGTTCGGTGGCGTCGGTCGGCTCCGGGTGGCGGGTGTCGACCAAGCAGAAGCCGCAGGCCCGGGTGCAGCGCTCGCCGTTGATCATGAAGGTGGCCGTGCCGTCGGCCCAGCACTCCGACAGGTTCGGACAGCCCGCCTCCTCGCAGACCGTCACGAGGTCGAGGTCGCGCATCGTGCGCCGGATGGCGGCGACCTCAGGGGTGAGCCGCAGGGTCGAGCGCATCCACTCGGGCTTGCGGGCCGAGATGTCGAGGCCCTCGGTGACGCCTGCCTCGGCCAGACGAGCGCTGCGGCGGGCCGTGGTCCCCCGGCCCGACGAGAGGGCGACCGCCACGCCGGCCCCGGAGGCTTCGCGCCGCGGCTTGACCGGCTCCCCGGCGCCTTCGCCGCGGCTGAACGGCGACAGGTCGTCGGGCACCTGGCGCCACACCACATCGGCGCGGTCCCAGCCTCCCGTGCCCCAGCGGTCGGCGCCATGGCGGGCGACCACGTCCACCACCTCGCGCATCGTCGCGTCGATGCCCTCGGCGCGCAGTGAGGTCACGCCCTTGTCGGCTATCCCACAGGGCACGATGTGGCCGAACATGGCGAGGTCGGGATCGACGTTCAGCGCGAAGCCGTGCATCGAGCGGCCTCGGCTGAGGCGCACGCCGACGGCACAGATCTTGCGGGGCGACGCCGACTCCGGCGCCACCCACACGCCAGGGAGGCCGGGCAGGCGCCCGGTGTCGGACAGGCCGAGCTCGGCCAGCGCGTCGATCACCAGCTGCTCGACGGAGCAGACGTAGGCGGTGGTGTCGGCCAAGCCGCCACCCCGCCGACCGGGCACGGTGAGGATCGGGTAGCCGACCAGCTGACCGGGGCCGTGGTAGGTGACGTCGCCCCCTCGGTCGGACTGCACGACCTCGGCTCCCACCGAGGCCGGATCTCGCAGGATGTGGCCGAGGTCGCCGCGCACGCCGAGCGTGTAGACGCTCGGGTGCTCCAGCAGCAGCAGGTGATCCTCGGCGCCGTTGGTGAAGAGGCCGCGCTGCAGCGCGTGCGCGTCCTGGTAGGCCACCCGCCCCAGCCAGCGGATGTGGAGGGGCGGGGCAGCCGTGGTCGGCTGGCTCAGCTCACAGCTCGGCAGCCCAGTCACGGGTCTCGAGGTGGTCCTTGATCTTGTGCAGGAACGCCGCCGCGTAGGCACCGTCGAAGGCCCGGTGGTCCCAGGACAGGGCCAGGTTGCCCACCGAGTGGATGGCGATGCTCTCGCTGCCGTCGGGCAGCTGGATGACCACGGGGCGGCGCTTCACGCCGTCGGTGGACAGGATGGCCACCTGCGGCTGGTTGATGATCGGCATCGTCAGCAGCGTGCCGAACGGACCCGGGTTGGTGATCGTGAAGGTGCCGTCGGAGATGTCGTCCGGCGTGAGCTTCTTCGAGCGGGCCCGGCCGGCCAGGTCGCTGACCTCCCGGGCCACGGCCCGCATCCGCAACCCGTCGGCGTCGCGCACGACCGGCACCATCAGGCCCTTGAAATCCAGGTCGACGGCGATCCCGAGGTTCAGGTAGTTGTGCACGATCAGCGCGTCGGCGGTGAAGGTGGCGTTCACCTCGGGGAACTCGTGGATGGCGTCGATCACGGCCCGGGCCACGAAGGGCAGGTAGGTGAGGCTGAAGCCCTCTTCGGCCTTCCATGCGTCCTTGTTGGCACGACGCACCCGGTCGACGGCCTCGAAGTCCACCTCGATGGACGCGTACACGTGGGCCGAGGTGTCGTGCGAGCGACGCAGGTGCTCGGCGCTGCGCTTGCGGATGTTGCTGTGGGGGATGACCGTGTCGCGCTCACCCGAGCGCACCATCGGCGCCGGCGCCGGGCGAGCGCTGGCCGAAGCAGGAGCGGCTGCCGGGGCGGGGGACGCAGCGGCCGCCGCCAGCACGTCGTTGCGGGTGATGCGGCCACCCACGCCGCTGCCGCTGATGCTGGCCGGATCGAGGCCGTGCTCGTTGATCAACCGGCGCACCACCGGCGACAGCAGGCGACCGCCGCTGCCCTTGGCCTCGGCCGCCGCGGGGGCGGCCGGCGGAGCGGGGGCGGGCGGGGGCGCCTGCTCGGCCGCCGGGGCCGGCTCCTCGACCGCCGGGGCCGGCTCCGGCTCCGGCTCCGTGGGCGCCTCAGCGGGAGCCTCGGCGGCAGCGGCCTCGGGGGCTGCGGCGGGGGCGGGGGCCGCACCGGCGTCGCCGATCACAGCCAGGACCACGCCCACGTCGACCGTCTCGCCCTCGGGCACCTTGATCTCGACCAGCGTGCCACTGGTGGGCGACGGCACCTCGGAGTCGACCTTGTCGGTGGAGACCTCGAAGAGCGGCTCGTCCTCGGCGACGGCATCGCCGACCTGCTTGAACCACTTCGTGATCGTGCCCTCGGTGACGGTCTCACCGAGCTGCGGCATCGTGATGTCGGCCATTCTGGCGGGCTCCTCTGGGGGTGTTCGGCTAGCCGTGCAGGGGGCGGCCCGTGAGCGAGATCATCGCCTCACCGAGCACTTCGGTCATGGTGGGGTGCGGCTGGATGAGCACGGCCATGTCCGCCACGGTCGCCTCCCAGTTGACGGCCAGGTAGCCCTGGCCGAGCTGCTCGGTGACCCAGGGGCCCACCATGTGGACGCCCAGGATGCGGCCGGCGCCGCCGTCAGGGGTCTTCTCCGCGATGACCTTCACCATGCCCTCGGCCTGGT
>JBKJIL010000016.1:0-14453 GCA_046598435.1 Acidimicrobiales bacterium
GAGCACCCGGGTGGTCTCCTCGCCGAGCACGGAGAGCAACATGGCTTCGTCGGGTGCGGCGTTGGCGCCGAGCCTCGCCTCGGCCCGCTCAGCACGCTCCCGGAGGTCGTGCTCGGATCGGGCGACGCGCTCGAGGAGCGCCGACACCTCGTGGAGAAACCCGCGAACCTCCTGCTGCTCGTAGCCCCGCCGAACCACGTCGAAGGTGCGGCGGGCGATCTCGTGCGGTTCGAGCGGCTCGGTCATGACCACCCGATGCTACGACCCGCCCTAGGTCCCGCCGCGGACGCCTCCCGGACGCCTCGAGGGCCCGCGCGACGACGCGCGACGAGGTGCTCAGCCCCCAGGAGGGGGGTCGAGCGCGCCGAGCAGCCCGTCGACCATCCCGACCAAGGTGTCGACAGCCGGTTCGAGCACCGGGTCGAGGACGGGCGTCACCGGATCGGCCGGCGGTGGCTGCGGGGGAGGTTCGGTGGTGGGCGGAGGGGGCGGCGTCGATGTGGTGGGCGGTTCGGTGGAAGGGGGCGACACGACGGGCGGCGGGGCCGCCGTCTCCCCGCGGCGTGGGTCAGACCTGGGCAGGGGGTCGCCGAAGGCCAGCGGCGAGGAGGCCACCGCGTCCTCGATGCTGCCGAGGAGCGGGGCGCGCGACACCGCTTGGTCGAGGGCCACGAGGCCCCAGTGGGCTCCCGCGTCCTTGAAGTCGAACACCGACGCCCATCGCTGCGCGAAGCCCCCCCGGCGCCCGAGGTCGGCGATGGCGGCCCCCACGAGGGTCTCCCCGGGAGGACGGTCGAGGTCGATCAGCTGCGCACCGAACTCCGCCTCGTCCTCCAGGCCGGGGAGGACCAGGCGGAAGAAGCCGGGCGTGCGCCCCTCGCCCTCGTTGAGGTTCTGGGTGTAGCCCGTGGCGATCGACTCGAGTCGATCACCCAGCTCGATGGCGGCACCCAGGAACCGCCGATCCCACGGATCGCGTCCGTCGTAGGAGAGCGGCCGAGGCACCTGCGGGGGGCGGCCGAGCGCAGGCACGCGCATCTCCCGCAACGACGGCACTGCCCGATCCTGGCCGGCCGAGTCGAGGCTCACCGCGGCGTCATAGGACGCCACGCCCATGCCCAGCGAGCGGGACACCTGAGCCGACCCGCGCTCCACCTCGACCGTCGTGCCCGCCGCCTCCACGCGGGTCGACGCGGGAGTGGCCACCAGCAGGTCGCCGCTCTCGAGCTCAGGGACCTTGCCCATGAGCACCCGGGAGTCGGCCGCGTCGCCCAAGCCTGCTCGCAGCTCCAAGCGGGTGCCGGCGCGCAGGTCCATCGTCGCAGTGCCCTCGGTCACCTCCACTCGGTCACCCGGTCGCACCGTGGCGCGGTCGTCGGCCACCACCTCTCGGTCGCCCCCTCGACGCACGAGCAGCGCCTGGCCGTCCACCTCGAGGCGAGCCTCGCCCTCCGCGGGGCCGTCGTCGCTGCAGCCCGCCGGCGCCAGGGCGGCCAGCGCGAGGGCAACGGCCAGGGCGCGTCGTGCCCTCACGGACGAGGACCTCACTTCGATGCTCCTTGCATCGGCAGGATCAGGCTGAAGCGTGAGCCTTTTCCGGGCACGGACTCGCACACGAGGTCGCCGCCGTGGGCCCGTGCGATGCGGTGGACCAGCGCGAGGCCGAGGCCCAGGCCACCGAAGCGGCGCGTGGCCGAGGCGTCGCCCTGCGAGAACTCCTCGAGGATCGAGTCGAGTCGATCGGGAGCGATCCCGATCCCCTGGTCGGTGACCGAGATCCACACCGAGGAGTCGACCGTGGCTGCGCCGAGGGTCACCTTGCCGCCGTCGGGCGAGTACTTGACGGCGTTGTCGACGAGCTCGTCGAGGGCCTGCTGCAGGTAGGTGCGATCAGCCAGCACGGGCGACGTGCCCGTCGCCACGCGGCGTACGATCTGATGACGGCCGTCGACCCGGGCACGCCATCGGTGCGCGACCTCATCGAGGGCGGGGCGCACGGCGAGGGCCTCGGGGTCGAGGGCCAGGCGCCCCCCGACGATCGTGGCGAAGTTCACCAGCTGGCCGATCACCCGCTCCATCTGTCCGGCCGCCACGGTGATCTCCTCGGCGAACCCCTTGGCCCGCTCAGGCGAGAGCTCGCGCGTCTGCAAGATCGAGGCGAAGCCCTTGATCGGGGTGAGCGGCGTGCGCAGCTCGTGGCTGATGTTGGCGAGGAACTCCGTCTTCATGCGCTCCAGCTCCCGCTCACGGCGCACGTCACGCAGCACGAAGACCGCGCCGTGCACGTCGTTGCCGGGTCCCCGCAGCGTACCGGCCGACACGACGACGGGTACCTCGGCCCCGGATGCCTGCAGGAGGCTCCCCCGCTCCGTCCACCCCTCCAGCACCGGGCGCGCCAGGCGCGCGGACACGTCCGCCCCGTCCTCGGCCACGACCCGCACCACCTCGGCCACCGGGCGCCCGCGCACGACACCGGCCGGGAGGTCACAGAGCTCCTCGGCGGCGGCGTTGAAGTCGGTGATGTGGCCGGCCGCGTCCACCGCCACCAGCGCCTCGCCCATCCCGGCCACGACCGCCTCCAGGCGGGCCCGCAGCGCGGCCTCATCATCGGCAGCCGTGCGGAGATCGGCGGTCATCGTGCGGATCGACCCGGCCATGGCATCGAAGGTCGAGCCCAGCGCACCCAGCTCGTCGTCGGTGGTGACGCCAGCGGTGGCGTCGAGGTTGCCCTCACGGATGGCCGAGGCCGCCACGGTGAGACGCCGCAGCCCGGCGCCGATGCGCTCACCGGCCACCGAGGCCAGCGCCAGCGCGGCGGTGGCGGCACCCATGGCCACGAGGAACAGCACTCGGTAGAGGTCTTCCCGGGCCGCCTCGATCTGCCCGCGCGGCACGGAGAGCACGAGCGCCATCACGGGCACGCCATCGGCGCCCAGCACGGGCCGGGCCACCGCGAACCGAGCACCCACGGCGAGCGCGGTGGTGCCCGAGTCGTCGATGGCGGCCTGGGCCAGCGCCCGCAGCTCGACTGGTGCGACCTCGGGGCCGTGCGTGGCCAGCACGCCGTCGCGACCGACGAGGGCCAGCCCCACGCCGGGCTGCTCGCTCTCGATCGGTGCGGCCTGCACCTCGAGGTAGCTGGCATCGAGATGGCTGGTGAGGACGACCAGCCCCCGGAACCTCAGCTCCTCCAGCACGAGCGGGACGGCCGCCACCGCCAAGGGCTGCCCACCCACCGCCACGACCGACTGGGTCGGCGCGGCAGTTCCCCGCGCCTGGCTGATCACCGCCGAACCGGCCAGCTCGGTGGCGAAGGCGGGGTCGATGGCCCCCACGGCCGCGGCCGGGCGCACGGTCACCACCACCCGGCCGTCGACGTCGACCACGAGCGTCGGGCCGAGGCGGGGGTCCGACGTGACGAAGCTCGACACGAACCTGCCGATGGCGCTGGCCACGACCGGCTGGGCGGCGGCGCGCTGCTCGGGGCTGGCCTGTGGATCGGTGACGGTGATGAGCGCGCCCCTGATCTCGGGGACGCTGGTGCTGGCGAGGGCCGACGCCAGCACCTGGGTGGAACCGAGCACGGCGCCGCTCTCGTCCGCGGCCGCCTGGGCCTCTGTCGCGGCGCGGGCGCCGTAGCGGCGCAGCGCCTCGTCCTCGACGTTGTCGGTGATGACCGCCGAGAGGGCAACGGCCAGCACAGTGATGACGACGAAGAGGATCGTGGCCGCCGATGCCGCGATCCGGGCCGAGATGGCGCGGGTGCTGGCCACCACCAGCGCCGCACCAACAGCAAGGGCGCCGACTCCGGCGACGGCGTCCACCGCGACGCTGGAGGCGTCGCCAGCCCGTGCCCCCTCGGCGGCGGCCAGAGCCACGATCCCGGCGAGCAGCGCCGCTCGCCCAGCACCCGTCGTACGCCACGAGCGGGCCGACGACGCCAGCAGCACCATCCCCGCCACCCGCAGGGCGACGACCACCCCCACCGCCGGGTCGTCGACGAGCAGCGTGCCACTGGCAAAGGCGGCCGCAGCCAGTGCCGCGAACCCGAGGGCCGCCGCCCACCGAGCCGACGCCCGCTCGACCAGCAGCTCGGCGCGCAACAGCGCGAACCCGAGTCCGGCCAAGGACACGAGGAAGACGGCGAACTCCGCCGCGAACCCCAGCTGCACGTCGGTGGCCGACATCTGTGTCCTGTGACCTGCCTAGCTCGGGAGGGGCTCAGGAGCCGTCGCCGCCGGCCGCTCCCGCGAGCGATCCGGCATTGCCCCCAAGCGAAGCCAGCGCGTCGAGCGCCTCCGCGAGCGTATCCACCGCGATCACCTGCAGATCGTCTCCGACCGTCACCCGGACCTCGTCGAACTCGTCAGATGGCACCAGAAACACGTCATATCCGGCATTTCGGACAGTGATCGCCTTCTGGGCGCCGCCGCCCACCGGCCCCACGGTCCCATCGAGCGACATCGTGCCGGTGGCCGCCACGCGATGGCCACCGGTCATGTCCCCTGGCGTCAGCACGTCGAGCACCGCGAGGGTGAAGGCCAGCCCCGCGGACGGGCCCCCGACGGACCCGGAATCGATGGTGACGTCGACGGGGAAGTCGAAGCCCACGATGCGGTCCTCCGGGGCGATCCCGATGACGGCCCGGGTCGCATCGTTCGGGTCGGCGATGGTGCGCAGGCGCACCTCAGCACGGGTACCGCTCCCCGCCGGGCGCTCCACCGTGAGGACGTGCTCGGCACCGGGCCCCCCGACCTGGAGCAACGTCCCGATCTCGCCAGGTGCGTCGACCGGGGCCCCATCGACGTCGACGACGACGTCGTCGAGCTCGAGCCCAGATGCGGCGGGCGAGCCGTCGACGATCTGGCGCACCACGGTCCCGCTCGTCCGGATGCCCACGTCGTGCCCGAGGTGGTCGAGCGCCACGGCGATGGCGACCAGCTTGGAGGTGTCCATGAGCTGCGCGTTGTAGCGACGGCTCTCGGCTGCCGAGCGGTCGCCCCGCACCCGCTCCTCGGGCAAGACGTCCACGTCGTCATCGAGCCACCCGATGAACGCTTCCAGCAGCGTCGTGCCGCCGACGTTCACGGTCGTGAAGGCGACGGAGTGGGTCGGTGGGTAGCTGGGGCTGCCCTCCACGAGCACCTGGTCGGCGACCGGCCGCGCCGACCCCGGTCGAAGGGCCACGTAGGGGACGGGGATCACGGCCGCCCCGATGATCGTCGAGGTCAGGAGGACCAGGATGACGCCGGCCAGCCACAGGCGCCGGTGGCTGGCCCGCGGCGCGCTCGTGGTCGCCGCAGGTCGCGGAGGGGCAGGCACCGCGTTGGCACGTGAGCCGGAGTCGAGAGAGGTCATGCGTCAGATGGAGGCCCTGGAGCACCCGCGCGATGCTTGGGGACCTCGGGCAGCCTGCCACGAGCGGGGCCAGCGAGGTTCGCGGCCGCCGGAACGACCATCGGAGCACCCTCGCACGTGGCGGAGCCGATCGAGCACGACGAGATCACCTGGATCGGGCGCACCCGCGCCGTGCTCCTGCTCGCCGCCCTCGTCGCCGCCCTCGGCCTCCTGACGGCCGTCACCACCGGGGTCCTCCTGGTGGCCCTGACCTCCCTGGTCGACCAGGCCCTCGGATGACGGCGCGCCCCGCGTCGGACGGGTCGTCGGACGGCGACCGGCGGCGAACAGCAGCGCTGGCCGGGCACCAAGGCGACCACGCCACGGCCCGACGGGCACTGGACGATCCCGACCCCCGAGTGCGGGCGACCGCCCTCGGTGCCCTCGAGCGCCTCGGCGCCCTCACGCCCCACGACGTGGCTGCTGCACTGGTCGACTCGTCGGGCACCGTGGTTCGCCGAGCCTGCGAGGCGGCGGCCGCGCTTCCTGGCGACCAGCCGCCGTCGCTGCTGGCATCGCTGGCCAGCGCCGACTCCACGATCGCGGAGGTGGCCGCCTGGGCCGCCGGGGAGCGCCAGCCACCGGAGCCCGGCACCGTCGAGGTCTTGGCGGCGCTGGCCACCACCCACGACGACGCGCTCGTCCGCGAGGCGTCTGTTGCCGCCCTCGGGGCTATCGGCGACGCGGCCGCCCTGCCTGCCATCCTGGCCGCCACCCACGACAAGGCCACCGTGCGGCGCCGGGCCGTCATCGCCTTGGCACCCTTCGACGGGCCCGAGGTCGATGCCGCCCTCGAGCGAGCGCGCGCCGACCGCGACTGGCAGGTCCGCCAGGCCGCCGAAGACCTCAGCGACTGAGCCCCGCCCTGGCTCAGCGGCTCAGCGGCTCAGCGGCTCAGCGGTTCAGCGGTTCGAGCCCATGAACATGACCTTGAGGCTGTCGTAGGCCTCGATGCACCGACCGGCCCCGAGGACCACGCACTCGAGCGGCGCGTCGACGAGGTGCACCGGCACGTCGGTGGCGTTGGCGAGGCGCTGATCGAGGCCGGCGAGCATCCCGCCGCCGCCCACCAGCTTCACCCCGTTCAGGATGAGGTCCTGGGCCAGCTCGGGTGGGGTGAGGCCGAGGCAGGCGACCACCGAGTCGCAGATGGCCGACACCGGCTCCTCGATGGCCTCGCGCACCTCACCGGGCGAGAGGATGATCGTCTTGGGGAGCCCGCTGGTGAGGTCGCGCCCGCGCACCTCGGCCTTCACGTCGTCGCGCACGGGGTAGGCCGACCCGATGGCGACCTTGATGTCCTCTGCGGTGCGCTCCCCCACCGCGATCCCGTACTCGCGCCGGATGAACGACGTGATGGCCGAATCCAGGTCGAAGCTGCCGATCCGCACTGCCTTGAGGGCGACGATCCCCCCGAGGGAGATGAGGGCGGTCTCCGACGTGCCCCCGCCGACGTCCACCACCATGTTGGCCACCGGCTCGTGGATGGGCAGACCGGCACCGATGGCTGCCGCCATGGGCTGCTCGATGAGCTGCGCCTCCGCCGCCCCGGCCCGGCGGGCTGCCTCGGTGACGGCCCGTCGCTCCACCTCCGTGATGGCCGACGGCACGCAGATCACCACGCGGGGCCGGTTGAACCGGTTGACCCCCACCCGGTGCAGCAGCAGCCGGATCATCCGCTGCGTGATCTCGAAGTCGGTGATGGCGCCCTGGCGCAGCGGGCGCACGGCCACGATGTAGCCCGGGGTGCGTCCGATCATCTGCCAGGCCTCGCGCCCCATGGCGAGCACCTCTTGAGTGCGCTCGTTCATGGCGATCACGGTGGGCTCGTTGAGCACGATGCCGCGACCCCGCTCGTACACGAGCGTGTTGGCGGTGCCGAGGTCGATGGCGAGGTCGCGGGCCACAGGTCAGCGAGAGCCGTCAGGTCGTGGCGGTCGATTGGGGTCGTCCGGGGGCGCCAAGGCGTCCATCTCGCGCTGGAACGCCTCGATCCCCGACTCCAACGTGTTCGGCGAGCGGTGCTGCAACCAGAGGATGCCCGAGCCCACCGCTGACACGACGACCACGATGAGCAGGAACGCCAGCGAGCTCATGGCCCGACCGCCTCGACATCGATGAGGTGCTGAGCCTCGAGGCCCCAGCTCGCCCCACCGGCCCACGTCTCGCGCTTCCAGATCGGCACGGTGCGCTTCAGCTCGTCGATGGCGAAGCGGGCGGCGTCGAACGCTTCGCCCCGGTGGGGGCTGGACACCGCCACCACCACCGCTGCTTCGCCGAGATCGAGACCGCCCGTTCGGTGCAGGAGGGCCACCCGGCCGAGCATGGGCCAGCGCTCGCGCGCGGCGGTGGCGACAGCCGTGAGACGGGTCAGCGCGGGTCCGTCGTAGGCCTCGTACTCCAGGCGCCGCACGTCGGGTCGGCCGTCGGCGTGGTCACGAGCCGTGCCGAGGAAGGTGACCACGGCACCACAGCTCGGGCGGACAGCCCAGTCGGTGACGGTCCCCACGGGCAGCGGGTCGGCGCAGAGAGCCACCCAGTCGTCGCCCGCTGGGGCCGCGAGGGCGGAGTGGTCCATCCCCATCACTGTACGTCCCCGCGGTCCTCTCGGCTGAGGTCGCCACTACCGTTCCGGGCATGGGCCCGGACGACGCCGAGGATGACGACGTCGTCGGCGCGGGTCCACCTCTGCCGCCCGACGATCGGCTGTGGCGCCACCCCTCCGAGGTGGGGGCCCAAGCCGGAGGGCGACCCGACGCGGTGGCGGCTGGACCCACCGTCCGGTCCATCACGTGGTCGGTGGCCATCGTGGCCGGTCTGGCCGGGGCCGCCCTGTCCACCGGGGTGATCGCCCTCACCGGCTCGCTCTCGCCACGGGTCGTCGACCGGGCCGTCGTGGAGAAGGTCGCCGTCACCCCCGTGGTGTCCTCCCCGATGCTGCGGGGGGAGCGCGGGGTCGTCGCCGTGGCCGAGCGTCTGAGCCCCGCCATCGTCCGGCTCGACGTGGAGCGCTCCGATGGAGCTGTCACGGGCTCAGGGGTGCTCTACCGCGACGACGGGCTGCTGCTGACCAGCGCCCACGTGGTCGAGGGCTCCTCCGGCATCGATGTCGTGCTCACCGATGGGCGCCACTTCGACGGTCGGCTGGTCGGCACCGACGCCGTCACCGACGTGGCCCTGGTCGACATCGACGGCACGCACCTCCCTGTGGCTGTGCTGGGCACAGCAGAGGGCATCGAGGTGGGAGCGCCGACGATCGCCATCGGCTCTGCCCTCGGACTCGACGGCGGACCGTCGGTCACCACCGGAGTCATCAGCGCGGTGGGGCGGCGCATCGAGGGACCCGACGGCGAGACGCTCCACGGCATGATCCAAACGGACGCGCCCATCGCTCCCGGCTCGTCGGGCGGCGCGCTGGTGGATGCCAGTGGGTCAGTGATCGGCATCACCACCGCCGTGGCCGTCGAGCCCAACGGCCGGTTCGGCTTCGCCACCCCGATCGATCTCGCCCGCCGGGTCGCCGACCAGCTGCTCGACCACGGGCACATGGTGCACGGGTGGTTGGGGGTGGAGGGGGCTGACCTCACCAGCGAGCAGGCGCGGCAGCTCGGCGTGCTCGGCGGAGCCACGGTGCGCTCGGTGACGGCCGGGAGCCCCGCCGCAGCGGCCGGGCTCAGCCCCGACGACGTCATCACGGAGCTGGCCGGACGGCCCGTGCGGTCCATCTCGGCCCTCGTGGTAGAGCTGCGCGCCCACGACCCCGGCGACGCGGTCGTCGTGGGCTACTGGCGCCACGGCCGCCACGATGAGACCACCGTCGTGCTGCACGAGCGGCCCTGACACGCGCCCGGCCCGCCGAGCCCGCCAAGGCGACGGGGGGCGTCGCTCAGCGTCGGCGACGGCGTCGCACGAGCGCGGCGACTCCTGCCACCACCCCCACGGCGAGGGCCGCGGTGGCCCCGAGGGCCAGCTCCTGGCGTCGGCGGGGACTGACCGTCGCCCACGGGCCGGCGCGGTGGGCGTCCACGTAGGCCTCCTCGTTCGACGCCTTGGGCTCCCAGCCGTCGGCCTTGAGCCGGTCGTTGGCGATCACCCAGGGGTGCACCGTGTACGGCAGCAGCTCGGGCGGCGTGGCCGTGAGCCCCCAGCGCCAGCGCAGACCGGCCACGCCGATCGCCATCCGCTCGGGCAGCCGCACCCGCGGCACGCCGCCCGCCAGGGCCCGCACGGTGTCGCCGCCGATCCATCCATCGGGGGCGACGTTGCGGGGCCCGTCGAGGCGTGCCCGGCGAGCCAGATCCACCGCTGCCACCAGGTCGCCGAGCTCGAGGAACTGCGCTGGCGGCTCCTCATCCGACACGGGCAGGGCCCCGGATCGGCTCAGGGCGGCAGCCAGCCACCCGTTGGCCCCCGGCGCCACGGTGACCGTCGGCCGCAGGATGGCCACGGTCGTGCCGGGATGCTCGTCGCGCCACTCGGCCGAGGCCCGCTCGGCGTCGGCCTTCTCGGAGGCCATGGCCATGCCGGGGTTGGGCCGCAGCGGCGCGTCCTCTGTGAGGGGCACCGGGTTGTTGGCCCAGGCGCCGTAGGCGGTGGCGCTGGAGAGCAGCACGACGTGCTGGGCCCCGACCGAGGCCGCCGCGTCGAGCACCCGACGGGCCATGGCCCCCTCGCCGGTGACACCGATCGACTCGCCCCGGGCCGGGCCGTCGGCCTGGGCCAGGTGCACCACGGTGGACGCGCCCTCGAAGAGCGGCTTGAGCTCAGCCGTCGTGAGATCGACCTGGTGGCGCTCGATCCCCGTCGGCAGGCGCTTCAGCGAGCGTCGGTCGATGGCGATCACGTGCGACACCTGAGGGTCCTCGGCGGCCAGCGCGCAGACCCGCTGGCCCAGCTCGCTGGCGGCGCCGGTGACGACCACCGCCCCGTTCAGGGGCACAGGTGCGTCGGCGCGGTCGGATTCGGATGCCATCCCCCTACGATGCCCCTGTGAGCGACGAAGGTCCACTCGGCAACCCCTTCGAGGGCATGCCGTTCCTCGGTGATCTGGCCAAGATGCTCGGCCAACAGGGCGGCATGGCCTGGGACGGCGCCCGCCAGCTGGCCGTGAGCGTGGCCAACGATGGCCAGAGCGAGCCCAACGTCGACCCCCTCTCTCGTATCGGCCTGGAGCAGCTCGCTCGTGTCGCCGACCTCCACGTGGCCGACGTCACCGGCCTCAGCACCTCGGTGACCGGACGGCCCGTGGCCGGCGTCCCGGTGAACCGCACCCGCTGGGCCCTCGACAGCCTCGATGCCTACCGACCGCTGGTGGAGCTCCTCGCCGCCTCGCTCGGCAACGTCCCGGAGAGCACCGAGGACGAGGCGGCCGACCCGATGGCGGACATGTTCTCGGGGATGCTCAAGATGTTCCAGCCGATGATGCTCGCCATGACGGCCGGCTCGATGGTCGGGCACCTCGCCCAGCGCAGCCTCGGCGTCTACGACCTGCCCATCCCCCGGCCCACCACCGGCCCCCACGCCGACGATCTCCTCCTCGTCGTGCCCAACCTCGATGCCCTGGCTGAGGAGTGGAGCCTCGCCCGCGACGACCTCCACCTCTGGATCTGCGTGCACGAGATCGCCCACCACACCGTGTTCGGGGTCCCCCACGTGCGGGCCCGGATGCTCACGCTCCTCGAGCGCTACGTGTCCAGCTTCCGGGCCGAGCCGGGCGCCCTCGAGGGCCGCCTCGGCCAGATCGACCCGTCCGATCCCGATGCCCTGGCCGGCATGCAAGAGCTCATGGGCTCGCCGGAGATGATCCTCGGCGCCATCACCTCACCGGAGCAGGACGCCCTGCGCCCCCAGCTGGCGGCGCTCGTCGCCGTAGTGGTCGGCGTGGTCGATCACGTGCTCGACGTGGTCGGCGCCAAGCTCATCCCCAGCTACGGCATGCTCACCGAGGCCCTCCGACGGCGGCGGGTCGAGTCGGTCGAGTCGGATCGCTTCGTGGAGCGCCTGTTCGGCCTCGAGCTCACCCAGGCGACCTACGACCGGGGAGCGACGTTCGTCGACGGCGTCATCGAACGGGCCGGCGAGGACGGGCTCCGGCGCCTCTGGGCGAGCGAGGCCAACCTCCCGACCCCGCCCGAGGTCGACGCCCCCGGGCTCTGGCTGGCCCGGCTCGACCTACCCGAGTAGCCCGACTGGGGTCACGGGATCTCCGTGGGGTCCACGGGGGAGGGCTGCACCAGGGTGCGGTCCGTGGGGACGCCGAGCTCACGGGTGGCGGCCTCGGCCGGCGTGGCCTCGTTGGGTGGGATCCCTGGTCCGGCCGGAGGCCGATCGACGTGAGCGCGGTGGGCCGCCCGCTGGCCGGCCAGGTACGAGAACAGCGCGAAGCCGGCGGCACCGGTGATCCCGAGGAAGCCCAGCCGCAACGGGATCGAGATCAGCACCGGCAACATGGCGCCGAGCACCCAGACGAGCTGGAACCGCACTTCGAAGCGAGCGAACGAGCGACCCCGGTTGGCGTCGGGCGCGTCGCGCTGCACCAGCGAGTCGAAGCCCAGCTTCCCGCAGGTGGACGCGACGGCCACCGCCGCCGCCATGAGCGCGGCGCCGAACACCGATCCGTAGCGCGCCGCCACCAGTCCGAGGACCACCGTCGCGCCCAGGACCACCAGGAGCATGTGCTCCTCGCGCATGCTCCGCCGCAGCGCCGGTGCCACCACCGAACCCAGCAGGGCCCCCGCGCCGGTCACGCCCAGCACCACGCCCATGTGCCAGGTCGGGTCCTCCCGCAGGTCGAACAGGAGCAGGAAGGTGAGGAACCCCACCATCCCGCGGATCAGCCCCATGGCCGAGGACGCGAGGAGGATCCCGATGCCGTGCAGCTCCGCTGTCTCGGCGGGGGTGGCAGGCGCCTCGGCGACCTGGGTGGCGGGCACCCGCAGCGCGGCCAGCGTGGCGATGGCGTACGACACCATCGCCACGCCGAGCACCCCGGGGGCACCCGCGACGAGGAAGGCCAGGCCGGCAGGGATGGCCGCGCCGGGGGCGGCCAGGCCCGACAGCAGCTGCAGCTTCGAGTTCGCCTCGACCAGCTCCGCGTCGGAGCGCACCACGGTGGGCACCACCGCGCTGCGAGCCACGCCGTAGGCCTTGCCGAGGGCGAGCACCGTGAAGGCCTCGGGGAACAGCAGCAGGCTGTCCAGGTCGTTCAACATGACGAGGCACACCAGGGCGCGCAGGCCGTGCGCGCCCACGATCATCCAGCGCCGTCCGCCATGGGACCGATCGAGCACCGGACCGATGAAGGGGGCGACGAGCGCCAGCGGGGCCATCGTCAGCGCCAGGTAGAGGAAGACCTTCCACCGGGCGTCGTTCGGATCGAGGTCGAAGAAGAGCGAGTTGGCCAGCGCCATCGTGACGAGCGCGTCGCCGGCCGCCGCGAAGACGTGCGAGCGGGCCAGACGGGCGAACGGCGACAGGTGGAAGGCCTCGGCGCCCGCCCTCCCGGCGGGCTTGGAGAGCGGCTGCCAGCCGTCCGCGGTGGACATCTCGCCCATCGTAGGGGTGGACGTCCGGCCTTCCGTTTCGGGGTCAGGCCCGGGGCGCCTCGTACTTGTAGCCCAGACCACGGATCGTGACGATCCGCGTCGGCGCGGCCGGATCGGCCTCCACCTTGGCCCGCAGGCGCTTCACGTGGACGTCGAGCGTCTTCGTGTCGCCGACGTAGTCGCTCCCCCACACCCGATCGATCAGGGTGTCCCGGGGCAGCACCCGTCCGGCGTTGGCGAGCAGGATCTCGAGCAGCTCGAACTCCTTGAGCGGCAGGGCCACCACCTCGCCGCGGATCACGACCTCGTGTCGCTCGGCGTCGAGGGAGACGTCGCCCACCTCGAGGACGTCGCCAGGCAGATCGGCCGCGACGGCCTCACCGGCCCGTCGTCGCAGCACCGCCCGCATCCGGGCCACGAGCTCACGCAGCCGATAGGGCTTCGTGACGTAGTCGTCGGCCCCGACCTCGAGCCCCACCACCGTGTCGATCTCGCCGCCCTTGGCGGTCACCATGATGATCGGCACCGACGACCGCTTGCGGAGCTCCCGACACACGTCGATCCCCGACACCTTGGGGAGCATGACGTCGAGCAGCACGAGGTCAGGACGCACCGCATCGAAGACGTCGAGGGCGGCGGCGCCGTCGCGCGCCACCTGGACGCGGAACCCCTCGCGCTGCAAGCCGATGGTGAGGGCCTCGATGAAGGACTCCTCGTCCTCCACCACCAGGATCGTTGCCGCGGGCGTGCTCATCGGAGGGTCATCCTGACTCGGAGGGGGTAGGGGCGCGATCGGTGCCGGCGGGCAACCGCAGCGTGAACGTCGATCCGGTGCCCTCGCTCGACTCCACGAGCACCTCGCCGGCATGGTTGCTGGCGATGTGGCGCACGATGGCCAGACCGAGCCCGGTGCCCCCGGTCTCGCGGCTCCGGGCGCGGTCGACCCGGTAGAAGCGCTCGAACACGCGCTCCAGATCGCGACGGGGGATCCCGACACCGTGGTCGGCCACCGTGATGTCGACCCAGCGCCCGGTGGATGCGGCGCCGATCTCCACCGTGGAACCCGGGTCGGAGTACTTCACGGCGTTCTCGAGGAGGTTGTACACGGCCGAGACCAGCTGGCGGCGGTCCCCGAGCAGGCCCACGCGGGCCTTCGGTTCGACCACCTCGAGGTGGATGCTCTGCTGCTCGGCCGCCTCCCGCACGCGGTCGAGCGCCTCGACGATCACATCGCCCACGGCCACCTCGACCGCCGTGGCCGACTCGTGGGCCTCGATGCGCGACAGCTCGAGCAGGTCGTCGATGGTGCGGTCGATCCGGAACGCCTCGGTGACCAGACGCTCGGTCAGGCGCCGCAGCACGGCCGGGTCGTCTTCGCCGAGCAGGGTCTCCGCCAGGAGGGCCAGGGCCCCCACCGGCGTCTTCAGCTCATGACTGATGTTGGCGACGAAGTCGCGGCGCACCGCCTCGAGGCGGCGACGCTCGGTGGTGGTCATCGACGACATCACCGAG
>JBKJIL010000021.1:0-11079 GCA_046598435.1 Acidimicrobiales bacterium
GATGAACCGCTCGAGCTCGGCGAAGGCCACGATCTGGTCGAAGCGCTCGGCCACCTGCTGCTTGGTGAGGCCGAGGAGCATGCCGTTCACGTAGACGTTCTCCCGACCGGACATCTCGGGGTGGAAGCCCACCCCGATCCCGATGAGGGGGGCGACTCGACCGGTCACGACCACCGTGCCCTCCGTCGGTCGGGTGACGCCGGCGAGCAATCGCAGGAGGGTGGTCTTGCCCGCTCCGTTGTGGCCGAGGACGCCGACGGTCTCGCCCGCAGCGATGGAGAGGTCGAGTCCGCGCAGGGCCCAACGCTCGGGTCGGACCGTGGATCGGCGCGGGATGAGGGCCTTGATGAGCATGGCGGGCTCGCCGTCGCTCGTGTAGCGCTTGCCCAGCGTGCGCAGCTCGATCGTGGTGCCCAGACTCACAGCAGGTCGACGAACAGGCGGTCGTGGCGGCGTTGGGCCTCCAGGCCGACCACGGTGAGCACCAGCGTCGCGACGACCGACACCGACACGGGTCGGACCCACGCCTCGGTTCCTCCGACCGCGGCCCGGTGGAACAGGGTCACGACGCCCGTCATCGGGTTGAGATCCAGCCAGGGCCCCAGTTCACCCAGCAGTGACTTCGGGAAGACCACCGGGGTGACGTAGATCCACAGCAGGAGGGCTGCCTGCACGAGGAACTTCACGTCCCGGTAGTACACGTGCATGGCGGACACGACGAGTGAGAGCGCCATCGTGAAGGAGATCAGCAGCAGCACCGCCGGACCGAGGAGCAGCACGTGCACGCCGAGCTCTGCACCGAGGAACGGCAGCGCTACCACCAGGACCGCCAGCGAGATGGCGAGGCTGACGAGGTTCGCGGCTCCCGGCACGAGCACGAGCAGGACTCGCGGGAACCACACCTTGTCCGTGAGGCCGGCACCATCGACGATCGAGGTCACGGAAGCGGTGAGGGTGGCCGCGAAGTACGAGAAGGCGAGTACGCCGGCGAACACGATCGCACCGAACCCCTTCGTAGCGTCCTCGAGCCGAACCACCCGGGAGAACACCACGGCCATCACCACGCCCTGCAGCAACGGGACCGCCACCGCCCACAGGACGCCGAGGGAGGCGCGCTTGTACCGGGTCTGGAAGTCCTTGCGGGCCAGCATGACGAAGACCTCGCGATGGGCCCACACAGCGGAGAGCCAGTTGCGGCGGTTCTCAGGGAATGGGCCGATCTCGACGGTGCGTCCTCGCGGAGCGGCGGTCGGCTCACCCACGGGCCGACCGCGATCCAGCTCGTTCACCCATGACGCAACGCCCAGTCGTAGGGGATGGCCTCCGTGAAGGGGTCCATGCGCCTGATCTCGTCAGGCCGATGAGGGGTCGTGGAGCAGTTCGCCACGAGCGCGGGGGATGTCCCCACCCCCTTGAAGCCGTTCCACACGAGTGGTGGGATCGTCACGAGCACATAGTTCAGCTCACCGACGTGCAGCTCGACCACATTGCCGTTGGTCGGGGATCCGGGGCGGTCGTCGTAGCAGACCAGCTTCACCATCCCTGACGGCACGGCATAGTTGAGCGTCATCTCGAGGTGCTGGTGCCAGGCCTTGATCGCGCCGGGGTACACCATCGAGAAGTAGATCTCACCGAAGCGCTCGAACCCGTCGCTGTCCTCGCGCAGCATGTGGAACACCGCGCCCCGCTCGTCCGGGATGCGCCTCAGCGGAGTGACCCGAAGACCCTCGATCTCCAATTCACCATCTCCTGTGGTTGTCGAGACAGAAGGCCGCCAGCTCGTCGACGGCCTCCTCCATGGGCGTCGTCGCGGAACCCGCCACTGCGGTGAGGCGATCGACGCAGATCCGGTAGGGGTCGGGGTCGGGGCCGGTCGGCGTTGGAGCCTCAAGCGCGGGGCGACAGCCTGTCCGGCGCTCGAAGCAGTCCTGTGTGATCTGAGCGAGGCCGCGGATGCTCAGCGGGTGGCCCGAGGCGAGGTTGTACGTCCCCGGGGGTACCGCTCCAGGGGTCGCGCAGCGCTCGATGAGCTCGCACACGTCGGTCAGCGCCACGAAGTCGCGGTACTGCGTCCCGGCCGAGTGCAGCACCATCTTGCCGGTGGTCGCAGCCTGTCGGCACAGGTCCATGGCGACCAGGCTCCAGCGGTCGACGTCCGAATCGACCGGGGACCCGACGGCGTTGGACAGCCTGACCACGAGCACCTCCAACCCGGCGTCAGCCCCCTGGGCCACGAGGTGCTCGCATGCGAGACGGGAGATGGCGTAGGTGGACTTGGGGTGCGGCAGCATCGTCTCGTCGATCACCGCACCGTCGATGAGCAGAGCTCCATAGACGTGGATGGTGGAGACATAGACGAGGCGCGCCACTCGTGCCTCCACCGCGGCCGCTGTCACGTGTCGCCCCGCGAGGAGGGTCTCGGTGAGTGCCCGGTCGGGTTGCTGGGTGGCGACGACCTCGTTCTGTCCGGCCAGGTGCACCACGGTGTCGACGCCCTCGAACGCGCGGATCAGCCCCGGCCCGTCGTCGAGCAGATCGATCTCGATCTGGCGGTCCGCGGGGAGGTAGCGCACCGGCGTCCGAACCAGCCCACGACCGCGCCGCCCGAGGCCGGACAACAGGCGGCTTCCGAGGTACCCGCCGGCACCGGTAACCGCCACCTGGACGTCGGTCACGAGGGTTCCTGAACCACGTGCGCCCGGTACCAGTCGACCGTCTCAGCGAGGGCC
Source organism: Acidimicrobiales bacterium (assembly GCA_046598435.1). Classification (GTDB taxonomy): domain Bacteria; phylum Actinomycetota; class Acidimicrobiia; order Acidimicrobiales; family VFJN01; genus VFJN01. The sequence continues at coordinate 2,730 of JBKJIL010000021.1, forward strand.
TCGGCCATGCTCAGGCTCGGGTGCCAACCCAGCCGCTCGCGAGCCTTCTTGGCCGACAGGAACTGCTGGTCGATCTCGTGCGTCGCCGTAGCCCGGATCTCGGGCTCGAGGTCGGTGCCGACGGCGGATTGGAGCATCGCGACCAGGTCGAGCACGTTGAGCGGTGTCTCGGTGGAGAAGTTGAAGGCCTCGCCAGGCACGGTGGGATCGGAGGCCATCGACTCGGCCAGCTGCAGGTAGGCCAGCGCGCCATCCACGACGTAGAGGTAGTCGCGCACCATCGTGCCGTCTGATCGGATCTGGGGCCGCTCACTGCGGAGCAACGAGCGGATCGTGCCGGGTACGAGCCTCTCCCAGTTTCGATCTCCCGGTCCGAAGAAGTTCCCACACCGTGTGATGCAGACGGGTAGCCCGTAGGTGCGGTGGTAGGTGTGGGAGAGGAGGTCGGCGCACGCCTTGGACACGTCGTAGGGGTTGACCGCCAGCAGCGGCATCTCCTCGTCGTAGGGCAGCATCGGCTGAGCGCCGTAGGCCTTGTCGCTCGACGCCGTGATGACCTGCTCCAGGCGGGGCGAGCGCCGGGAGCCTTCGAGCACGGCCCACGTGCCGGCCACGTTCGACTCGAACGTGGCCACCGGGTGACGGTTGGCGACGCCCACCTGGCTCTGCGCGGCCAGGTGGAACATCGTCCGGACCTCGTAGTCACCGAGCATTCGCTCGATCGTCGCCTGGTCCGTGACGTCTCCGGACACGGTGGTGACCTCGCTCGCCCAACGGGCGCCGATGGGAGACGGCGGGACGTTGTCGCGCACCAACGCGACGACCTGAGCGCCGAGGCCGGTCAGCAGCGCGGTCAGGTGTGAGCCGAGGAAGCCCGTCGCTCCCGTGACGGCCACCGCCCTGTCACGCCAGAAGCGCGTGTCGGGCTGCCAGGTCGACGAAGTGCCATGCATGGCAGAAGCGTGGCATACGCCGCGAGCACGCCGGGAACGCGCGCCGCGACACGATGGTCAGCCCAAGGAGATGGCTACCGCTCGGGGATCGACGACAGGGGCGTCGGAGAGCTGTGCGAGCAGCACTGCTCGCAAGGCGCCGAAGAAGCCCCTCATCGACAGCCAGCGCTCCCAGGCCGAGCGGGCGGCCTCCTGGCGGGCAGTGAACACATCGAGGCCCCTCGTGTGGGCGGACGCGACGATGGAGCCGAGCTCGTCGATCCGGTGCTCGGGAACGGTCACACAGAGGGCGTCCCAGGGAACCTGCGACTCGAGGGGGAGCACAGCGCCGGTGTCGACGTACACGGGGATCCTGGCCGCGGCAAGCGTCTCGTAGAGGCGGAAGGAGTAGTTCCCTTCACCTCGAACGGCCAGCACGTAGTCGGCGTCGGCGAGGGCGGCCACGTACTCGAGTCGGAGCTGTTGCTCGAGGTCGGTGTCGAGGTCGAGCCGTGTCATGGCTGGCCGCAAGATGATCCGAGGGTCGACCTCGGTCGACCGGGCCAGCGCCCGCACGGCACGAGGGCGCTGTCGGAACGCCGGGTGCTTGCCAATGCGCTCGACCACGCCGAGGTCGGTGAGCAGCGCGCGAAGCTCGAACTTCATTCGCTTGAGCACCCGCCCTGCGGGCAGGCCCAAGGGATAGGCCTGCCCGCAGAAGCCCACCGTCGGCGTCGTCTGGGGCGGACGTGGCGGCTGTCGACCGGGATCGGGGATCCATGCCGGCAGGGCCACGTCCAGAGGTCCTTGGCGCCGTCGATCCAACGAAGTGCGAAAGACGACGGCGTTGTCCCCGGGGCTCGGGACGTGGTCGTCACCGTCGACGAAGACCAGCACGATCTTTTCGAGGTGGGCGGCACGCTCACAGAACTGCCGGGCCGGCGCGGCGAGGCTTGGGTCGAGCAGCACCTGGTCCCAACAGAAGGGCAGCACGGCAACGTCGCAGGTGGCCAGGTCGGTCGTCGCCTCGAACCAGCTGCCGGCCGTCTCGGCATAGTCGGCCGCGAGCCTCAGCCCGTGGGGTCGATGCACCCACTGGAGCGGCATCCGTGGCCGTACCAGCGGACCGAGGAGGTCGACCAGCCGTTCGTGGCGCGCCAGCGCGGCATCGATCCCGAGGCGGAGGCGGTGGTCGTCGTGAGTGGTCACGTCTCGCGATCCGCGAGCCTCAGCGTCGTTCACCTTCGCCGTAGCCGTACTCATACCCGATGTCGTCGCCTGCGTGGAGCTTGTTCAGCACGATGCCGAGGATGCGGGTCTGGTTGCGGATCAGCGAGCTCTTGGCCCGATTGACCAGCTGAGCCGGGGTGGCTCGCGCCTCGACGACGAGCACGGCTCCGGCGGCCAAGCGGCCGATCACGAGGGTGTCCGCCACCGGTAGTACCGGCGGGGTGTCGATCAGCACGATGTCGGCCTGGCTGGCCAGGCCGTCGAGCAACCGACCCGTCCTCGAGGACGCGAGGAGCTCCGCCGGGTCGCTCACCCCCGCGCCAGCCGGGAGGAAGTACAGACCGTTGAGTCCGGGCGAGTCCTTCGGCGGCGCCAGGTACTGGAGACACTCGTCGAGAGGGCGCTGATCGAGCAGCACCTCGGTGCAACCGGGAACGTTGTCCGCACCGACGTGACGGTGAGCGTCGGGACGACGAAGATCGAGATCGACGAGCACGACCCTCGGCCCAGCGACGGCAAGCGAGCGGGCGAGGGCGACGCAGGTCGAGGTCTTGCCCTCACCTTGGCGGGCGCTGGTCAGGATCACGACTGGGTTGGCGAGGTCGTCGATGGCGACGAGCAGGTTCGAGCGCAGAACTCGGAAGGCCTCGTCCCGGCTGGCCAGGCGCGACGTCGGGACACTTCTGCGCAAGGGGCGGAGGAGCGTCATCGCTCAGCACCGAGGTCGAGTCGAACGCCCAGTGGCACCTCGTTGCCGAGCGCCGGGATCACGCCGAGCACCGGGAGCTCGAGGAGGCGCTCGGCATCGGCCGGAGTGCGCACCGAGAGGTCGAGGTAGTCGAGGAGGAAGGCAACTCCAGCGCTCACCAGGAAGCCGAAAAGCGTGGCGAGCACCATCGAGTTCAGCTGGTTGGTGGGTTGGGGCACGCTGGGAAGCTGCGCTCGCTCGAAGACGTAGGCCGGCAGGCGGGGCACCGCACCCTCCGAGCCCGTTGGTTCGAACTCCTGCACCGTCTCCACGAAGACCTCGGCCAACCCGTTGGCAACCGCCTGAGCGATGGCGGGATCCTCGTCCGTGACGTCGATGTAGAGGAGCTGGGTACCGGGTTCTTGTGATGTGCGTGTCGCGGCGACGACCTCGCTGGCGGTCACGGCGAGATCGAGCCGCTCGACGGTGCGAATGGCGATGGGTTGGCTGTCGATCATCTTTGAGAACGTGAGGGCGATGCTCTGGAGCGCGACGAACCGGTCGTTCGACAGCTCCCCCTGCGCTGCATCGAACGAGATCGAGGTCGACCCGACGTAGAGCGTGCTCCGCGTGGTGTAGCGAGCCGTCGTGTCCGCGCTCAAGTACCCGACCGTGGCGGCGAGCGCCGTCGTCAGCAGGATCAGCAGCAGCCGGTTCTGGAGGACCGTGACGTAGCGGCGAAGTTCCAAGGGGTGAGGGGTGGGCGTAGGCGATGCGGAGGCCGTACCCTACTCCGCTGGCCACGTCACGGGGCCTGCGCGTGGCAGGTGGCCGGGCCGCTCACGGCGAACCGAGGATCGATGCAATCCGACCGACAGCCCCCGACCGACGAGGAGATCGCGGTGCGCCTGCAGTGGCCGACCGACCCCGTTGGAACGACGGCCCCGCCGCCGTCGCCACAGGCTGCTGAGCCCTCGTCTCCGCCGGCGGCAGCGCCGCTGGCCGGGGCCACACCGGTCCACGCGGCCGAGGTGATGCCTCCGTCGAGTGATCCCGCCCGCCCGGGCCGCGCGCTGGTCGAGGCCTATGACCGCTTGGGCGACCGAGTGCTCGAGCGCCTCCGCGCCCTGCGAGAAGACGTGGACGCCGACCTCGCTGGGGTGCGCTCGGAGCTGGCCAGCCTTCGTCAGGCGGTCGATGACGTGGGCGATCGAGTCCAGCTCCGCCAGCTGCGCGCCACGGTCGACGAGCTGCGCGGCGACGTCTCGGGGCTTCGTCGCGCCGTGCTCGAGTGGCCGGAGCTCGAACAGGTGAGCAGCGACGTGGCATCTCTGCGCGCCGACCTCTCGGAGGTGCTCAGTCGCCTCAACGCGGATCCTGCGGACGATCGGCGTTCGCTCGACGAGGTCCGATCGGAGATCAAGGACCTGCGCCGAAGCGTGGAGGCCAGCATGAGCCTCCCGACCCTTGCGCCCCTGATCGAGGAGGTCGTGAGCCTGCGGGACGAGGTGTCCTCGCTCAGGCGTCGCATCTCGCTGCGGGCCGAGGGGTCGTCCGTCGAGCTGAACGAGGAGCAGATGGACCGCTTGATCCGGGCCGTCGAGACCCGCGTGGGCGGTGGCGTGCGTCCCGGACAACGCCCGCATGCCCGGTAGCGAGCTCCCGGGTCGCGCCCCGCGGGCGCGTCGGTGGCCCGTGGTGGGGGGCCTGCTACTCCTCGGTCTTGCTCTGGTCGGCGGTCTCACCGCCGCGCGCCTGGCCCGCGCCAGCCGCGATCTGCGCGCCGCTCAGGACCTCGTCGAGTCGGCGGCCACGGCCATCCAGGATGGCCGCCTCGCGGACGCCCGTTCGGACCTGGGCGTCGCCCAGACCCTCGTTCTTCGTACCAACAACGGGCTTTACACCGTCAGCCTGCAGCTGGTCGCCTCCGTCCCCGCCATCGGTGACAACGTCGAGAGCCTCAGGGACTCGGTCGGTCTGGCCGCCTCTGTGATCGGCGGCGGCCGCCAGATCCTCGAGAAGGCGATCCCGCTGGAGTCGCCGAGGGGACGGCTCGAGGTGTCGCTGTCCGACGGGAGCATCCCGCTCGAGGCAGTCTCGGGGGTGCAACGCGAGGTGACTGCGCTGGCCGCCCAGCTTCCCGCCGAGGCCCCGACGGCTCGCTCTCGTTGGGTGCTGTCGAGCGTGAAGACCCTGCACACGGCGGTGTACGAGGAAGCGGCCAGCCGCCGCGATCAGCTCGATGTGCTCGGCCACGGGCTCCGTCTCCTCCAGCAGCTGGCCGGTGGCGACGGGCCTCGCCGCTACTTGATCGCGGTGGCAAACAGTGCCGAGATGCGCGGGTCGGGCGGGATGATCCTCAACTACGGCGTCCTCGAGGGCCGCGACGGCGTCATCGACCTGACCGCGTTCGGCCGCATCGACGAGCTGGCCTTGCCCGGTCCCGTGGCCTCCGAGCTGGTGCCGTCGGACTACCTCGAGCGGTGGAACGGCTTCGACCCGCTCTCACGTTGGCGCCAGGCCAACCTGTCGGGCGACTTCACCGTCGTGGCGCCTGTGCTCGAGGCGATGTACAGCGCGTCGTCGGGCCTGCCCGTCGATGGCGTCATCCAGATCGACCCCGCCGGTCTCGCAGCCTTGCTCGACGGCGTGGGCCCCGTGCTCGTCCCCGAGCTGGGCGAGGTGCGGGGTGACAACGTCGTGGCCCTCACCCTGAACGAGGCCTACATCGCCTTCCCCGACATCGAGGAGCGCTCCGACGTGCTGGGTGACGTCGCCGAGGCCGCCCTTCGCCGCCTGGTGGACGGCGACATCCCGAGCCTGCGCACGCTCGCCACCCGTCTGGCCGAGGCCGTGGATGCCCGGCACCTCCTCATGCACGCCACGTCGTCGGGAGCCCAGAACGAGCTGCTGTCCTTCGGTGCCGATGGCGCCTACCCGGATCCGACCGACGGCGACGTGGTCGCTCTGACGGCGCAGAACCTGGCCGGGAACAAGCTCGACTACTACCTGGACACCCACTTGGACATCACCGGTACCCGCAAGGCCGGCGAGCTGGGAGACCTCGAAGCCCGCGTGACGCTCAGCAACACGGCCCCCGCAGACGTGACGCGACCCCGGTACATCTTCGGCCCGTTCCCCGGGGCGACGACGCTGCCCGCTGGCGTGCTGCGCTCGCTGGTCACGCTGTACCTGCCGACGGGGACCACTCTCGAGGATGTCGGAGGCGACCTGCCGGTGGAGCCGGTCTCGTCAGGTACCGAGGACGGCCGTCCGTACGTGGCGTTCATCGTCGACGTACCGGCGGGCCAGGCCCGCTCACTGGACCTCTCGCTGCGCCTGGCGCCCCGACCGGCCGGGCCCTACCGGCTCGATCTCATCCCGTCCCCACGGGTGCGCCCGACCACCGTGCGCGTCGAGATCGGCACCGGAGCAGGCACCGTGGCCGGTGACGTCGAACTAGATCGTCGCTGGCAGTTCGCCGACGGCGAGCAGCCGGTGGCGGTTTCAGCACCCGCCTTCCGATAAGTGACATTCTGCACCGATTCGGTACTCTTGTCGGCAAATGCCTCTCTCGGTGGTGTCGATCACCCCGAGCGTGACCTCATGAGGGACCAACCGTGATCCAGACAACCCGGGAACGACGAGCAGCGGCGGTCAGCTTCGTCGCTGTCTGTCTGGCCCTGGTCCTGGGGTTCCTGGCGTCGCCGGCAGGGGCGCAGGACGAGGACCCCTATGGCGGCACCACCACCACGACCGGTGTCGCCACGTTGGAGGCGTCGTGTGATCTGACCCTGACGCAGGGCCGGCCGGGCGCCTCGGTCACGGCGACCGTCAACAACGTCAAGTTCGGCGCCACCGTGCGCATCCTCTTCGACGGCGCCGAGGTCGGTCGGGGCACCGCACCGATGCAGGCCCAGTCGGCCGGCCAGCCGGTGCTGTTCGGCGGCGAGGCGCTGGCCCGCCAGGCCGCCACCACAACGACGCTGGCCATCCGGTGGATCGTCCCCCAGGCCTCGCCCGGCTCGCACCTCGTGTCGGCCGTCGGTGATGACTTCACCTGCCTGTGCAACCCGGACCGCAACGGGCAGTTCTCCGTGCTGGGCGCCTCCGCTACCCAGGGCGGCAACGGTGGCCCGCTGCCGAGGACGGGCATCTACGTCGGCCTCTTCCTGGCCGTCGCCGTGGCCCTGCTCCTCGCCGGTCGGGCCGCGCTCGAGGCCTCCCGTCGGCGTCGCCGTCAGGCTGAGCGGACCGCTCGCGCTGAGGCCCGGCACCTGGCCGCCGCGTCGGCGTCAGGCGAGCGATCCGCCGAGTAGCGGTTCCCACCGTCGCTCCTGGCAGACTGGCGCCCGTGTCCGCCGGCGAGCTGCTCGACGACCTCTCCGAGGACGACTCCCCCAAGGAGGCGTGCGGCGTCTTCGCTGTCTACGCCCCCGGCCAGCCGGTCGCTCACCTGACCTACCTGGGGCTCTTCGCCTTGCAGCACCGGGGCCAGGAGTCGGCCGGCATGGCGGTCAGCGACGGCACCGCCGTCACCGTCGTCAAGGACCAGGGCCTGGTGGCGTCGGTGTTCGACGACCGCACCCTGGCCGGGCTGCACGGCCACGTGGCCATCGGCCACTGCCGGTACTCCACCACCGGCAGCTCCACCTGGCGCAACGCCCAGCCTGCCTACCGCGGGGCCGGTGAGCGCCACTTCGCCCTCGGCCACAACGGCAACCTCACCAACACCGAGGCCCTGGCCGAGGAAGCCGGCATGCTGCCGGGCACCGTCACCAGCGACACCGACCTCATCGCCGAGCTCCTGGCCGCCGAGCTCAACCACCTCCCCGACGAGCGCAGCGACGAGCGCGACCTCAAGCTGGCCCTGGGCGGTGTGCTCCCGCACCTGCAGGGCGCCTTCTCGCTCGTCGTGATGGACGAGAGCCGGGTCATCGGCGTGCGCGACCCCAACGGCTTCCGGCCGCTGTGCCTCGGCAAGCTGGAGCATGGCTGGGTGCTGGCGTCGGAGAGCCCCGCCCTCGACATCGTCGGCGCCCACTTCGTCCGGGAGCTCGAGCCCGGCGAGATGGTGGTGATCGACGCCACCGGTCCCCGGTCGCTGCGCCCGTTCCCCGACGAGCGGGTCGACCCGAAGCTGTGCCTGTTCGAGTTCGTGTACTTCGCCCGGCCCGACACCCGGCTCTACAACCGCAGCGTCCACCAGGCCCGCATCCACATGGGCGAGCAGCTGGCCGAGCAGGCGCCCGTCGAGGCCGACATGGTGATGGGCGTGCCCGAGTCGGGCGTGCCTGCCGCAGAGGGCTTCGCCCGGCGCAGCGGCATCCCCTTCGGCCAGGGCCTCGTGAAGAACCGCTACATCGGCCGCAGTTTCATCGCGCCCAGCCAGGAGCTGCGGGCCCGGGCCGTGCACATGAAGCTCAACCCGCTGCGCGAGAACCTGGCCGGCAAGCGGGTGGTGGTGGTCGACGACTCGATCGTGCGTGGCACCACCCAG